>JACREH010000047.1 GCA_016218345.1 Gammaproteobacteria bacterium | reverse complement strand
GTTCTCGCAGGGCGCGCTCGTTCCGCGCATGGTGGCGAGCGCGGCCATGCCGATCCTGTACCGGCCGGTGGAGATCGACGGCGACTGGTACTGCGACGGCGCGCTGGTGGACCTGGCGCCGATGGACGCCATCTGTTGCAAGCACGATCTGGACGCGCTCCTGATCCATCATGTCGCCACCCGCGAGGCGGATATCGGCGGCATTTTGCAAGGCCGCTGGTCCATGCTGGGAATCCTGGAGCGGCTGCTGCTGCGTCACCGGCCGTGGTATCTGTCCGAAGAGCGGCTGACGTTTCACCGTTGCCCGTGCGGTTGCGGGGCGGCGGTGGTGGTGATCGAGCCGCGGTTACCGGAACGGCCCTGGCCGACGACCGAAGCCGGGCCGCAGGCGCAGGCCGCGGCCGCGGCCCAGGCGACCGAATTGTTGCAGCCGTATCTCGAATCGCTGCTGACCGATCCGCGCGCCCGTTTGCCCGGGCCGCGCAGCGAAGCGATCAAGGCGTCCGGCACCGAAGGAAAGGTGTGTGAACATTAGGGAAGCTCTGCTTCAGTCGTCATTCCGGCGAAAGCCGGAATCCAGACTTTGAAAAAGCCTCCGTTCGTGCTGAGCCAGTCGAAGCACGAACGGAAGCAGCACGAAATCACTGAGCTTGTATGGAACGCCCTTCGACAAGCTCAGGGCGAGCGGTACTTGACAGAGGTTCCCTAGGCCATTCAGGCAAGCGAACCGTTTAATCGACTCGCCCGGCGCGCGCGCCGGGCGGCTCGCAACACAGGAGGTCGCGTGGCAATAGATCCGGTATGCGGCATGGCGGTCGACGAAACGAAAGCGGCGGGCAGGTCCGCGCACGCGGGCGTAACCTATTATTTCTGCTCCGGTCGTTGCCTGCATGCCTTTGAAGAAAACCCGGCTGGCTATGCGCGCCCGGACGCGGACGCCTTGCCCATGAAAATGGCCGTCGACCACGATCAGCCGACAGCCGGGCGCGCCGCTGTCGCACCGGCCCCGCAAGTGAGACCCGCCAAGGACATGGCCAAAGACCCGATCTGCGGCATGGTGGTGGAGAAGAGCAAGTCACTTAAGACTGAACGCGCCGGCCGCGCGTATTACTTTTGCAGCACCGGTTGCCAGCGCACCTTCGAGTCGCCCGAGCAGGAATTGAAGTCGATGAAGACGCGCGTGGCGATCGCGCTCACCGGTGTGTTGGCGCTCGCGATCCTGCGCGCCGGAGCGTTCCTGGCGCTTGCGACCGGCGCGACCATCGTCACCTGGGCGCCGATTCCGACGCTGCCGTGGTTCACCTGGGGTATGTGGCTGTTCCTGCTGGTCACGCCGGTGCAGTTTATCGGCGGCTGGAGCTTCTACAAGGGGTCGTGGCAGGCGATCCGCACGCGCTCGATCAACATGGATTTCCTGATCGCGCTCGGCACCACGGTCGCCTACGTCTACAGCGTCGCGGTGTTGTTCTTTCCCTGGGTGCTGCCGGTGAAGGTCGAGGAGCGCGACGTGTATTTCGAGGTCAGCGCCGTCATCATCGCGTTCGTGCTGCTCGGCAAGTACATGGAGGAGCTGATCAAGAAGCGCTCCTCGGCGGCGGTGCGAAAGCTTCTCGATCTCAAGCCGGCCACCGCGCGTGTGATTCGCGAGGGCCAGGAGATGGAGATTCCGGCGGAGAGCGTGATGGTGAACGAGATCGTGGTGGTGCGGCCGGGCGAGAAAATTCCGACCGATGGGATGGTGACCGATGGCAGTTCGTCGGTGGACGAATCCATGTTGACCGGTGAATCCATGCCGGTGGAAAAGCGTGTCGGCTCCGAAGTCATCGGCGGCACGCTCAACCGCACCGGCCTGTTCCGCTTCCAGGCGACCAAGGTCGGTGCGCAGACCGCGCTCGCGCAGATCATCAAGATGGTGGAAGAGGCGCAGGCCAGCACCGCGCAGATCCAGCGCATCGCCGACCAGGTCACCGCCAAGTTCGTGCCGGCGGTGGTGGCGGTCGCGTTCGTCGCGTTTTTCGGCTGGTGGCTCGCGGGCAATTTCCCGCAGGCGCTGTTGTCGTTCATTGCGGTACTCATCATCTCCTGCCCGTGCGCGCTCGGCGTGGCCACGCCGGCGGCGCTCATGGTCGGCGTCGGCAAGGGCGCCGAGGCCGGCATTCTGATCCGCGGCGGCGAAGTGCTGGAACGCGCGCAGAAACTCACGACCGTGATCTTCGACAAGACCGGTACGCTCACCCGCGGCGAGCCGAACGTCACCGACATCGTGCCGCTCGGGGTCGCGACCGAGGAACAGGCGCTGCGACTCGCCGCCGCGGTGGAGGTCGGTTCGGAGCATCCGCTCGGCGAGGCGATCGTGCGCGCCGCGCAGCATCGCAACATCGAATTGCCCAAGGTGACCGGATTCGAGGCGATCCCGGGGCACGGCATCCAGGGCAGCGTGGACGGCCGCCAGGTGCTGCTCGGCAACCGCCGGCTGCTCGCGCGCGAGGGCATCGACGCCGCGGCCGCCGAAGAGACGATGATCCGCCTGGAAGGCGAGGGCAAGACCGCGATGCTGGTCGGTCTCGACGGCGCGCTTACCGGCATCGTGGCGGTGGCCGATACGCTGAAACCGGAAGCCAAGGAGGCGGTTGCCGCGCTTGCCCGCGAGAAGGTCGAGGTCATCATGCTCACCGGCGACAACCAGCGCACCGCGCAGGCGATCGCGCGCGAGCTCGGCATCGAGCGCGTGATCGCCGAGGTGCTGCCGGGCGACAAGGCCAAGGTCGTGCAGGACCTGCAAAGCCAAGGCAAGTCGGTGGCCATGGTGGGCGACGGCGTCAACGACGCGCCGGCGCTGGCCGTGGCCGACATCGGCATCGCCATCGGCTCCGGCTCGGACGTCGCCAAGGAGACCGGCGGCATTATCCTCATCAAGAACGACGTGCGCGATGTGGTGCTGGCGATCCGCCTGTCGCGCGCGACCATGACCAAGATCAAGCAGAACCTGTTCTGGGCGTTCATCTACAACAGCGTGGGGATTCCGGTGGCGGCGCTCGGGTTCCTGAACCCGATCATCGCCGCGGCGGCGATGGCGCTGTCGTCGCTGTCGGTGATCGTCAACTCGGCGCTGTTGAAAGGCAAGAAGCTCTCGACGATGACATGAGGAGAACGGGCGTGCGTCACTGTAAGCGAATCACGATCTGTGCCGCGGGCATGGCGGCCGCGGCCGGGCTGCTGCTCGCATGGGTGGGGATGTCGTGGGCAGCCGTCGCGCTCGCGGCGATCGCGACCGGTTGCCTTGGCGCGATTGCCTACGCGTGGTGGCTCGCCCGCCGCGCCCTCAAAACCGTGGAGCGGGCCGCGCCGGAGATGACGGCGGAGGAGAAATTGCGGAGGCCGCGATCATGAACCCATCCAACCCGCGCCGAGCTGCGATCTATCTGCTTGTGGCCGCGGCGTTGTTCGTCCTCGCCATGCCTGGCTTCGCGCAGGAAGAGGTGATGGGCATCGTCGAGCCGGTGAGCGCGCGCGATCACATTCGCGGTCCGCGCGCGGCGCCGGTGAAGCTCATCGAGTTCGGCGACACCGAGTGTCCGTTGTGCAAGCGCCTGCACCCGACCCTGAAGCGCATCGTGGACGACTACCGCGGCCAGGTGGCATGGGTGTTCCGTCATTTCCCGATCGCCGAGATCCATCCCAAGGCGCCCAAGGAGGCCGAGGCCACGGAGTGCGCCGCCGATCTCGGCGGCGATGCGAAGTTCTGGGCCTATCTCGACCGGCTGTACGAGATCACGCCCAGCCGCAACCGGCTCGAACCGGCCGAGCTGCCGCGCATCGCGCAACACGTCGGTCTCGAACGCGCGCCGTTCGAGCAATGCCTGCAGAGCGGCCGGCACGCCGCACGCGTCGCCGCGGACGTGGCCGACGCGCTGGCCGCCGGTGCGCCGGGTACGCCGTATACCGTCATTGTGGCGCCGAACGGCAAGTCGTACGAGGTCGTCGGCAACCAGCCGTACGAGGCGCTGCGACTTGTGATCGACATCGCGCTCAAGCAGAAATGAACACCATGGACACGTTCAGCCAAAACCCCGCGCGCCTCGTGATCGAGGCCACCCGTGAGGTGCTGGGTCGTCCGGCCTATCTGCTGCTCGCCAACGCGATCGCGATCGTGGTGTTGGCGGCCACGCTGTGGTTGCCGAACTACCGCCTGATCGGTGCGGTGTTCTCCACGCCCGGCGTGGCGCTCGGCTCCAAGCTGCAACTACTGGCGAGCCTCGCCGCCGGATTGGCCGACAACTTCGGCGCCGTGCCCGCGGTGGCGGCCGTGATCGTCCCTGTGCTGTTTGGCATGGATGTGGCGATGATCGTGTATTTCGCGCGCCAGCGGCGCGCGCGTCTGGCGCGCGGCGAGATCGCCGCTGGTCTCGGCGGTGCCGCGAGCGGCGCGATCGCGGCCGGTTGCGCGGCCTGCGGTTCGTTCCTGCTGCTACCGGTGCTTTCTTTCCTCGGGGCCGCCGGCGCACTCGCGTTGCTGCCGCTCGGCGGTGCCGAGCTCGGTCTGCTGAGCATCGCGCTGTTGCTGCTCTCGATCTATCTCATCGCCCGCAAGATTGCGCTGCCGCCGGTGTGCGAGCTGCCGCCCGGTGGGTCGGCCGCACGCGCCGACCGCCAATCGAAGACGACACCGACGAGGAATAGGCCATGAGTCATCGGGACAGAACAAACATACCAACCTGAAGAGGGCGCTATGATCAATCAACATCCGGAAAATCCGCCGTTCTGGCGCTCGCGTACCGCGCTCGCCTTCCTCGGTTTTGCAGCGATCGCCGCGTTCTTTCTCTTGAGTGAGCACCGCGCGCATGCGCTCGGGGTGTTGCCGTTCGCGTTGGTGGCCCTGTGTCCGTTGTTGCACCTTTTCGGCCACGGCGGTCACGGCCATGACCACGGCGGTCGGGAGGACAAAAAATGAACGAAACCCCGGCATACGGTTTATGGTCGCTGGTCGTCATTAACTCGGCGGTGTTCATCATCTTCCTCTACAGCTTCGCCAAGCCGCGGACGACGCGCGACTGGCGCTCCTTTGGCGCGCTGTCGGCGTTCATCGTCGCGCTGTTCACCGAGATGTACGGTTTTCCGCTCACCATTTACCTGTTGTCGGGCTGGCTGCAAAGCCGCTACCCGAACGTGAATTGGCTCACGCACGACGCCGGTCACCTGCTGGAGATGCTGTTCGGCTGGAAGGCCAACCCGCACTTCGGCCCGTTTCATCTGCTCAGCTTCGCCCTCATCGGCGGCGGCTTCTGGCTGCTGGCTGCGGCCTGGAAGGTGTTGTATGCGGCCCAGCAGGCGCATGTGCTCGCGGCCGCCGGGCCGTATGCACGCATCCGCCACCCGCAGTACCTGGCATTCGTGCTCATCATGTTTGGCTTTCTCGTGCAGTGGCCGACGATCCTGACGATCGCCATGTTTCCGGTGCTGGTTTACATGTACGTGCGCCTGGCGCGACGTGAAGAGCGCGAGGTGGCAGCCGAGTTCGGTGTCGAATACGAGCGTTACGCAGCGCACGTGCCGGCGTTCATCCCGCGCCATTGGGCGTGGATAGTAGGGAAGTAGTAGTGTTCATCAACCTGAAACGGAGGTGTCAAATGAAACGCACTTTGATGATATTGGGATTGGGAGCCGTGCTGATGTTCCCCGCAGTGACGTGGCCGGGTCCGGATGCCGGACAGCAACAGCTGATCCAGAAAATGCAACAGGCGAAACTGAAGATGCAAGAGACGGAACGGGCCAAGGAAACGGAGCGGGTGAAGCTGCTCGGCGAGCATATGAAAATGATGGAGGACGTCATCGGCAAGATGAACGCCATGAAACCGCGGGCCGGCATGAGCATGAAGGAGCACGAGGAATGGATTACCGAGCATCAGAAGCTGATGGAAACGGCCATGGGCCAGATGATGCAAGAGCATCATATGTTGATGAAGATGTCGTGTAAGTAACGTCAGCGCATGCCATCGCCGCACGGCTGTGCCGTGCGGCGATGGGGATCGCAGGGTGTGTGTGGACCTCAGTGCCGAATATGAGCGTGGCACACGAGGCGGGCGCAAACACGGAAACAGCGTGGTACCAAAGGAGAGCAATCATGGCGATCGATCCGGTATGCGGCATGAAAGTGGACGAGAACCAGGCGGCGGCCAAGACCGAGCACCAGGGTCTGATGTACTACTTTTGTTCGAGCGGCTGCCACAAGGAGTTCACGGCCCATCCCGAAAAGTACCTGGCGAAGAACCCTGATAGAGAGCGCGGCGGACACGCCCGGGGCAGCTAGCCGGTTTTTCGCGCGATGTACATCTTGGTCTGCGGGGGTGCCGTTGTCCAAATACGGCCTATCCGCGCAGTTCTTTCGAGTTGCCGCGCGCTTGTATTGGCCGTCGGCAGTCTCCATTTATCTCCACAGAGCGAATTGAAAGGAGGACTGCATGATGTCCACCATTCCCGCAGCCGGCCCGGTCGCCTGCGAAATCTGTCTGAAGGAAATCCCGCGGTCGGTGGCGCAAAGCCAGGAAGCGGCGGATTATGTCTATTATTTCTGCGGCGCGGATTGCTATCAGCAATGGCAGGCGCGGCCGCCGCTGCGCCATCTCGGTCTGATCGTCAACGGCCTGGAACTCGATTTCGAATCCGCCCAGGCACTGGCCCAGGCCGCGGCCCGGCGCCTCGCGCCTGACGCGATGCTGCTCGCCTGGTACGACCGGCCGCGCGGCCGGGAATCGCCGGAGGTGCCGGAGTGCACCCGTCAGCCGGGCTGGCTGGCCTATGCCGAGAGCCACGGCGGCGATATCCGGGTGGATATCAATCACGGCGAATACGTATTCATGTTCAACCCCGGCTGAACGGGCGCGGTTCCTTATATACTGCACGGCATGACCGAGTTATCCGATAGCCGGCGCCTGTCCATCTCCGGCATGAGTTGTGCTGGCTGCGTGGCCACGGTAGAGAACGCGCTGACGGGCGTGCCGGGGGTGGAGGAGGCGAGCGTTAACTTCGCCGAGCACACCGCCACGGTGCGCGGCGCGGTCGCGACCGCGGCGCTGATCGCGGCGGTCGAGCAGGCCGGCTATGGCGCCGCCGAGTTGCGCGGCGCGCAGGACGAATCCGCGAAGGAAGCCGGCGAGTTCGCCCACTACCGCAGGCTCCTGCGCAAGTTCACGGTCGCGGCGCTGATCGGCGCCCCGCTCATGATCCTCGAACCGTTCGGGCTCATGCCGCACCTCGACGCCCCCGGGGCGTTTCCATTCTGGCTCGCGGTCGGCGCGGCCAGCCTGTTCGTGCTGATCTATGCCGGCGGCCATTTCTTCAGCGGCGCCTGGAAGACGTTCCGCGGGCACAACGCCAACATGGACACGCTCATCGCGCTCGGCACCGGCAGCGCCTGGATGTACTCGATGCTGGTGGTGTTGTTCCCGGCGCTCGTCCCGAGTGACGCCCGGCATGTCTACTTCGAGGCCGCGGCGATCATCATCGCGCTCATCAACCTCGGCCAGGCGCTCGAGATGCGCGCTCGCGGCAAGACCAGCGAGGCGATCAAGCGCCTGATCGGCCTGCAGCCCAAGACCGCGCGGGTGGTGCGCGACGGCCGGGAAATAGACATCCCGATCGCCGAGGTCGGTCTCGACGACAGCGTGCGCGTGCGCCCGGGCGAGAAGATTCCGGTCGACGGCGAGATCGTCGACGGCCACTCGACGATCGACGAGTCGATGCTGACCGGCGAGCCGATGCCGGTCGAGAAGAAGGTCGGCGACCCGGTCGTGGGCGGAACCATCAACAAGTCCGGCAGTTTTCTGTTCAAGGCGACGCGCATCGGCGCCGACACCGCGCTGGCGCGCATCATCGAGCTGGTGCGCCGCGCCCAGAACAGCAAACCGGCGATCGGCCGGCTGGCCGACAGGATCTCGGCGGTGTTCGTGCCGGCGGTGCTGATCGTCGCCGTGCTTACCTTCCTCGCCTGGTTCAACCTCGGTCCCGAGCCTAAGCCCGCCTACCTGCTGGTCACGACCATGACGGTGTTGATCATCGCCTGTCCGTGCGCGCTCGGCCTGGCCACGCCGATCTCGATCATGGTCGGCGTCGGCAAGGCCGCCGAGTACGGCATACTTATAAGGAACGGCGAGGCCCTGCAGCAGGCCGGCAAGCTGACCGCGGTGGTGCTCGACAAGACCGGCACCGTGACCGCCGGGCACCCAACGGTGACCGCACTGGTCGCACTCCCCGGTTTCGATGAGCAATCGCTGCTAGCGATCGCCGCGAGCTTGGAGGTCGGCTCGGAACACCCGCTGGCGCTCGCGATCCTCGAGGCGGCCAAGGGCAAGGGCGTCGCACTCCTGCCCGTTACCGGCTTCGAGGCCATAGCCGGCCAAGGGGTGCGTGCGAGCGTTGCACCCCCTCCCTCGCCCTCCCCCTTCGAGGGGGAGGGTAGGGTGGGGGGCAGCCCATACTGGGTGTTGCTCGGCAATCTCGCGCTCATGCGCCGGGAGAACATCGACGTGGCGGCGCTGGAAGCCAAGGCGAAGGAACTCGCGGCGCGCGCCCAGACACCGATGTACCTCGCCGTGAACGGCAAGGCCGCCGGCATCGTCGCGGTCGCCGACCCGATCAAGGACGATTCCCAGGCGGCGATCGCGCGCATGCACGCGCTCGGGCTCAAGGTCATCCTGCTGACCGGCGACAATCGCGCGACCGCCACGGCGGTGGCCGGGCAGGTCGGCATCGACGAGGTGCTGGCCGAGGTGCTGCCGGAGGACAAGGTCAGGCAGATCGAGGCCTTGCAGGCGCGCGGCGAGATCGTCGCCATGGTCGGCGACGGCATCAACGACGCCCCGGCGCTGGCCCAGGCCGACGTCGGCTACGCCATCGGTACCGGCACCGACGTCGCCATCGAGGCCGGCGACGTGACGCTCATGCGCGGCTCGCTGCACGGCGTGCCGGACGCGATCGCGATCTCGCGCGCCACGGTGCGCAATATCAAGCAGAATCTGTTCGGCGCGTTCGTCTATAACATTGTCGGCATTCCGATCGCCGCCGGCGCGTTGTGGCCGTTCACCGGGCTGTTGCTCAACCCCATGATCGCCGGCGCCGCCATGGCCATGTCGTCGGTCACGGTGGTGAGCAACGCCAACCGGTTGCGCTGGTTTCGGTCTAAATGAAGACTCATACCAACTCCCCCTCTCCCTCATTCCCTCTCCCGCAAGGGGAGAGAGAGGCGAGCCGTTTCGCAAGGAGATGAGATGAATATCTGGTTAACTAACCTTGCGGGACTAATATTACTTGCCTTGGTCGTGTGGTGGTTCTGGTTTTCAAAACCCAAGGCCCGCGTCGCCGCCGGTGCCGGGCCGATCGACATCGTCGTCGACAACGGTGTGTACACCCCGGCGCGCATCCAGGTGCCGACGGGTAGACCGGTGACGCTGCGCTTTATCCGCAACGACCCGAGCCCGTGCGCCGAGAAAGTATTGTTCGATGATTTTGGCGTGGCCGCCGATCTGGCGGTGGGAAAGCCGACCGAGATCACGATCACCCCC
>JACREH010000045.1 GCA_016218345.1 Gammaproteobacteria bacterium | reverse complement strand
CAACTCGTAACCGCCGACGTTGAATCCGACATAGAACGGTTCGTCGAAATACGGCGTCATGCCGAGCGCCTGGCTGTACCACTGCTTGGCGCGGCCGATGTCGTTCACGCCATATATCACGGTGCGCAATCCTTGAAACATATCTGCCTCCTATTGATGTTACGTAATTACTTGACGGCTATCACCTTAACCAACCGCTCCCTCTCCCGCGCTTCGCGCGGCCTCTCCCACTAGGGGGAGAGGCGGATTCCCCTCTCCCCCTTTGTGGGAGAGGGCTGGGGGAGAGGGGAATGGTGTCAAGCATCTACGTGATTCTCAATAATGCCGGAAAATCAGTATTCGCTGCTTTCCTTCGGCAATAATCCTTCGATGATACTCACGACTTCCTCGCTATCCCACTCCAGGGCACCGAACAACGCGTAATGGATTTTTCCGTCGGGGCCGATCAAGAAACTGGTCGGGAAGGCGAACACCTTCCAGCGCTGCAACGCCTTGCCGTCGCGATCCATCAGGATGGTGAAATCCACTTTCACCTTGGCGAGGAATTTGTTCACGTCCGCCTCGCTCTCGGCCATGTCCACGGCCAGGATGGCGAACGGTTTGCCGGCCATCTTTTCCTTGAGGCGCTGCATGGACGGCATCTCGTGCACGCACGGCGGGCACCAGGTCGCCCAGAAGTTCACCAGCACCGCTTGGCCGCGATAGTCGGCGAGGTCGTGCGGTTTGCCGTGCAGGTCCGGGAGCGCCAGCGGCGGCGGGGCGGGTTCGCCCTGGTAGGGTTTGAGTTCGCGCGCCTGAACGCCGCCCGCCATCAACAGCAAACAAACAAGACCCACCAAGACGCGCTTCATCGAACCTTCTCCGGCTTGGAGTTAAGCTGTATCACCGCCTCGCGCAGCAGCCCGGGAAACTCCCGGGCCAGTTCGTCCTCGCGCGCCGGGCTATCGGTCACGGCGAACTCGGAGCGGAAATAAAATCGATCGCGCACCCCGGGCAAGACCTTGGTCTGCACCGTGCTGCCGGCCTGTTCAAGCTCGGCAGTGAGCCGCTCCAGCCGCCAGTACCAAGGTGACAACTGCGGCTGAAGAATGTAGATGGGCAAGCGGGTCTCGCGCACCACCGGCAAATATTCGGCGTCGGCGCCCGGCTCGGGCGTGGCGACGTACAGGTTCGGCCACAGCAGGATCGCACCGGCCAGCGCGCTGTCGCGCGGGTGGCCGAGCTGCCAGGCGCGCGCGCCGCGCAGCGCCGGCACCGCGCCGCGCGCGGCGCTCAGCAGGTACACGCGTTTGCCGCGCACGGCCGCGGCCGCGATCACCGCCGCCACGTCCGCGGCCGGGATTTGTTCGAGGCTGCTGCGCACCTGCGGCAGCAGGCGCGCGTTGATGACATCCGCCAGCCACATCTCGATGCCGGTCCGGGCCAGTTGCGCCGCGATCTGCTCGTCGGTCGAGGTCAAGCCGGCCTCGGACGGCAACCACACGATCAGCTCCCGGCCGCGCGCCGGAAACACCCGCACCGTCACCTCGCCACCGTCGCCGAGCGGCACCGACCGTTGGCGCGGCGCATCGGCGGCCTGGGACGTCCCGGCCAGGGCGGCGGCCGCGCACACCAGCAGACCGCCGATCCGGCGGCGCAGCGGCGCGCGCGTCATAATTGAGGTGGACAGCATGGGGACGGGTTATTATTCTTCCAGGTGGACGCCACGGAGTATATAAAGCTTATGAGCCGATTTCACGCCCTGCTGCTGCTGGCCCTCGCGCTGCTCGCCCTCGCGCCGCCGGCGCAGGCCAAGGAGCCGGTGGTGCTGGTGCTGGCCTATACCGAGAACGATAAAACCGTCAGTCAGGACATTCGCGGCGACGTCGGCCGCTTCCCGCTCAAGCAAACCAAGGCGGCCCAGTTCCAGTGGCTGCTGCGCCCCGGCACGAGCGTCAAGGCCGCGGTCCGGCCGGCCGATAAATTCATCGAGCTCGCGCACGCCGCCGACGGCAACTCGCAAACGCTGTGCGTCGTCGAGGTGCGCTATTTCCCGGATGCCGGACGCTGGAAGCCGGCGTTTCGCATCGACGAAACACCGCTGATGGCGCGCGACCCGGCCACCGGCCAATGGCGCCCGGTCGGCTATGTCGACGGCAACCCGGCACTGCTGCAACTCATCGGCCCGAGCCTGCCGAACGCCGAGGGCTATTATTCGGAGTTGCGCTTCGGCCTCACCGTCGGCCCGGTGGCGATTCACGCCTACACCGTGCGCTGACACCCGTTAGGAAAGTTGAAATACAAAAAAATATTTTTCGCCGCAAAGGCGCAAAGAACGCAAAGGTTCTCTTGATAAAAACTCATGTTTTTCTTTGCGTCCTTCGCGCCTTTGCGGCAAATGATAGTAAATCTAATGTCTTCTAGCCCTTGGCCTTCTTGACCAAGTCGCTGAACGCCGCCATCAGGTCGATCGGCAGCGGGAACACGATGGTGTTGCTCTTCTCGCCGGCGATGCCGCTGAGCGTCTGCAGATAGCGCAGCTGCATCGCCTCCGGCCGCCGGGCGATCAACTCCGCCGCCTGCACCAGTTTCTCGGCCGCCTGGAACTCACCGTCGGCGTGGATGACCTTGGCGCGGCGCGTGCGCTCGGCCTCGGCCTGCTGGGCGATGGCGCGCACCATGGTCGGGTCGATGTCGACGTGCTTGATCTCGACCGTCGTCACCTTGATGCCCCAGGCGTCGGTGGCGCTGTCCAGGATCTTCTGGATATCCATGTTGAGCTTGTCACGCTCGGCGAGCATCTCGTCCAACTCGTGCTTGCCGAGCACCGAGCGCAGCGTGGTCTGCGCGAGCTGATTGGTGGCGGCGTAAAAGTCCTCGACCTGGATGATGGCGCGCTCCGGGTCGATGACGCGGAAGAACACCACTGCGTTGACCTTGACCGAGACGTTGTCGCGCGAGATCACGTCCTGCGGCGGCACGTCCATCACCACCACGCGCAGGTCGACCTTCACCATCTGTTGAATGCCGGGGATCAGCACGATCAGCCCCGGACCCTTGACCTTCCAGAACCGGCCGAGCTGGAACACCACGCCGCGCTCGTATTCGCGCAGGATGCGGATGGCGGTGAATACCAGCATCACCACGACGATCGCGATGAAACTCATAACGGTCAGGCCCATGTCAGTTCTCCTCGGTTGTAGGTTCGGGTTCCACGATCAACATCAAGCCGTCACGGCCGGTGACGCGCAGCTTCTGGTGGTTTTTAACCGGGCGGGGCGAGCGTGCCTGCCATTCCTCGCTGTGTACCCGCACCCGCCCGGTGTACTGGGTCGCGCCGTGGGGAAGGGCCTCGGCCTTGAACGCCGCCAGCGCCTCGCCGGGGCTGCCAATCATCTCCTCGGCGCCGCTCACCACCGGCCGGCGCCGAGCCTTGAGCGCCAACATCACCACCGCCATGAAAAACGCCGCGCTCGCGATCACCACCGCGGCGATCAGCCACGGCGAGATGCCGAAGCCCGGCAGGTCGGTGTCGAACAGCATCACCGAGCCGATCGCGAACGCGATCACCCCGCCGATGCCGAGCGCCCCGAAGCTCGCCACGAACACCTCGGCGACCATGAAGCTCACGCCCAAAAGGATCAACGCGAGACCGGCGTAGCTCACCGGCAGCACCTGAAACGCGAACAGCGCCAACAGCAGGCAAATGCCGCCGATCACCCCCGGCAGCACGTAGCCCGGGTTCCAGAGTTCGAAGAACAGCCCGTAGACGCCGAGCATCATGAGGATATAGGCGACGTTGGGATCGGTGATCACCGACAGCAGACGGCTGCGCCAATCGGGCTCGATGGTTTCGACCGCCAGCCCGGCAGTCTTGAGGGTGCGGGTCTCGCCGAGCACGTTCACCTTGCGGCCGTCGATCTTGGTCAGCAGCTCCGGGACATCGGCGGCGATCAGATCGGCGACGCGCAGCTTCACCGCCTCGTCGGCCGACAGGCTCACCGCCTCGCGCACCGCGCGCTCGGCCCATTCGACGTTGCGCCCGCGCATCTGCGCGAGCCCGCGGATGTAGGCGGCGGCGTCGTGCACCGCCTTGCGCTCCATGGCCCCGCCCTTCGGCGGCGCGCCGGAATCTTTTTTGGCTTGGTCATCGCCCTTGTCCGGCTTGGCCGGTTTGTCGGCCGCGCCCGGATCGGGCACGGCGCCGATGGCGACCGGCGTGGCCGCGCCCAAGTTGGTGGCCGGCGCCATGGCGGCGATGTGGCTGGCGTACAGGATATAGGTCCCGGCACTGGCGGCGCGCGCGCCGCTCGGCGCGACATAGACCGCGACCGGCACCGGCGAGGCGATGATGTCCTGGATGATCGCGCGCATGCTGGTGTCGAGGCCGCCGGGGGTGTCCATGCGCAGCACCACCAGCGCGGCGCGCTGCTCCTTGGCCTTCTCCAGACCGCGGTGGATGTAATCGCCGGTGGCCGGCCCGATCGCGCCGCTCACGTTCAGCAGCACCACGCCGCCGGGCGCGCTCGTGTCCTGGCCGGGCAAGAACAACGGCCAGACGGTGAGCGCAAACAGGGCCAACAGGCGCAGGCGTTTCATGGCGCCATCACGATACCAGAGAACCGGCGCCGCGGCCCGGCGCGCTGGCTCAGCGGGGTTTTTCCAGGGTTTTCTTGAGCGTGGCGAGGCTGTGCTCGAAGTCGCGGCCCATCCAGCGGTCCATGAACAGTGCGAAATATCTGCCGACCGGATTCCGGCCGACGTCGCCGTCGCTGGTCCAGGTCACCGCGGTACCGCCGTCGCGCTCGGCCAGGCGCAGCACGCCGCGCACGCGGAACTCGCCATTGTTGAAAACCAGGTCGTAGGAAACCGCCTTGTCCTGCTCGCTGGCGGTGACGGTCATCTCGCCTTCGCCGTCCTTGCCGGCCCAGCGGCTGATCGCGCCCACGCCCGCCTCCGGGCCATCGTAGGACACGCGCAGGTCCGGCTCGCGCTCGTACCACACCGTCCAGGCCGGCCATTGCTTGAGCGAATTGATATACGGAAAAACCGCCGCCGCCGGCGCCGCGATATGCACCGTGCGCTCGACCGTCCACTTCGACGGCAGGAACACCGAAACGATCAGCAGAATAATAACGACCGCGACCGCCGCCAGCGCCACACGCTTCACGATTTTCATGGTTTGCTCCTTGCTTGCCGGTTATAAAAAGCGAAACGAACCAGAGATACTCTATGGAAGCTCTAATTACTACTTGAATCTATCTTAAGGAAGGTCTGAACAAGTCCATCCCCGGCTAGTTCAGACACGCAAAACGAAAAACGTGGCTTTCGTTTTGCTCCATTTTTCAAACACCGTGCGTGTTTGAAAAATGCCCGGCCCTCCTGGCCGGACGGGAACCTCTGACTTAATCAGAGGTTCCTTAAAAATGCCCGGCATATATTTCGTAGGGTGGGCATCGCCCACCAACCCGGCTTCGTCAGGTCGTCTGATGGTGGGCGGTGCCCACCCTACATCTATTTTAGATAGATTCTTGTCATTTCGAGCGAAGCGAGAAATCCGGACGCCGTTACCGCCCGCGGATCTGGGCCAGGTAGCGCAGAATAAACTCCAGAACCTCGAAGCGGTTGTAGGCGTCCTGCGGGCTCTTGCCCCAGACCGTCGGGCCGTGGGCGCGCACCATGAGCGCGCTGAGCGGCGGCGGGGCCTTGGCAAAGCGCGCCGCGATCGCCTGGGCGATCTCGGTGACATCCAGCCGGTTCTCGAACAACGGCAGATCGACCTTGGGGTTTTTCTCCCAGATATCGAAGCCCTTGATCATCTCGATGGCCGGCAGGCGCAGCGCCTTGGCCCCTTGCTTGGCGCGCGCCGCGGCCAGGCACATCTCCACGCCGTGGCCGTGCAGGCAGGCGCCGACGTGCGGGAAGAGTTTATAGATCGTCCGATGGATGGCGGTCTCGGCCGAGGGCCGGTCGCGCGGGTCACGCGCCTCGACTACCTGACCGTCCGTGATGCGCACCAGCAGAAAATCGCCCTCGTCGAGCCGGCCCTTGGGCACGCCGCTGGCCGTGATCCAGAAGTGCTGCGGGTCCTCGCGCGCGCTCAGGTTCCCGGCGGTGCCGGCCATCCAGCCGCGCGCGTGGAAATCGCGCGCGATCTCGACCAGCGCCGCGCGCGGAGAAAGGTCATCGAGGGATTTGGCCATTACCGGCGATTTTACCGCCGGTCCTAGTGACTCACCACATCTTGATTTTATAGTTAGAAGATAGTGTATCTATCCCTGTAATATGCCATTTTCAATGACGCCCGTTTTTGGTCGCCGCCTATCACGAGATACCGAGCGCCCATCGGGTATTGCTCGTGCCATTCGGATATTTTCAATTATTCTTCAGGGCACACTAACAATAAGGAGACCTTGCGCATGATCTTAACGCTGGACCGGAGGTTGATTGTTGCGGCGTTGGCGATTTTAACCCTGGGCGCGGCCGCGCCCGTCAGGGCGAGCGGATTCGACGGCGGCGTCCGCGAGGCACTGGGGCCGCGCTTCGACGCCGCGATCGAAGACCGCGAGGCGCCACGCCAGCGGCCGCCGCGGAAAGGGGGCGATTCGACCAGCTGGGTGAGGCACTGGAACAAGATCGCGATCGACGCCAGCGGGTTCGACCACACGCCGGTCGCGACCGGCGAGAACCGGATTTTCGGGGAGCAGCTCGGGCCCGGGCGATCGAGCCGGGCGATGGCGATCGTGCACATCGCCATGTTCGACGCGGTCAACGCGATCGTCGGCGATTACAAAAGCTACACCGGTCTTGGGCGCGCCCTCCCCAGTACCTCCATGAAGGCCGCCATCGCGATGGCCGCGCACGATACGCTCAGCGCCCTCTTTCCCTCGCAGGCGGCGAGCTTTGCCGCGCAACTCGCCGAGGACCTGGGTGAGGTGCGCGACGGGCGCGCCAAGACCGACGGGATCGCCCTCGGACGGCGCGCGGCCGCGGCGATCCTGGCGCTGCGGGCCAACGACGGCTCGCAATACGCCGAGCCTCGCGTCGGCGTCGATTTCATCACCAACAACGATCCCGGCAAGTGGCGTCAGGATCCGATCAGCCAGATCCCGCTGGCGCTCGGCGCGCATTGGGGCTCGGTCAAACCGTTTGTCATCAAATCGGGCGATCAATTCCGGGCTCCGCCGCCGCCGGCCCTGAACAGCCCGCAGTACACGGCCGCCTACGCCGAGGCGAAGCGTCTGGGCGGTGACGGTGTCGTCACCCCGACGCTGCGCACCGCGGACCAAACGCTGGTCGGAACCTTCTGGGCCTACGACGGCACGCCGAGTCTGTGCGCCCCGCCGCGGCTGTACAACCAGATCACGCTGGAAATCGCCGACTTGATGCGCTCGGACGTTGTCGAAACCGCGCGGCTGTTGGCGGTGGTGAACGTGGCGATGGCCGACGCCGGCATCGCCGTCTGGGAGTCGAAGTATTACTACGAATACTGGCGCCCGGTCACCGGCATCCGCGAGTCCGATGCCGGCACCGGCCCGACCGGTCTCGGCGACGGTAACCCGGCGACGGCCGGCGATCCGACCTATATGCCGCTCGGCGCGCCCGCCAGCAACCTCAACGGGCCGAACTTCACGCCGCCGTTTCCGGCCTACCCGTCCGGGCATGCCGGCTTTGGCGGCGCGCTGTTCCAGACCCTGCGCAACTTCTACCGGACCGACAATATCGCCTTCACCTTCGTGTCGGACGAGTTCAACGGCCAGACCCGCGACCACAACGGCACTGTCCGCCCACTGGTTTCGCGCCGCTTCGCGTCGCTCTCCGAGGCCGAGGAAGAAAACGGCCAGAGCCGGATTTACCTCGGTATCCACTGGGCGTTCGATAAGACCGAGGGCATCGCCCAGGGCCGGCGCGTGGCGGATTACGTATTCAAGAAGGCGTTTGCGCCGCTGCACCCGAACATCCCCCGCTAGAAACCGGCGGCTGCTCGATCGGCCTGAAGCAGGCAACGACGTCACCCCTCGGCCTCACATATGGGGCATAGCTGACTGCGCCCCTGGAATAAATTGGCTGTTGAGATTGTCCTAATCCTCGCAGCGGTCTTTGCGGGGCATCCGCCGGCGGCTTCGCCTACCCGCGTCGATGAAAACGCTCTATGCTTAGAACCTATCTCAAATTCGGTTCATGGAAATTTGACTGCTCCTGCGTTTCCAGCACTTCCGCCATCCCGGCAACTGCTCCATGCGTTGCTCTACCTCCCGCCATCCGTGGCGGTCGCATGGCGGTCGCGCGGGAATGACGTCCGGGGCGACACGAACATCTGCGGGAATTTTGAGATAGGTTCTACCCATAACCACCTTCGATAAGGAGCAACCATGCGTGCTTGGCTGATCTCTCTATTTCTCCTCGTCGCGTCCGCGACGGCGTCCGCGGCGTCCGATTACGCACGCGAGAAAAAATGGGCCGATGAGGTCACCCCGGGGGTCGTGGTCGGCGACCCGCTGTACCTGACGCAGAAGAACCGGCATAAATTTCTGGGTATCTACACCGAGGCGGCCAATGCCCGGATGGGCGTGGTGGTGGTGCACGGCGCCGGCATCCATCCCGACTGGGGCATGATCGGCACGCTGCGCCAGCGCCTGCCCGACCACGGCTACGCCACGCTGTCCATCCAGATGCCGATCCTGGCGGTGGACGCAAAACCCGAGGCCTATGCCGCGCACTTCCCCGAGGCGGTGGAACGCCTGCAACTCGCGGTCGCCTTCCTGAAGGGCAAGGGCTACAAACACATCGCCGTCGTATCACACAGCATGGGCTCGCGCATGGCCCATCCGTACATGGTCCGCAATCCGCCCGAGGTCAAGACCTGGGCGTCGCTCGGCATGCCGGCCGCACTCGGCAGCGGCGCCGCCATCGGCTACGACGGCATCAAGGTGCCGGTGCTCGATCTGATGGGCGCCAACGATCTGGCGCAGGTCCTGGCGGGCGCGGCCCAGCGCAAGGCCTCGCTCACGGGCAATACCGCATCGAAGCAGGTGGTGATCCCCGACACCGATCATTTTTACGCCGACCGTGAGGATGCCATGGTCAAGGCGGTAAAGGATTTTCTGGATGGCGTGAAGTAACGCGTGGCTTGGCTATTTCACTACAGGGGTACCTCTAAAAATTGCCATCCAGGCAATTTTTAGAAACGCAAAGCAAAAGACGTGACTTTTGCTTTACTTCATTTTTCAAACACTTGGCGTGTTTGAAAAATGCGCGGCCGTCCGTGGCCGCATGGGAACCTCTAATAATTAGAGGTTCCCTATAATTTTTTCTAGCCGAACAGCATGGCGCGCTCGGTGTACACCGGCGCCCAGCCGGAGCTGTCGATGAAATAGCGCACCGCCTTGATGCGCTTCGAGTCCTTCATCTCGAACCAGTGTTCGGCGTTGGCCGGGACGTTGATGTAGTCGCCGGCGCACACTTCCAGCAGGAACTGGTTTCCGTCCGGTTCGACGAAACCGAAGTAGCCCTTGCCGGCGAGGATGTAGCGCACCTCGTCGTCGGTGTGGTAGTGAATCTTGTCGAACTTGGCGAGCACGTCCGCGAGCCCCGGGATGTCCTCGTGTATCACGATCATGTCGCGCGTGGCATAGCCCTTTTCGCGCTGCAATTCCTCGAAGCGGTTTTGCACGAAGCCGAGCAACTCTTCTTTTTCGGCGTCGGTCAGGGTTTTTTGTTCGAGCAATTGCCGGGCGCGGGCGCTGTCCGGCGCGGCCCAGGCGTTGAGCGCAATGCCGAGCCTGGCCAGGCGCGTTTGAATACCGGAAAAATCGCGGGTTTCGGTGCCGTCGGATGCAATGATCTTGGCCATGCGGGACTCCCACTTAACGCTGCCAACGGGCCGCGGCCGGAACCGGCGCCCGCCATGGATGGCGGAAGTGCGGAAAACGCAGGAGCAGTTTTTCCGCCCGCGGGGTTTTCGCCACTCAGCCGATCGCCGGCTTCTCCGGCTGGCGGCGCCGGCCGGCGATGGCGCGCGGCGCGTGCGGCTTGTGTTCCGGGCGCGCCTCATGCACGGGCGCCGGCTTGGGCGCTTCCGGCGGCGGGCGCGGCGCGTGCGCCTCGGGTTTGGCGTGCGGTTTCGGCTTGGAATGGTGGCCGCGCGCCGGCCCGCCGCGCGATCCGCCCTTGGCGTCGCGCCGGCCGCCGCCGTGGCGATCGCGGCCGTGCACGCGCTCCGGGCGCGGGCGCCAGGCCGGGCGCTCGAGCGCCGGCAACATCTCGGGGGTGATGCGCACGACCGGGATCTTGTGGCCGATGAATTGCTCGATGTCGAGCAACGAGAACGCGTATTCCTCGCAGGCGAAGCTCACGGCGTCGCCGGTCGCGCCGGCGCGCGCGGTGCGGCCGATGCGGTGCACGTAATCCTCGGCATCCTGCGGCAGGTCGAAATTGAACACATGGCTCACGTCCGGGATGTGCAGGCCGCGCGCCGCGACGTCGGTCGCGACCATGATCGGCAATTGACCGGACGAGAATTCGGTCAGCAGCCGCTGGCGCTTGAGCTGCGGCACGTCGCCGGAAATTACCTCGGCGCGCAGGCCGTTGGCGGCGAGCCAGCCCTGGACGCGCTCGGCCGCGCCCTTGGTGTTGGTGAATACCAGGCTGCGGGTCGCGTCCATGTGGCGCAGCAGGCCGACCAGCAGCGGAATTTTCTCGTCGTTGGCGGTGTGATAGACGATCTGCGTGACCTTGTCGGCCGTGACCTTTTCGGTTTCGATCTTGATGAGCTCGGGGGTGTTCATGTGCTCGTAGGCCAGCTCGAGCACACGGTACGCGAGCGTCGCCGAGAACAGCATGCCCAGGCGTTCGGCCGGCGGCGGCATGCGGTTCAGCAGAAAGCGGATGTCCTTGATGAAGCCGAGGTCGAACATGCGGTCGGCCTCGTCCAGCACCATCACCTGCACCGCCTTGAGGTCGAACACGTGCTGTTTGAAATAGTCGATGATGCGCCCGGGCGTGCCGATCAGGATGTCGATGCCTTCCTCGAGCATGCGCCGCTGCGAGTCGTAGCCGGTGCCGCCGTACACCAGGCCGAGCTTGAAGCCGGTGTATTTGCCGAGCACCTCGGCGTCCTTGTGGATCTGGATGGCGAGCTCGCGGGTCGGCGCCAGCATCACCGCGCGCGGCTGATTCGGGCGGCGGCCGGCCGGGGCCGGGTGGTTGAGCAGATGGTGGAAACTGGCCAGCAGGAATGCGGCGGTCTTGCCGGTGCCGGTTTGGGCCTGGCCGGCGACGTCCCGCCCGGCCAGAGCCAGCGGCAGGGTCTGGGCCTGGATCGGCGTGCAGGTGACGAAACCGGCGTCGCGCACGCCCTGTAACAGGCTATCCGCCAGCCCCAGGCCGGCGAACGGTGTAGCGGTCAGGTGTTCGGTGCTCATCTATGTTGCACGGCAGCATATCAGAAATGGCCGGCGATTGCAGATTTTATCCGCGCGCCGCCGGGTTTTTCGGCGGTTTTGGCGCCTGCTTGCATTGTGGCGCGGAATCCGCTCACAATAGCTGGCCTTGACGCCGCGCCGACCGGCCGGTTCCTTGATCCACAACCCCCACATTCCAATACCTATAGCGGGAGACAGCAACCCATGAGTCAAAGCATCAGTTACGTCACCGACGCCAACTTCGAGCAGGAAGTGCTCAAGTCGCAAGGGCCGGTGCTGGTCGATTTCTGGGCGGAGTGGTGCGGCCCGTGCAAGATGATCGCGCCGGTGCTGGAGGAGGTGGCCGGCGAATACGGCGGCCGGCTCAAGGTCGCCAAGCTCAACATCGACGAAAACCCGGCCACGCCGCCCAAGTACGGCATCCGCGGCATCCCGACCCTGATGTTGTTCAAAAACGGCAATGTCGAGGCCACCAAGGTCGGCGCAGTCTCGAAATCACAGCTGGCCGCGTTCATCGACGGCAATATCTAGTCCGATTATCCGGTCCAGCCCCGCCCTGCGGGGCTGGACGAACCCCGAATTCGATGCTAGGATTTTTTTAAAGCAGTTGAAGAATTTCCGTTTCTAAATCCCGTAACCGCCCGCCCCGCACCCCGCCTGCGCTTCTCGACAGGGGGCTCCCCAGGGGCAGGTCCGACTCCTCCACGTACCATTTGGCAAACCGCAACCACCCTTATGAATCTGTCCGAACTCAAGAAGAAACCCGCCACCGAACTCGTTGAAATGGCCGCCGCCATGGAACTCGAAGGCGGCAGCCGCCTCCGCAAACAAGACCTGATCTTCGCGCTGCTCAAGGCCCAGGCCAAGAAGGGCGAGGACATCACCGGCGAGGGCGTGGTCGAAATCCTCCAGGACGGCTTCGGCTTTCTGCGCTCCGCCGACTGCTCGTATCTGGCCGGACCGGACGACATCTACGTCTCACCCTCGCAGATCCGGCGCTTCAATCTGCGCACCGGCGATACCGTGGTCGGCACCATCCGCCCGCCCAAGGAATCCGAGCGCTATTTCGCGCTGCTCAAGGTCGAACAGATCAATTACCAGGCGCCGGAGGAGGCCAAGAACAAGGTACTGTTCGAAAACCTCACGCCGCTGCACCCCAACCAGCGCATCAAGCTGGAGCGCGACAACGCCTCCAGCGAGAACCTGACCTCGCGGGTCATCGACCTGATCGCGCCGATCGGCATGGGCCAGCGCGGCCTGATCGTCTCGCCGCCCAAGGCCGGCAAGACCGTGATGCTCCAGAACATCGCCCACGCGATCACCGCCAACCATCCCGATTGCGTGCTGATGGTGCTGCTGATCGACGAGCGCCCGGAGGAAGTGACCGAGATGCAGCGCTCGGTGCGCGGCGAGGTGATCTCGTCGACGTTCGACGAACCCGCCACCCGCCACATCCAGGTGGCCGAGATGGTGATCGAGAAGGCCAAGCGCCTGGTCGAGCACAAACTCGACGTAGTGATCCTGCTCGATTCGATCACGCGCCTGGCGCGCGCCTATAACACGGTGGTGCCGGCCTCCGGCAAGGTGCTGACCGGCGGCGTGGACGCCAACGCGCTGCAGCGGCCGAAACGATTTTTCGGCGCGGCCCGCAACATCGAGGAGGGCGGCAGCCTGACGATCCTGGCGACCGCGCTGATCGAAACCGGCTCGAAGATGGACGACGTGATCTACGAGGAATTCAAGGGTACCGGTAACATGGAAATCCACCTCGACCGGCGGCTGGCGGAGAAACGTTCCTACCCGTCCATCAACATCAACCGTTCCGGCACGCGCCGCGAGGAACTGCTGCTCGAACCGGTGGAACTGCAAAAGATCTGGATCCTGCGCAAACTCCTGCACCAAATGGACGAACTCGAGGCCAGCGAATTCCTGCTCGATCGGCTCAAATCGTCCAAGAATAACGCCGAATTCTTCGACTCCATGAAGCGCTAGTCAGGACCAATCTTTGGGCCAGACGAACGAGCGCAGCGAAGTAGGGCTTCCGATTCGTCCTAGCGCCCTCGACTTCGTCCGGAAATCGAGGGCGCTGACCGGCCGCAAATACCGGCCGTCCCGGGGGGTTTCGCCGGTGTTTTCACGGACCCGCGGCGGCCGGCTTGCCTGCCACCGGGGTTTTGCTTATGATGCACGCCCTTTCGCACCCTAAAGTTTAGAGATCGCACCCATGAAGGACGGTATTCATCCCGGCTACCAGGACATCAAGGTCAGCTGCGCCTGCGGCAACAGCTTCGCCACCCGCTCGACCCTCGGCCGGGACCTGAACATCGATGTCTGTTCGGCCTGTCACCCGTTCTACACCGGCAAGCAGAAGGTCGTGGACAGCGGCGGACGTGTCGAAAAATTCCGCCAGAAGTACGCCCAGAACGTCGCGGGCGCGGCCAAGAAGTAACCCGCCCCGTATTTCGTACTCGCAAGGCGCCCCGCTGGGCGCCTTTTTTGTGTCCGGTTCGCGCGCCTGCGGTTGGCGCGCCGCCCTGTTATGATAACCGGCGCCCATGACCCAGGACCGCAAACAAGCCGCGCTCGATTATCATGCCCTGCCGGTAGCGGGCAAGATCGCGGTCACGCCCACCAAGCCGTGCAACACCCAGGATGAGTTGGCGCTCGCCTACACCCCGGGCGTGGCCGAGCCGGCGCTGGCCATCGCCGCCGATCCGGAAAACGCCTACCGCTACACCGCCAAGGGCAACCTGGTGGCGGTGATCAGCGACGGCACCGCGGTGCTCGGTCTCGGCAACGTCGGGCCGCTGGCCGCCAAGCCGGTGCTGGAGGGCAAGGCGGTGCTATTCAAGCGCTTCGCCGGCATCGACGTATTCGATATCGAGATCCACGCCAACACCAGCCAGGAGCTGATCGACGCGATCGTCGCCATCGCCCCGACCTTCGGCGGCATCAATCTCGAGGACATCGCCGCGCCCGCCTGCTTCGAGGTGGAAAAGGCCCTGACCGAGCGTCTCGACATCCCGGTGTTCCACGACGACCAGCACGGCACCGCCGTGATCGTGTGCGCCGGCCTGCTCAACGCCCTGGACTTGCAGGGCAAGGACATCGGCGCGGCGCGCGTCGTCTGCCTGGGCGCGGGCGCGGCCGGCATCACCTCCATGCAGCTGCTGACCGCGCTCGGCGCGCGCATCGAAAACATCACCATGGTCGACAGCAAGGGCGTGATTCACAGCGGGCGCGGCGACCTCAATCCGCACAAGCGCCCGTTCGCGCACCCCACCGACAAGCGCACGCTGCGCGACGCGATGCGCGGCGCCGACGTATTCGTGGGCGTGTCGGCCGGCGGCCTGCTCGGCCCCGAGCTGGTCGCGACCATGGCCCCCAAACCGATCGTGTTCGCGCTCGCCAACCCGGTACCCGAGATTCTGCCGGAGATCGCCCACCAGGTGCGCGCCGACCTGATCATGGCCACCGGCCGCTCCGATTACCCCAATCAGGTCAACAACGTGCTCGGCTTCCCGTTCATCTTCCGCGGCGCGCTCGATGTGCGCGCCCGCCATATTACCCGGCCCATGCTGATCGCCGCGGTGCACGCGCTCGCCAGCCTGGCGCGCGCGCCGGTGCCGGCCGAAGTGCTGGCCGCCTATAAGCTCAGCCATCTGGAATTCGGCCGCGACTACATCATCCCCAAACCGCTCGACCCGCGGCTGCTGGCGCATGTGCCGCCGGCGGTGGCACGCGCCGCGATCGGCTCGGGCGTGGCGACGCGGCCTTACCCGGTGCATTACCCGAAGGTTGATGGGGCGTAGCGCCCGGTTCCGTGGACGCGAGTGCGCGTCGGTCGTTTGCGATTGTTAATTTTGTATCGCCTCCGGCGATCTCATTTTCGATGCGCGTTTCGCCGCGCGTACGAGTGACTTTCGTTTCGGCGAAAGTCACCAAAGCCATTTTGGCCCGTCGTCGCACCCCACCCAACGCGTTTTACGCGTTAGGTGGGGTGCCCTGCGCTCCTCGGCCGAGACGGGGGTTG
>JACREH010000046.1 GCA_016218345.1 Gammaproteobacteria bacterium | reverse complement strand
TCCCGCATCGACCACGGATTTCCCGCCGGCATAGGCACCCAGCAAGGCCCGGTCGCAGATCACATTGATGAGCCGCGGCACGCCGTTCGACAGCATATGCACCCAGCGCAATGCCGCGCGGCTGAACAACGGCGTCTTGGCGCCGGCCACCCGGCAACGGTGCAGAATGTAATCGCAGGTCTCGCGGCGCGTCAGGCTGGTGAGCCGGTAGCGGGCGGTGATGCGCTGGGCGAGTTGGCGCAGATCGCGCTGCGCCAGCAGGCCGTCCAATTCGGGCTGGCCGATGAGCACGATCTGGAGCAGCTTCTGTTTGGTGGTCTCCAGGTTGGTGAGCAACCGCACCTGTTCCAGCACCTCGCGGCTCAGATTCTGGGCCTCGTCGATCACCAGCACCGTGCGCCGTCCGTCGGCGTGACTCTTCAATAAATGCGCATTCAGGGCGTCGATCAGATCCTTGATGCTGGTGGTGCCGGCGGGATAGGACACGCGCAATTCGTCGCAGATCGCCGCGACGAATTCGAACACCGACAGGATGGGATAAAGAATGAGCGCGACGTCGACGTTTTCCGGCAGGCGTTCGACCACCGCGCGCACCAGCAGGGTCTTGCCGGTGCCGACCTCGCCGGTCAGCTGCACGAAGCCGCCGCCCTGCTCGATGCCGTAGCGCAGGTGCGCCAGCGCCTCCTGATGGGCCTGGCCCAAGTACAGATAACCCGGATCGGGCGGGAGCGCGAACGGATTTTCGGTCAGACCGAAGAAACGCGTGTACATGGCTAGGGGAGGAAGAGAGAGTTTGTAGTAGCCGCCGGATCCCGAGGCGACAGCGCTTTCGGAGACGGCGGCAGTAGCGCCCAAGAAACATCGTCCAATACGGCTACCTGCGCCCATTGCCGAAAGAGCATTCGCCTCGAGCACTGGGCGCTAGTTTTTGCCGCCCCCCACCCTAACCCTCCCCATTTTATGGGGAGGGAACGATCACTCCTTCCCCACTTCGCGGGGAAGGTTGGGAAGGGGCGGACGCAAAGACGCAGAGAAAAGCATTTCTTAATAGTTAAATCTCTGCGTTCTCTGCGTCTCCGCGGCGAGAAACAATACGATTTTACTTCTACACTTGAAAGTCTATTCGTCGGTGACACAGCCTTCGCTCGCGTTCTTGACGTTCTTGATATATTTGTAGAGCGTGCCGCGCATCGCCTTATACGGCGGCATGGTCCAACGCGCGCGCCGGCGCGCCAGTTCCTGGTCGCTCACGGCCACCGCCAGCAGGCGGCGCTCGGCGTCGATGGTGATAACGTCGCCGTTCTCGATAAGCGCGAGCGGCCCGCCCTCCTGGGCCTCCGGCACCACGTGGCCGATGATGAAGCCGTGGCTCCCGCCCGAGAATCTGCCGTCCGTAATCAGCGCCACGTCCTGGCCGAGACCGGCGCCCATGATCGCCGAGGTCGGCGTCAGCATCTCCGGCATGCCCGGACCGCCCTTCGGCCCTTCGTAGCGGATCACCACCACGTCGCCCTTCTGGATCTCGCGGCGTTCGAGCGCCGCCAGCATGTCCTCCTCGGCGTCGTACACGCGCGCCGGTCCCTCGAACACCAGCCCTTCCTTGCCGGTGATCTTGGCGACCGCCCCGCCCGGCGCGAGGTTGCCCTTGAGGATCTGGATATGGCCGCTCGGCTTGATCGGTCGCTCGACCGGCCTGAACACGTCCTGCCCGGCCTTCAGACCGGGCAGATTGTCGAGATTCTCGGCGACGGTCCGGCCGGTCACGGTCTGGCAGGCGCCGTCGATCAGGCCCTTCTCCAGCAAATATTTCATCACCGCCGGCGTGCCGCCGACGTTGTGCAGATCCTCCATGACGTATTTGCCGCTCGGCTTCAGATCGGCCAGGAACGGCACGCGCGCGCTGGTGGCCTGGAAATCGTCGATGGTCAGCGGCACGCCGACGGCGCGCGCCATGGCGATCAAATGCAGCACGGCGTTGGTCGAGCCGCCCAGCGCCATCACCACCACCATGGCGTTTTCGAACGCGGCGCGCGTCATGATGTCGCGCGGCTTGATGTCGCGCTCGAGTAGCGTGCGGATCGCCGCTCCGGCGGCGACGCATTCCGCGAGCTTGCCCGGGTCGACGGCCGGGGTCGAGGCGCTGTACGGCAGCGACATGCCCATCGCCTCGATGGCGCTCGCCATGGTGTTGGCGGTATACATGCCGCCGCAGGCGCCGGCGCCGGGACAGGAATGCTTGACGATGTCGGCGCGCGTGGCCTCGTCGATCTTGCCGGCGATGAACTCGCCGTAACTCTGAAACGCCGAAACGATGTCGAGCGTGGCGTGGTCGCGGTGGCCGGGCTTGATGGTGCCGCCGTAGACCATGAGCGCCGGGCGGTTGAGCCGGCCCATGGCGATCAGGCAGCCGGGCATGTTCTTGTCGCAGCCGGGGATGGAGATGTTGGCGTCGTACCACTGCGCGCCCATCACCGTCTCGATCGAGTCGGCGATCAGGTCGCGCGATTGCAGCGAGTAGCTCATGCCCTCGGTGCCCATGGAGATGCCGTCCGACACGCCGATGGTGTTGAAACGCATGCCCACCAGGCCGGCGGCGGTCACGCCCTCCTTGACCTTGGCGGCCAGGCCGTTCAGGTGCATGTTGCAGGTATTGCCCTCGTACCAGACGCTGGCGATGCCGACCTGGGCCCTGCCCATGTCGGCCTCGGTCAGGCCGGTGCCGTACAACATGGCCTGCGACGCCCCTTGCGACTTGGGCTGGGTGATATGGGCACTGAACCGGTTCAACTTGACAGCCATCGCCTTCTCCAAATCCCGGTACGCGCGGGCAACAGCGCGTCTTTAAAAGGGCGTGATTGTAAATCAACCCGCCGCCGAGGGCGAACGGCGGGACACGGGGGGGTCGGTATGACAGCCGGCCGGGGAGGGAAACGCGTCAGCGCGCGCCCAGTGCCTTGCCGGCCCGGGCGGCGTCCTTGGGCTTGACCCACAGGATCGCGCCGAACCGCCCGCCGCCGGCGCAGACCGCGTCGATCGCGGTGACGTTGATCTTGGCGGCCGCCAGCCGGCTCATGATGCGCGCGATCGCGCCGGCGCGGTCGCCGCCCTGAATCAGAAACCCGCCCTGCTTGACGCGCAGCTTGAGCTTGGCGCGCTTGGCGGCGGCCTTGAAGGCGGCGCTGTTCTGCGGAACGAAATCGAGCTGCGCGCCGCGCCCGCTGGGAAAGCCGGTGAACACCAGCAGGTTGACCCCGCGCAGGGCGTTGAGCGCGTGCGCCGCCGCCCCGGGCTTGTTGGGCACGCTCGTCACAAAATAATTGACCTTCTTTACCGTAGCCATCGTCGTCCTCCTCGCTTGTCTGACATCATGGTACTACCTTGGTGCGCCACCTGTGCGTAACGGATGTCGTTCGCCCAGTCCGCACGCACCCAAATAAAACCCGCCGAACGCCACCAGTTGCGCCAGATGGTAGAGGTCGTTGTGGTTGAAGTACTCGCCCAATCGAAGTCCGCTCAATTGTACCGCCCCCGCCGCAAACGAACCCAGGGCACCGGCAACCATCCAATGCGCACCGGGTGCGTGTCTGGACCATGCCAGAATATGCAATATCAACACGCCAAGCAATGACGGCGCATAGTCGTAAATCACATAGCGAAATTCATTGTGGGTCAGCATCCAGGCGGCATAAATCACAAGTTTCATCGCCGCCAGCGCCAGCCACCACTGCCGCAACGGTGGCCGTAGGACCGCGACCAGCGAGGCCGCCAACATCAGAAACCCGCCGAGGCCGATGGCATAAACCGTGAGTTTCCATAAAACCGTCAGGACTTGGGCGTCGAGGTGCGGACGGAAGCCGTGAAACAACCCGCCCGCCACGGCCGCCACCGCCATCGCCGCGAACGCCAACCCCCAGAGGCGCGCCGCGACCGGCGAACCAGAGCGGCGAAAAAGTGCGGCGGCGAACCAGATGCAGCCGCCGGCCAGCAAAAAATCCGTTGCCACCGTCATGGGCTCGGCGAGGGTCACGGTGGCTCAGCGGGCAGCGTGCGTTCCGGTCAAAACCATTTTTTGCGCTTGAAATAGAGATACATGGCACCGGCCACGGCGACCATCGACACCAACACCACCGGATAGGCCGGCGGCCAATCGAGCTCCGGCATGTATTTGAAATTCATGCCGTACACGCCGGCGATAAAGGTTGCTGGAATAAACAAGGTGGTGACTATGGTCAGCACCTTCATGACCTCGTTCAGGCGGATATTCATGTTGGACATGTGAATCTCCAGCATGCCGTTGAGCAGATCGCGCATGGAGTCGATGGCGTCGGCCACCGCCACCACGTGGTCGTAGATGTCGCGCAGATAAACGCGCATGGGCTCGCCGATCAGCGGCGAGTCGCCGCGCTGCATGGCCGCTATCACCTCGCGCAACGGCCAGGTCGAGCGGCGCAGAAAGCTCATGCTTTTTTTGAGACCGTGCAACTTTTGCAGCGCTTCCTGTTTCGGGCTGGCGATGACCTGTTCCTCCAGCGTTTCCACCTCGTCGCTCAGGCGTTCGAGCACGATGAAATAGTTGTCGATCACAGCGTCAATGAGTTGATACGCCAGAAAATCGACGCCCAGTCGACGCGCACGGCCCTTGCCGTTGCGCAAACGCTCGCGAATCGGATCGAACTCGGTGCCGTGACGTTCTTGAAAGCTGATCAGCACGTTCTTTCCGATCACCAGGCTCAGTTGCTCGGCGAAAATCTTGTCGTTCGACCGATACAGCATCCTGACCACGACATACAGATAGTCGCTGTAATCCTCGAGCTTGGGGCGCTGTTCGGTATTGGCGATATCTTCGAGCATGAGCGGGTGCAGGCCGAAGACCTTGCCGATCTTTTCCAGGACGTCGGGCTGGTGCAGGCCGTCGATATTGATCCAGGTCACTCCCCCCCGGTCCTTATAGGCCAGACACTCCTCGGCGTCCTGGAGAATTCTTTCCTCCACGCGCTGGTCGTCGTAATTGACCGCGGTGATGCGCGCGGTCTCGACCTTCTGCTCGCCGATGTGCACCAGCGAGCCGGGCGGCAGGCCGGCCTTGTGCGAGCGTTTCTTGCCGGGCGAATGACTGGATGTCGGCATGGGTATGCTCCCGTTATTTCGCTGGTCAGGCTGGCCACGGCAGCACCAGCCACGTTACTATAGGGTACCTCTAAAAATTGCCATCCAGGCGATTTTTAGAGACGCAATGCAAAAGACGTGGCTTTTGCTTTGCTCCATTTATCAAACACTTGCGTGTTTGATAAATGCGCGGCCCGTCCTTGGCCGCACGGGAACCTCTATAAACAGAGGTTCCCTGCACAAGACAACGCCACTCCCCAGGCAATTCCGGCGACGCCGCGTGGAAAAGGTCAGGCTTTCAAAATTGATGTCGGAGCGCGGCCTGTGTTCGCGCCGCGAGGCCGATGTCTATATCGAGCGCGGCTGGGTGCTGGTCGACGGCGAGCGCATCTCTACCCTCGGCACCAAGGTCGACCCTGCCCAGACCATCACCCTTGACGAGCAGGCGCGCGCCCAGCAGACCGGCAGCGTCACGATACTGATTAACAAGCCGATCGGCATAGTCTCGGGCCAGGCCGAAAAGGGTTACCGCAACGCCGCCGCGCTCATCACCCGCGCCAGTCGCTTCGCCGGCGACCGCAGCCCGCTGCGCTTCAGCCCGGCGCAGATGCGCGGCCTCGCCCCGGCCGGCCGGCTCGACATCGACTCGCAGGGACTGCTGGTGCTGACCCAGGACGGCCGCGTCGCCAAGCAATTGATCGGCGAACACAGCGACATCGAGAAAGAATACCTGGTGCGGGTCGAGGGCGGCCTGAGCGAGCAAGGCCTGAAGTTGCTCAACCACGGGCTGTCGTTGGACGGCGAACCACTGCGCCCGGCGCGGGTCGCTTGGCTGAACGACGAGCAACTGCGCTTCGTGTTGAAGCAGGGCAAAAAGCGCCAGATCCGTCGGATGTGCGAGTTGGTCGGCCTGAAGGTCGTGGGCCTCAAGCGCGTGCGTATCGGAAACGTGCAGCTCGGCAATTTGCCGGTCGGGCAATGGCGCTATTTACGCGACGACGAACATTTCTGATAGCCGGTTTGGCGCAATATAACCATGTATAAACTCATCCGCCCACTGTTGTTCGCGCTCGACCCGGAGCTGACCCACGAGCTGAGCTTCGGCCTGCTGCGCGGCGCCTACCGCGTGCCGGGGCTGGCGCAGCTCGCGCATGGCTGCATCGCGCAGCCGATACCGCCGCTGCCGGTCGAGGTCATGGGTCTGCGCTTTCCCAATCCGCTCGGCCTGGCCGCGGGGCTCGACAAGAACGCCGAATTCATCCAACCGCTCGCCGACTTCGGTTTCGGCTGGCTCGAGCTCGGCACCGTCACCCCGCGCCCGCAACCGGGCAACCCCAAGCCGCGCCTGTTCCGCCTGCCGGAGCACAAGGCGATCATCAATCGCATGGGTTTCAACAATGTCGGGGCCGAGAGGTTTCTCGCCAACCTGCGTGCCCAACCCAGGCCGTGCCTGCTCGGCATCAACATCGGCAAGAACCGCGACACGCCGGCCGAGCGCGCGATCGAGGATTACCGGGGCGCGCTACGGGCCGTGTATCCCCATGCCGACTATGTGACGGTCAATGTTTCCTCGCCGAACACGCCCGGCCTGCGCGGCTTGCAGGAGGGCGAGGCGCTCGAGCCGCTGTTGGCCGCGCTCAAGCACGAACAGGCCGCGCTCACCGAGCGCCATGGCCGGCGCGTGCCGCTGGCGCTCAAGATCGCTCCCGATCTGGACGACGCCCAGATTGGCGTTATCGCCGAACTGGTCGAGCAACACCGCATCGAGGCGGTGATCGCCACCAACACCACTCTCGCCCGTCCCGGTCTGCCGGCCGCGTTGGCCACCGAGGACGGAGGTCTGAGCGGCCGGCCGCTCAAGGAGCTTTCGACCGCGACGATCGGCAAGCTTTACGCCCGCTTGCAGGGTCGCGTACCGATCATCGGCGTGGGCGGCGTGAGCAGCGCCGCGGATGCCTGGGAAAAACTGACGGCCGGCGCGGACCTGGTTCAGATCTATTCGGCACTCATCTTCGAAGGCCCGGGGGTGGTGCATGACATCGTCGCCGGTCTGGCTGAGCGCGTGCGCGCCGGCGGTTACCCCGATCTGCGCGCGGCGCTGGCAAATATCCGCGGTAAATGATCGCCCAGGAGCGATCCGTCCCGGGCCAGTGGAATGGATTCATCTTTCCACCCGGCTGGGTTATCATGCCCGCAGGCGTCGGTCGATCGCGATCAACTATGGATTTTTCCTGGCGTGCCTGCGGATAACAACAAGCTGATCATCGAGGGAATTACCGAGGACGGCAAGACCTTTCGCCCCAGCGACTGGATCGATCGGCTGTGCGGCAGCGTGTCATCCTATGGCGCCGACCGACGCGCCAAGCACCCGCCGCACCAGCACGGTTATCGCGGCCCGGAACGCCGCCAACGCCACGTCAATTTCCTGCACCCCCAGGTCATCGACGGCATCAAATGCCTGGTAGTGGACCTGGTGTTGCGCGACGCCAACCCGGCCGCCTATCAATTCGTGATGGACTTCGTTTCCGCCAACCGCCTGCGTACCCGCGAGTACCCGCAGCTCGTCGAAGAACGGCAAAACACCTGACCGGCGACGGCGATCGCCTGGTTGACCGAGGTACTGCTGTCTTTCCGGCAAGCTCGTTCTACGGCAATCGGGTCGAGCAGGCCGACGAATTAAAGCCCTGGACCGGGAGGAAGCGTATCACGTCGCCGGTTTTCCAGACTGCGGTTCCGGCTTAGGCGGCACGGCGCGCGGTGGCTCGACCATCGACACCCCTGCCGTCAGCACCAGCCGCATTCCTTCCTCCACCGTGAGGCCGGTCGGTTCCAGTTTCGCGCGCGGCAAATAGACCGTGAAACCACCGATCCCGGCGCTCATCGATACATAAACCGCCACGGTTCGGTCGCCACCATCGGCGTCGGCGGGGCCATAGACCGGTCCACGAGTCACAAAGCCGATCAGGTGCATGTCGCCGAACGGCACCCACACGACCTGACCGAACTCGCCGCGTTCGCTGGGCGCGAGGAAAAAACGGGTGAAGTCCTGAGTGCCCCGGAAGACGGTCTTGACCAGCGGGATGCGGACAAAGAAGTGCTCGTACCTGTCCAACAGCCAGCGTCCCGGCTTGGTGATGGCGAAGCCGCCGACAATAAACATCGCCAGCAGCCCCGCGAGTATGCCGGTACCCGGCCAGATATAACTGTCTGGCACCAGCGGCCGGACGATATCGGCCAGCAGTCTGTCGCCGTAGAACACCAGCCAGTAAATGGCATACAGCGTCACACCGAGGGGCAACAACACGTCGACACCTTGGATCAGGATTCTTCCGATTGTCTTCATGGGTCTCCCGAATCGCAATATTTAGGAATGATGCGCGCTGCCGGCGTGCTCTGCCAGGAGTATTCAGGTTGGCACGAGCAGCGCACCCTGCATTTCGATAAACCCCGGAATACCAAGGCCGGCACATGGATTTCACAAATAGTTGGTAAATTAGCGATAGCCATGACCTGATCCGGGCATCCCGACAAAAAACAGCATATCGCGCCGCACGCTGTTAACCAAGCCCGGCGGACAGCCTCGCCAGTTGGCGATTGTGCTGGCGCGCGAACAGCAACTGCGAGGCAATAGCACCGATTAACGCCAGGAACATGTCCCATTGCGTATCCCAGGGATCGCCCTGGGTGCCCAGGAAGGCGTCGGCACCCTGCCCCAGGATCACGGCCGCCGCCCATTCGATGAATTCATAGCAGGCGCTGATCGCCAGACTCACCGCCGCCACCAGGGTGAACAGCCACTTGCCGGGCCGCAACGGCGAGGTGCGCAGCAGGATCTCGCGGGCGATCACGGCCGGCGCGAAGCCCTGCATGAAATGGCCGAGCCGGTCGTAGTGGTTGCGGCTGAGGTCGAACGCCTCCTGCACCCACGCCCCGACCGGCACGTGCGCATAGGTGTAGTGCGCGCCCAACATCAATACCAGCGCATGCAGGAATATCAGCCGATAAGCGAGCGGTGTGAGCGGGAAGCGCCGGGCGGTGGCGATCAACAGCGGCGCGGCGAGGAAGATCGGGAAGGTCTCCAGCACCCAGGTCGGACGATCGTGCGGCGCGAGGCCGGACAAGGTCAGCAGCACGCCGCCGGCCAGGAACAGCGCGAATCCCTCTTTGTTAGTCGATGTCGACGGCATGGCCTGAGGTCCGTGGTTCCCGGGATTCTCCAAGAAGGCACGGGCGGTTGCAACCGCTGGCGGGCGGAAGGTCAGCCCACGACGAAAACCGCGGGTTGCGCTTCAGACGCCCGAATAAGCGACAGCGGGATTGTTCGAACCGTCAGGAAAAGTTTACTGCTTCGCCATGCCGGCCTCGCGCCACAGCCGCCGCAGATCGTTCGCCATCGCCGGGATGTCGGCGGTCGCCGGGTACATGAGCCGCGCCCGGCCGGCGGGATCGAGCAGATACAGGAACGACGAATGCTCCAGCGTATAGGCGAGCGCGGTCTTGCCCTGGAAGCGCCGCGTGAGCACGCCGAACTCGTTTGCCACCGCCTGCAAGGCCTCGGGATCGCCGGTCAGGCCGACGATACGCGCGTCGAACTGGCCGGTGAAAGCCTGCATGGCGGCGGGATTGTCGCGGCCGCTGTCGATGCTGATGAACACCGGCTGCAGGCGCGCGGCGTCGGCGCCGAGCTGTTCGAGCAGCAGCGCCGCTTTGTGCAGGGTCATGGGACAAACGTCCGGGCAATGGGTATAGCCGAACACCGCCAACTGCCATTTGCCGGTATTGAGCGGGAAGGTCACGGGCCGGTTCTGCGCATCGAGCAACGCGCCGCCGCGGATCGCCTTGGGCGGCTCGACGCGCAACCCTTGAAATTCCGGCGCGGCGCCGGCGCCGGCGGACCACCCTATGGCGGCCCACAACGCCGCCAGGCACAACGACTTAACGGTCCGCATAGGCATCCGTCTTGGCCGCCGTATGCTTGTCGGACCGGCGCTCGGACGGCACGACCGAGGGGTTGAAATCCGGCGCGGCCTCGGTGCAGGCCGGCAGCGTCGGCGGGTCGGGCACCAACGCGAGCATGGCGCGCAGCAATTCGTTCGCCGGCGTGTAGCCGTCGGTGAAGGTCGTGTGCAGGCGTTTGTAGGCGCGGCCCTGAAAATCGATCCCGAGATCGTAAATCACCGGACCACCGAGCACTATCGTCGGATCGGCGAGCTGCGCCACTTCGGCGAGCAGGCTCAAGCGCTTGAGTTCCTCGGTGCCGAGCAAGCGCTTGCCGCGATGCAACGGGGTCTTGTTGTCGGGGGACGGGAACGACCACATCAGGCTGCCGCGCCGGCCGAGCGCCAGTTGATTGCGCGGGCCGCAGGCGGTGCCGAAATTGTAGCCGACCACCGGATACACCGGCTTGCCGCCGCAGTAGCTGTAATCGAACGGATCGATGGGCGGCGTGACCGGCGCGGACTCGGCAGCGACGGCTTGGGCGGTAACCAGCGCCATGCCGATAACTACTGGCCACCGGCGACCGCCCGTCGTTACCTGCATTGCTGACATCGCGCGAACTTGTCTGCGGTGGTTCGAAGAGAAAGGCCCTCCCCGTCGGGGAGGGCCAAAGGCCGTCAGAAGTTCAGGCGGGTATACACCACGCCATTGCTGTAGCTGCCGCCGTTGCGCAAGTTCTTGAAGGTCACCTGCGGATACCAGCTGCCGGCGGTACCGGGAAGCGTCACCATCACGTCGGCCGTCTGACCGGGCGAGAGATCGAGCTTGGTCAGCGTCTGGGTGGCCGGCAGCTTGAAGCCGTCCTTGTTATGCACGGTAAACGACTGGCTCGAGCCGCCGGCGTTCTTGATCTCGAAGCTGGTGTTGACCGATTGCACGCCCATCAGGCGAATCGCCACCTTCTTGCCGGGCGCGGCCGTGACGGTCTCGGCCGGGGCGGTCTGGCTGCGGCCCTCGTTGCCGTTGATCAGGAAATACTTCGGGTTGTAGTCGGCGAAGGTCGTCGAGTCGCCGACCGCGGTGTGATAGGCCGGATCGACGCTCGAGTACATCAGGTTCCACTCGTAATCGTAGGACGGCCCGCCGGAGTTGATTACGTTCGTGAAGTTGCCGGCGCCGTCCACCGCCTTGACGATGAACGGGGCGTACATGCCCATCTCCAGGTGCTTCACGGTGTGTACGTGGCAGTGGTACATGTGGCTGCCGACATAGCGGCTGTCGACGCTGAAGCTGTAGTTGTCGCCCAGCACCGCGGCCCCGGTCTCGGGCACGCCGTCCTCGGTCTGGGAAACATCCAGCCCGTGCCAATGAATGGTGTGGCCTTGGTAGGGCGGGCTCTCCTGGGGCGCCATCATCACGTTGAGCGAGACGTTGGCGCGCTGGCCGACGCCGAGTTCGAGGATCGGGCCGGCGATCCGGCATCCGCCCATGCCTCCCCCGCCACCGCCCATGCCGCCGGCGCACCATACCCAGAAGCGCACGGTTTGATTGTCACTCATGAGTTTATCCAGGGCTTGCACCTGGATGGTCACGCCGCCGGCGGCGTTCAACGCGTCGGTGGTCCCCAGCCGCGCGGCCGAGGCCGGCAGCAGCGGCGACAACACGAGTACCAGGCCGGCCAGCGCGACGCCGAGGGAATTCAGGATTTTAGAATTGCGATTGATCATGGCTCCTCCTCTCAATTGCCGACCAGCAGTGTCGCGACGCCGTTCAGGTACACGCCGTTGGCGGTCTCCATCTGGGCGCTGTGAATGTGCATCGGGTAGATGCCCTTGCGCAGCGGGAACAGCACCATGGCCGTGGTGCCGGCCTTGACGTTGATGGTGTCGCCCGGTTCAGGGCTCGACAATCGCGTGCCGTCCTTATCGACGATCTGGAAGTGATTGGCGTGAAAATGCAGCGACTGGTCGAACTGGCCGGCATTGACGATGCGGAGCAGGCCGACCTTGCCGGTGGTGTCTTGCAGGACGCTGTTCGGGTCGTGCATGGCGTCGAAACCGCCCAGGCCGTTCATCATGAAATAATTCGGCTTGTAGGTGCCGGTGCTGACGGTGCCGCCGGCGCCGGCCACGTCGTTCCAGTTCTTCTTGTCCATGTCCGACACCACCCAGACCCGCTCGAGATCGAAGGACGGGCCGCCGGTCCAGGCCTTTTTCACGCCGCCCGCGGCGCGCACCACGAGCGCGCCGTACAGCCCCATCTCGCGGTTGATGTTGTTGTTGAGGGTGTCGGAAAACAGGTACACGCCGGCCTTGGGCGTGGTGAAGGTGTAGGTCTTGCTGGAATTGGCCGCGATCGCCGCGGTGTCGGTGGTGATGCCGCGCACCACGAAGTTATGCGGGATGGTGTGCTGGTTGTAGACCGTCACCGTCACCGTCTCGCCCTCCAGCGCTTGCAGCTGCGGCCCGGGGACCATGGGCGCGGCGGTGGAGTTGTCGGTGTAGCCCCAGACTTTCAGAACCGCGCCGCCATTGCCGTTGATGGTGTGCGTGCCCGAGCGGATATAGAGCGTGTAACTGGCGGCGTAAACCGTATGGGGAAGAACAACCAGGAAGGATAAGACCAGCGACTGACAAACCAACCAACGAATTCGCTTAACCACCGACTGCCGACATGCTTGCATGGGCGACTCTCCTCGATCCTGAATAGTTATGTGCACAACACACGCCTGTAAGATCAGGCCATTCAAGTTGAAGCCAGCCCGTGCTGTCGGGATATTGTTATTCTAAGTCCTGGGTTCCATCACAGCGCATCGCCTTGCTGAAAACAAGTGTTCCCGATTTATTCCCAAATGTCGAGAATTATTTTACTGATGCGCCGATAGGTCCATCGAATACCTGATCTACTTGCACAGGTACTTTCCTGACCAGTTCGGTCAACGATCGCACCGGTGCCAAGGCGATCGAACAATCGAGAAAAGAGCGTCGAATAAACCCAGAGACAGAATACGCATCTACATAGTTTGATAACCGTCCGATCGTCCTGGCCGGACGGGAACCTCTGGCTTGATCGGCGATTTCCTAACCGGGCGCGAGCGCGTTGTTTACCGCCGCGCTTACCCGCGCGACGTGCTCGACCGGCATGCCGGGATAGATGGGTAAGGACAACGTCTCGGTCGTGGCCTGTTCACACACCGGCAGACTGCCGGGTTGGTAACCGAGGTGTTGATACACGTCCTGCAGGTGCAGGCCCAGCGGGTAGCATTGCGAGCTGCCGATCTGGTTGTCGGTGAGCGCCTGGCGCACACCGTCGCGGCGCGGCAGGCGTAGAGTGTAGAGATTGAACGCATGCGTGCCGTTTTTCGGCCGGCTCGGGGTCTTGATCCCGGCATCGGCCAGACGGCGATCGTATTCGGCCGCCACCCGGCGCCGGCCGTCAAGATCGCTGTTTACCGTGCGCAGTTTGATGCGCAGCACCGCGGCCTGGATTTCGTCGAGCCGGCTGTTGCAGCCGATCTCGGTGTGAAGAAACGGCTTGACCGCGCCATGATTGCGCAACCGGCGGATGTGCTCGTTCAGGTCGTCGCGGTTGGTGGTGATCATGCCGCCGTCACCGTAACAACCGAGCACCTTGGTCGGGTAAAAACTGAAGCTGCCGGTATCGCCGATCGACCCCACCACCCGGCCGCCGCTGGTCGCGCCGAATGCCTGGGCGCAATCCTCGATTACCGCGAGCTTGTGTTCCCTGGCGATGGCCATGATCTCGTCCATGGCCGCCGGGTGACCGAAGAGATGCACCGGCAGGATGGCGCGGGTCTTGGCGGTGATGCAGCGGCGGACGCTGGCCGGGTCGAGGCAAAAACTCCCGGGTTCGATATCGGCGAACACCGGCGTCGCGCCGACGCTGTCGATCGCCTCGCTCGACGCAAAGAACGTAAACGGCGTGGTGATGACCTCGTCGCCGTTTTTGATCCCGAGCGCGCGCAGGCTCAGGATCAAGGAATCGGTGCCGTTGGCCACGCCGATGGCGTGCTTCACCCCGACATAGGCGGCGAACTCCTGCTCGAAGGCGGTGACATTCGGTCCCAGGATGAAGCTGCCCTTGGCGCCACTGGCGCGGATCGCCGTCAGCCATTCGGCCTCGAGCGCCTGGAATTGCGGGGCCAGGTCCAGAAACGGAACGGCCGAAATTACTTTTGACATGCGGCGATTTTCTCCTTGACCAACAGCGCCACCCGCAGGGCCTGCAGGCCGGTGTGGCCGTTGACGAGCGGCGGCGCGCCGGTGCGCACCGAGTGCACGAACGCCTGCAATTCGGCGTCGAGCGGTTGTTTGGGTTCGATGGCCAGACGTTCATGCACCATCTCCGGGCGCGCGCCGGGCGTCTTCGGCGGCAGCGCGCGCACCGTTTCGATCTGCTGATCGATGTAATTGAGCGCGTAATAGGCGTGCCGGGCGAAGATGCGCAAGCGCCGCTCCTTTTTGCTGGACACGCGGCTGGCGGTGACATTCGCGACCGCGCCGTTCTGGAATTCGAGACGGGCATTGGCGATGTCCACGTGCTCGGTCAACACCGGCAGACCCATGGCCGAGACCTCGCGGATATCGGACTTGACCAGTGACAGCACGATATCGATGTCGTGGATCATGAGATCGGTCACGACATCCACGTCGGTGGCGCGCTCGACGAACCCGCCGAGCCTATGGACCTCGATAAACCGCGGGTCGGCGGCGTGCTCGGCCAACGCCATGACGCCGGCGTTGAACCGCTCCAAATGCCCGACCTGGAAGATCACCCCGGCCTTTTCCGCCAACGCCACCAGCGTGCGCGCCTCGTCGTAACTCGGCGCCAGCGGCTTTTCCATGAGCATGTGCACACCGCGCTCCAGGAACGGCCGCGCCATGTTCAAATGATGGACGGTCGGCACCACGATGCTGACGGCGTCGACCTGGCCGAGCAATTCCTCCGCCTGGCCGTAGGCCCGGCAGCGATAGTCGGCGGCCACGGCCGCGGCGCTGGCGGGATCGGTATCGACCACGCCGACCAGTTCGACCTCGGGCATGGCGGCATATATCTTGGCGTGGATCTTCCCGAGGTAACCGACCCCGACCACCCCGACGCGGAGCTTGGCGGACATTGTGAATGTGTTCCGACTGAAAGTGCGAATTGTAAACTATCTTGGGCGATTCCCGCAGGGCGGTTGGGGTTTGTATCGCCTGCGGCGATAGGTTTTATTATTGCGATTCCCGCACCGCGGGCGGGTTACTTTCTTGTCGCGACAAGAAAGTAACCAAAGAAGCGCTCCCCTCCGGCGCGAAACCCCCTGCGCTTCTCGGCCGAGGCGGGGGTTTTTCGACGGCACATCCCTGTGCCGCGAAAAACGCGCGCCTCCCGGGCGCGCCCCTGTCGGGCCTGATCCGCCTCGGCCTCCGATGCTCGGCGCGCCGGAAAGGGGGGAACGTCAACACCGTAACAGCAACACCCGAACGTCAAAATCTTAAAGCAGTTGGTTGGGGTTGGTCTTTAGGTTCGGGTGTCGCCCCTTGAGTCGCACCGAGCACCGGAGGGCGGCGAGGACAAGGCCCGATAGGGGCGCGCCTGGGAGGCGCGCGTTTTTCGCAGTACACGGACGTACTGTCGAAAAACCCCCTCGCCGGCCGAGGAGCGGAGGGCACCCTATCCTAACGCGCTGTGCGCGTTAGGATAGGGTGCGACGACGGGGCAAAATGGCTTTGGTGACTTTCGCCGAAACGAAAGTCACTCGTGCGCGCG
>JACREH010000004.1 GCA_016218345.1 Gammaproteobacteria bacterium | reverse complement strand
TTGACCGGCAGCGCCCGGCCCTGGCGGGTGCGCCCGGACAGCGCGGCGAAGAAATAGGTGGTGTAATCGCGGTAATCGTTGGCGTTGACGCCGGCCGAGCAACCCTCGGCCGGGCGGTCCTCGGCCTCGGCCATGAACCCGCAGCGGTTGGCCGGGCTGAACGCGCTCGCCCGGCCCGCACCGGCGCGCACCAGGCGCGCGAATCCGCCGGCGTAGCACTGGGTGAACACGAAGCGCGCCGGCACCGCCGGATCGATTTTGGAAAACAGCGCCTCCATATCGCGCGCGTTCAACGACGTGTTGTTCCACAACTGGATGGTGTTGCGCGAGGTATTCTTGCGGTCGTAACCGCCGTGACCGTTAAAGATAAACAGCGCCCGATCGGCCGGGGTGAGCGCGCCGAACTCGCGCGCCAGGCGTTCGCGCAGCGCGCCGGCCTCGGTGCCGCCGGCGACGCCGGCGATGCGATGATTGCGGTAATACTCGCCGTTTAACTCGTGGCCGACGAACACGCGCGCCAACGGTTGCCACGCGGCCGCGGCTTCGGGACGCGGCTCCCACACCTTCACGTCCTTGCCGGGCGCGTCGCCGTCGGTGAAGAACACGGATATTTTTCGCGTGCCCGGCGCGGCCCTGATCACCTGCCGCGCCCAGACGACGTTCTGCTCGATCTGCGCCTGGGAATTCCGCGGGTCGTGGCCGCCGCCGACGATCCAGACATAGTCCTTGGCCAGCGCCGGCGCGCCGTAACAGACAGCGGCGAGTGTCAGGAGGCAACAGAACGGCTGAATACGCATGGTGTTTTTACTTTCCTACTCCACGGCCTCGGTCAGGAGTTGTTGCAATTGTTCCAGGAACACCGCCGGCCCGTGATCCTGCAAGTATAGCGGCTGGAAACTTTGCAGCCGTGTGCGGCTTGGCAGAAACACCGCCGCCAGCGTCAGGCCCTGGCCGCGCACGCCGTCGATGCGCACCGGAAATACCGGCGCGCGCGTCGCTTCGGCCAACCAGGCGACGCCGCGCTTGAGCGCCTGGCGCGGCTCGTGATCGAGGTGAATGCCCCCGTGCGGGAACAGCGCCACCACCTCGCCGGCGGCCAGCGCCTGGCATGCGGCCAGGAGCGCGGCGCGCGGGTTGCGGCTGCGCTCGATGGGAATACAACCGACCGCCCGAAACAGCCAGGTGAACCCCCAGCGCTCGTATTCCTCGCGGGCGATCACGAATCGCAGCGGCCGGCGGCTGGCGGCGAACAGCAACAACGGGTCGAGACCGGAAATGTGATTCGACACCAGCAAGGCCGCGCCGCGCTCGGGCAGCGGCAAGGGTTCATGGCGAAGCCGGTGGAAACGCCGGCAGAAGATCCGATTGAAGCCGTCGAGGTAATTGATCCAGGCCGCGCCCCAATCGGTGTGATTGGCGGCGCGGCAACGGCGCACGAACCACACCAGCGCCACGGCCGCCGGTGGCACCGGCCACCACCACGCCGGCTCAACCATGGGCGATGCCCCGCTGGGCGGCGGCGCGGCCGCGGCGCTCGTCGACGGTCAGCAACAGCAGCAGGCCGGCGATAAAAAATGCCGTGGTGCCGAGCAAGGCGAGCCGATGATTGCCGCCGGACAGATAGGCGACCAGCCCGTAACTTAGCGGGCCGACGATGGCGGCGAGTTTCCCGGCCAGGCCCCACAGGCCGAAAAACTCGGCCGACCGCGCCGGCGGCGAGAACAACCCGATCAGCGCGCGCCCGGCGGACTGGCTCGACCCCATGGCGACGCCCACCAGGTTCGCCACCACCCAGAACCCGGCGCGGCTCTCCAGAAAGAACGCCAGTACCAGCGCCGCGATCCACACCAGCAGCGTGAGCGCGAGCGTGACGATCGAACCGATCCGGTCCTGCACCAGGCCGAATCCGAACGCGCCCACGGCGGCGGTGAGATTCACCACCAGGATCATGGCGATGATCTCCTGGGTGCCGAACCCCATCGCCTCCTGGGCATAGACCGCCGCCAACACCACCACGGTATAAATGCCGCAGTAATAAACCGACAGCGTCACCAGAAACCGGAACAGATCGCGGTAATGACGGGCGTGCCGGAGGGTCTCGCGCACCCGCGCGAACCCCACGCGGACATAATCCCGGGCGCGCGGCAGGCGCCGCGGAACGGCGCGTTCGCGCAGCCACAGGAACGTCGGCAGCGTGGCGAGCGCGAACATCGCGGCCGTGATCAACATGCTCACCGCAACATAGTGGCTGGCCGGCAGGCCGCGCGCCGCAGCCCAACTGATGTAGGCCAGACACAGGCCCAGCACCAGCATGCCGCCGAGGTAACCGAGCGACCAGCCATAGGCGGAGATGCGCCCCATGTCCTTGGGCGCGGCGATCTCGGGCAGGAACCCGGCGATCAAATCCTCGCCGGTCGCGAACATGAACGCCGACAGGATCACCAGGGTCATGCCCAACACCACGTCGCCGGCGTCGACCGTGGCCAGCAACGCGGTGAAGACCACGCAACCCAGCGTCGAGAAGATCAGAAAGCGTTTTTTGTAGGCGCCGCGATCGGCGATCGCCCCGAGCACCGGCGCGCTCACGATTACCAGCAGGTTGCTGATGGCTGTGGCGACGGTCCATAGCAAGGTGGCGCTGCCGTCGCGATCCGCGCCGTGCCCGGCCACGACGCTCACGAAGTAGATATTGAACACCGCCGTCAGCACCACCGTGGTATAGCCGGAGTTGGCGAAGTCATACATCGCCCAGGCGAGAATTTCGCGGCGCGTGGCGGCGGCTTTATTCATGCGGTCAGAATCATTAGAGCAGCTGGAAAGCCAGCACCGCTACTATCGTCGGCGGCAGCGCCGCCACGAACAAGCCGACCGGACTGATGGCGCCGTCCTCGAAATCGCGACGCAGGATCGCGAAGCCCGCCGGGTTCGGCGCATTCGCGATCACGGTCAGTCCGCCGCCCGCGACCGCACCGGCCACCAGCGCATATTTGAAGGCCTCGTCGACGCCCTGCACCAACGACCCGAGGTAGGTCAACGCGGCGTTGTCGAGGATCGCGGTCAGCGTCGCCGCTCCGAAGAACAGCGCTGTGCTGTCCATGCCGACAAGGACATCCTGCAACCACCAGCGCTGTTGCGTGCCGAGCGTGACCAATCCCGCGAGAAAGAACGCCACCAGCAGCCCTTCACGCAAGATCAGCGGGCTCTGGTGGCGCTGGTAGGCGTAGGTCACGCCCAGAAAAAACAGGAACAACCCGAAAAACACCGTCGGGTGGTGCGCGAAGACCACCACCAGCACGAGGAACGACAGGTGGGCGACAATGAGGGGGATGGGCGTCTCGAGCTTGGCGGTCGCCGCGCCCACCGGCAACCGGCGCAACTCGGCGCGAAACAGCCACGCAGCCAGGCCGGCATTGGCCAACACCGCCAACGCCGCCTTCCAGCCGAAGGTGCCAAACATGAACCAGATGTCCCAACCCCACGTGCCGGCCACCATCAGTACCGGCGGTGCGGCATAGGGCGTGAGCGTGCCGCCGATCGAGATATTCACGAATAGTGCGCCGAGGGTGACGTATTTCAAGCGCATCGAGACGTGCTTCGAAAACACATGCTCGCGCAGCAGCAACGCCGAGAGCGTCATGGCCGCCGGCTCGGTGATGAACGAGCCGAGTATCGGCGTGAACGACAGCACCACGAAATAGAACGCCACGCTGCGCGGGGCCGGCACGAACCTCGCCAGACCGAAAATTACCAGGTCGGCAAGATCCAGAATCGGCTTGCTCGCGGCGATCACCATGACCACGAACACGAACATCGGTTCGGTGTAGTTCAGGCTCTCGAGATAGCGCGTCGCGGGTTCGGTGCCGGCCTGGGCCACGTAAAACAGGATGAACACGAACGCCCAGAAGCCGAATACCACCTCGACCTCGCCGAGCAGGTGCCAGATGCCGGCGTGGGACGGCTGCAGTCGCGCCAACCGCTCGAAGTATTTGGTCAGAAACGTGTGAGCGACGGCGAGCGCGAACAACGCGGTGCCGACGATTTCGATCGGTGTAGGGATCATAGGAGCAGCCGTCTTTCTAAGACGTGATTATGCTCGCAATAGTACCACCTAGAGGCCATTCCGGACGAACACCGCTTACCTCGTACACTCCCTACGCCAGGCTTCGGAGTTATAATGTCGGCGTGTCCTTGAACTCCTCCCTGACCCTTCCTCCAGATATCACGGCAACCGTCCGCCGCGCGCTCGCCGAGGATGTCGGCGACGGTGATCTGACCGCGCGCCTGATCCCCGAGGCTACCCGGGCGAGCGCCGAGTTGATCACGCGCGAGGCCGGCGTGCTGTGCGGCCAGGCCTGGTTCGACGAGGTGTTCCGCCAGCTCGATCCCGCGGTCCGCAGCGACTGGCTGGTGCGCGACGGCCAGGCGATCCGCGCCGGCCAGGTGTTGTGCCGCCTGACCGGCCCGGCGCGCGCCCTGTTGACCGGCGAGCGCTGCGCGCTCAATTTTCTGCAAACCCTGTCGGGCACGGCCAGCGGCGTGGCGCGCTATGTCGAGGCGCTGCGGGGCACCCACGCCGTGCTGCTCGATACCCGCAAGACCCTCCCGGGGCTGCGCGCCGCCCAGAAATACGCGGTGCGTTGCGGCGGCGGGCGCAACCACCGCATGGGGCTGTACGATGCTATCCTTATAAAGGAGAACCACATCGCCGCAGCCGGTTCGATCGAGGCGGCGTTGCGCACCGCGCAGGCGACGGCACCGGCCGGCGTGCCGATCGAAATCGAAGTGGAGAATCTGGATGGGGTGCGCGCCGCGCTCGCGGCCGGTGCCCGCTACCTGCTGCTCGATAATTTCGACCTGGACACGCTGCAACTCGCGGTACGCGAGGCGCGCGGGCGGGCCAAACTCGAGGCGTCCGGCGGCGTCACGCTTGCCACCATCCGCGCCGTCGCCGAGACCGGGGTGGATTTCATCTCGGTCGGCGGCCTGACCAAGCACCTGCAGGCGCTCGACCTGTCGCTGCGATTTCTACGTTCCTGATCGGCGCGCCAGCGCGAGCCCGGACCCCCTGAGTATCCAACAGGGATTCCAGGGGTGCCCGCCGGTTTGTCTATAGGGTACCTCTAAAAATTGCCATCCAGGCAATTTTTAGAAACGCAAAGCAAAAGGCGTGACTTTTGCTTTGCTTCATTTTTCAAACACTTGGCGTGTTTGAAAAATGCGCGGCCATCCGTGGCCGCATGGGAACCTCTAATAGAGGTTCCCTACAGCCGATAAAAGCGCTAGGCTAACCCGCTATAATCAGGGGCCTCGGGGGCCCGGCTTCGCTGCGGAACAGCATGAAAAAACTAATCAGTGTGCAGGATCTGCGCAAGGGGATGTACGTCGCCGAACTGGACCGGCCCTGGCTTGGCACGCCCTTTTTGCTCCAGGGATTCGAGATCCGCACCGACGAGCAACTGCAACAACTCCGCCAGCTCTGCGAGCATGTCTATATCGAGGAGAAGGACGCCCCCGTCTCGGTGGCGATTCACCGGTCGATTCCCGATGCAAACAACCCCGCCCAGGCGCACACCCTCTGGCAGCAAACCATCGGCCTGGCGACCGGCAAGGATTCGCTCCACACCATTCCGAACACCGGCACGCCAACAGCTCGCTATCGGGATCTCGCCCCGGTCGAGGAGGAATTGCAGCAGGCGGTAGAGATCGAGAAGAGCGCGCGCGACACGCTCTACACCGTTCTCGACGACGCCAAGCTAGGCCGCAGCCTCGACACCCCGACGGCCAAGAAGGTCGTCGCCCAGATGACCGAGAGCGTGCTGCGCAATCCGGACGCGCTGGTCTGGCTCACTCACCTCAAGAACAAACACGAGTACACCGCGCTCCACAGCCTGCGGGTGTGCGTGCTGGCGCTCGCCTTCGGCCGGCATCTCGGCTACGACAGCGAGAAACTCGCCATCCTCGGCACCGGCGCGCTGCTGCACGACATCGGCAAGCTGCACGTGCCGGTCGATATCCTGCAAAAGCCGGATACGCTGACACGCGAGGAGTTTCAAATCATGAAAACGCACGTGTCCAGCGGCCTCAAGGTTTTGGAAAACTCCCCGGGCATTCCGCCGGTGGCGCTGGAGGTGGTCGGCCGGCATCACGAACGCTACAACGGCCGGGGCTACATATTCGGTCTGAGCGGCGACCTCATCGGCGAGTTCGGATTGATCAGCGCGATCGTCGACACCTATGACGCCATCACCAGCGACCGCAGCTACCGGCTGAGCCTGTCGGCCGCCGACGCCCTCAAGATCATCTACGAGGATCGGCACAGCGCCTTCCACCCGTGGCTCGCCGAACAGTTCATCCAGTGCATGGGCATCTACCCGATCGGCAGCATCGTGGAGCTAACCACCGGCGGTATCGGCGTGGTAATCAGTTCCGACCGCCGCCATCGCCTGCGCCCGCGGGTGGCGCTGGTGCTGATGGCGAACAAGGAAAAATACGCGCCGACCGTCATCGTCGATCTCGCCGAGATGAGCCACGACACCAATGGCCACCCGCTCGAGATCAAAACCGTCCTACCCGGCGGGGCGTTCGGCATCGTCCCGACCGACTACATCCCCATCCCGCGCTGAACGCCGGCCGGTTTCTTTCCTCAAGGAAGCGCGGATTAGGCGGTCATTCCGGCGAAAGCCGGAATCCAGGTCTTGAAAAAAGCATCGGCCGTCAGGCCGATTCTGGATGCCAACTCGCACTAGAAGCCGCTCCTGCGGTTCCAGTACTTCCGCTATCCATTGCGGTCGTGCTGTCATGACAGCCAAGAGACTGATTCAGAGATTCCCTGGCAGGTTGCTGAAAAAACGAGTTTTTCAGCAACCTGCTAATGCAGGGTCGAGTGGGTGATAAAAATGACCGCCACGCCGAGCGCGATCAGTGTCACCTGTTGGATCGTGGCCCGGCCCTCGACGCGCTGGTGCAAGCCCGGAATCAGGTCCGCGACCGCGATGTAAATAAAGCTCGACGCCGCCACCGCCAGCACGTACGGCACGATCCCCTGCGCCAGCGCCAGCGCGAAATACGCCGCCACGCCGCCGATCACGGTGGTCAGGCTGGCGAGCACGTTGTAGGCGAGCGCCTTGCCGCGGCTGAAGCCGCTGTGCAGCAGGATCGCGAAATCGCCGACCTCCTGGGGAATCTCGTGCGCCACCACCGCCAGGCTCGTGACGATGCCGAGGTGCACGTCGGTCAGGAACGCCGCGCCGATCAGCACGCCGTCGACCAGGTTATGGATGCCGTCGCCGACCAGGATCAAATAGCCAGAGGCGGAGGCGCGGCCATGGGCCGGATCGGGGGCATGGGTCTCACACTCATCTATATGACAGTGCCGCCACAGCACCAGCTTTTCCAGCACAAAGAATCCAAGCAGGCCGAGCAACACGGCGGCGGTGATGCCGTGGCCGCCGCTCACGCCCGGCGATTCCAGGGCATGCGGGAGCAGCGCCAGAAACGCCGCGCCGAGCAGGGCACCGACCGCGAAGCTCACCGAACCGGGCAGCAGGCGCGCGCGCAAGCCTTGCGGCAGGGCCAGGAACAGCGCGGCCGCGAGCACGCTCAACACCCCGCCGAGAATGGTGAACAGTACTATCCAGACAATCAATGGCATGAAGCGGATTCCCTAAGAACGCCTATCAAAAATGAGATACACCGCACCCCCTCCCTTTCCCTCCCCCTGGAAGGGGGAGGGTTGGGGTGGGGGTCGATAATCGAGTTCGATTCATTTTGTGAGGTGTTCTAAGAAGCGGCGGTGCCGGGGGCGGTTATGATAACCGCGAATAGTCAATTGATATATGGTTGTTTTGAACCGCTGCCACGGAATCAATCGCTGGATCCCGCCGCCCGGCCGGCGCGGCCTACCAGGTTTGGGGCAGTTTCTTAAGCAGGGTGATTTCGCGGTTTTCAACGGAGATATAACCGCAAACCGCCAGGTCGCTCAGGATGCGGGTGATCATCTCGCGCGAGGAACCGATCATGCTGGCCAAGTCTTGATGAGTAAGTCGCTGTGACAGAATAAATTTCCCGTCTCGTTCCGTGGAGAACTCCGACAGGGTTCGCGCCAAGCGCGAGTAAACGTCGCGCAACGCCAGCCCTTCGATCTTGCGGTCGGCGTCGCGCAGCCGATGGGTCAGGCTGACCATGACGCGCACGGCGATATCGGGGTTATTGTCCAGGCATTCGCGGAACCGCTCCTTGCTTACCAGCAGCAGCGTGCTCTCCTCCATGGTAACCACCGACGCCGAGCGCGGTTTCCCGTCGATCAGCGAGAATTCCCCGAAGTGGTCACCCGGGCCGAGGATCGAGAGGATGACTTCCTTGCCTTCATGATCCGGAATGACGATCTTCACCCGACCGGACAGGATCAAATAAAACCAATCCGACTGGTCGCCGCTGTGGATGACGAAGCTGTTCTTCGGAAAAAGCCGGCGCTGGACTTCCTTGAAGAGCGCCTTGGCCTTCGCCTCGTCGAGCGCGGCAAAGACGGGCGGCGTGATGTCGGACATAGCGTGATGCTTGGGAGACCGGGTTAGGTGTCGATGGTGGATGGCCTTCAAGGCCGCAGAGTCTTAGTACGATAGCATAGGTCGGCCTATCAAGCCTAAGGAAGAAAGGAAGGCTGACTAAGTATGATTATTTGACGCAAAGCCGCGAAGGCGCAAAGAAAACCATGGAAAAACCGGCAGAAAAATCTTTTCGTCTTTGCGCCTCTGCGTCGAAAATTAATAGATCAGCGCTTCCTTAAAATATAGTTCGTTCCCTACTCCAACCAGATCAGTGTGGCCATGCGCCCACAGCTGCCGTCGCGCCGGAACGAGAAAAACCGCTCGCGCTCGGTAACGGTGCAGAAACCGCCGCCGCCGATACGCGCGACGCCCAGTGCCGACAGGCGCAGGCGCGCCAAGGCATAGAGATCGGCGAGGAACCGCCCGTCGCGACTCGGGGCGAATGCGACCCCGGCTGCGGGGTCGTGCTTCACGAACACGCTCCGCACCTCCGCCCCGACCTCGAAGGCCCGGGGACCGATCGCCGGGCCAAGCCAGGCCAGCAATTCGTCCGGCGCAACGCCCAACGCCCGCACCCCCTGCTCGATGACCCCGGCCGCCAGCCCGCGCCAGCCGGCGTGCAACGCCGCCACCCGGGTGCCGGTCCGGTCGCACAACAACACCGGCAGGCAATCCGCGGTCAGCACCGCGCACACCACGCCGGGCTGCGCGCTCCACGCGCCGTCGGCCTCGCCGTGCCCTCCCCCCTGCGCGGCGTCGA
>JACREH010000041.1 GCA_016218345.1 Gammaproteobacteria bacterium | reverse complement strand
CTGCCGCGCTAACCAACGCGCCCCTGGTGCCATCCCTCACCGCATCCTTGGCTTTGGTCGACAGATCGACATAGTTCGGCAACGCAATGGCCGCCAATATACCGAGGACGACAATGACCACCACCAGTTCGATTAAGGTAAAACCTGCTTGCTTACTCATGGGTAATTCTCCGATTGATGGGCCGCAGCCCGTTTGTTGCTCGATCCCCTAGGTCCGTCGGCAACCGCCGCAGCGGCTTCCACCGGCCATGTCCATCTCCGTAGGGGGCTAAAGGGATTCCCGGTTATCAATGAGCAAGATTCAAGCCATTCCCCGAATTTGCTTGTTGACCCCTGGCTAAGCCTAGACCATGGCATGCCGATTACAAGAAACCCTTGAAAACCCTGTATCTCCAAGGGTTCCGTGGCTAACGTATGAACACGCTGAGCCGAATAAGGGCATATGAACTGCCCAAAATCAGCGCCACCGCCACCCACGGCCGCCAGCGGATCAGGAACCGGTCCGGACCTTCATGCATCTCATCCCATACCCGGCCAGCGCGCCGCAGCGACACCCAGCGGTTGGCCCAGGCCTCGAAGCCCTTCAAGAGGCTCGGGCGGATCAACAAGAAACCGCCAATGCCCATGGCAAACAGCACGCCAACCCCCAGCGCCAAGGTCAACCCCGGCACGAGCCATTCGGCCAGCGGAGCGAAGTATGCGTCCCCGAATATCGCCGCGCCGAGTTTTTTCCGATCGTAGTAATACACCAACGCATACAGCACATAGGTGGACCCGGCCAGGATCAGCAGACCGACCGGCCGGTGGTGGCGATAGACAAAATGCTCGGTGCGACGGGACACCATCAACGGCTTGGTGGCCTTGCGTGTGGAATGCCATTGAGAAAGAAACTGGTTGACGCGCAGAAAGGACTGCGGCCGGAACAACATCCAGACACCGACAATCAACCCCGCCATGCTGCCGGTGATTAGCAGCATCAACAGCGTTTTTGTGAGTAACGTGGTGAACATATCCATTCGGTGAACCTCGGCTATTTTTTCCCTCTCCCCTGCCCCCCCAGCGCCCTCTCCCCATCCCTCTCCCGCTATCGTGGGAGAGGGGGGAGTCAGTGGAAGGCGATGGTTTGGATCGGCAAGAAAGGGGAGTAATTATCTTACTCGTAACTCAACCAGCGGTAGGGTTCGAGCGGCGTCACTACCACACCTTCGAGTTTGTCCTTGGCGGCATCGAACACCCGGTCGCCATCCCGATCCTGAAACAGTACGCGAACCCGGAAACGCGCGCGCGGCAGGCCTTCCAGTACGGTTTGAAAGTAATTCACATTATGCACGCGATACACCAAGGTATGCTCGGCGCGGTCGAAGTACCAGGTGCCGCTCGGGACCCCGGCGGTCTCCGTACCACCCAACTCGCCCGCATAATTACTCGGTGTTTGCGAAAGCCGGTCCATGGGATTGCTGTTTTCCAGCAGCCGCACGTCGTTGATACGGCCCTCTACGATGTCTTCCGCCATTTTCATGTTGACTGCGGTGCGCAGGGTGCTCAATACCGATTCCATGGCCACACGCTCGGCATCCACCACCAGCGCCAGGTACTTGGAAACCGCGACCGCCATCAACACCGCGACGATCGCAACCACCACCACCAACTCGAGTAACGAAAAACCCTGTGATAGGTCGGGCGTTCTCGGCCTCATCCCCCACCGCCCTTGAACACGCTGATCAGGTTCCACCACGGCAGGAACACGCCCAGCGCCAAGATCAAAACCATGACACCGACCACGGTGATCAGGATGGGTTGAATGGCGTCGCTCATTTTGCTGATGTCGTAATCGACCTCGCGATCGTAGTAATCCGCGACCTCGATCATGAGATCGTCCACCGAACCCGACTCCTCGCCGACCGAGATCATCTGGATCACCAGCGGCGGGAACATGCCGGTCATGGCAGCGGTGCGGGTGATAGATTCGCCGCGCTCCACGCCGTCGCGCATCTGGACGATGCGCTCGGAGATGTAGTCGTTGTCCACCGCGCGGCTCACCACCGTCATGCCTTGCACCAACGGCACGCCGGCCTTCATGGTCACCGCCAGCGAGCGCGTGAAGCGTGCCAGCATCGCCTGATACAAAACCTTTCCGACCACCGGCAACTTGAGTTTAGTCTTATCCCATTTATAGCTGCCCTCGGGCGTGCGCACATAGGTGTGAAACCCGACGATCGCCAGGGCAATCGCACCGAATACCACGTACCAATAGGCCTGCATGAAATCCGACAGGCCGATCAGTAATTTAGTCGCCCACGGCAGCTCCACCTTGAAACCGGCATAAAGTTTGGCGAACGGCGGTATCACCACCAGGATGATAATGAACAGTGCGATCACGATGGCGATCACCACGAACATCGGATAGCGCATGGCCTGCACGATGCGCGCGCGGGTGTTGCGCTCGCGGTCGAGATACACGGCCAGTTGCTGGAAGGCCTCGTCCAGACCGCCGGTGGTCTCGCCGACCTGGATCAAGCTGACCATGAGCGGCGAAAACACCTCGGGCGAGTGGCGTTTGACGGCGCTGGTCAGATCCAGGCCGGCATCCAGGCCCTCGAGCATGCTGCCGAGGGTGCGCGCCAATTTCGGGTTCTGGGTGGAATCGCGCAGGTTGCGCAGCGCTTGCAGGATCGGCACGCCGGCGCGCAACAGGCTGAACATCTGCCGGCAGAACAGCACCAGGTCGACGAGCTCCACCTTCTTCTCGCCGAACAGTTGACTCAGGCCGGTCACCACATCGCCGCCGCCGGCACGCGCGGCGCTGATATCGATCGGCGTGACGCCGCTGTTGAAGAGCTGGACGGCGACGGCGTCGGACGACAGCCCTTCGATGCGCCCCTTCACCGCCTCGCCGCGGCGGTTGCGGCCCTTGTATTCGAAGACAGGCACGTTAGTGAATCCCGTTAATTATGATTGCTTGACGCAAAGAATTCGGCACTCGACCCCCACCCTAACCCTCCCCCTTCCCGGGGGAGGGAATGGGAGGGGGTGTGGCGTGAAGGGTGGAGTATCCGCTCATTTTATTGGGCGCTCTAGGTCATTCCTCAATGCCATAAGTGACCCGCATCACCTGATCCATCGTGGTGTGGCCCTGGGCGGCTAGCGCGATGGCGCTGCGCTTCAGGCCCTGGTAACCGGCCTGCTGCTTGGCGGCGTTGGTGAACTTGAGTGGGTCGCCGGAATGCAGCGCCTCGACCAGGGCCTCGTCCAACTCCAGGTACTCGTACACGCCGATCCGCCCCTGGTAGCCGGTGCCGTTGCAATAGGTGCAGCCGCGCCCGCGCCGGAATTGCAGTTTGTCGGCTTGCGCGCCCAGCTCGGCGGTCAACACGCCGCGCATGCCGGCATCCAGTTGGAACGGTTCCGAACAGCTCTCGCACACCCGTCGCATCAGGCGCTGCGCCAGGATGCCGCGCAGGCTGGCCGCGATCAGATACGGCGCGGCGCCCATGTCCATGAGCCGTACCAGCGTCGACGGCGCGTCGTTGGTGTGCAGGGTCGACAATACCAAGTGGCCGGTCATGGCGGCGCGCAGCGCGATCTCCATGGTCTCGGGATCGCGGATTTCGCCGACCAGAATGATGTCCGGATCCTGGCGCAAGGCCGAGCGCAGCACCCGGCTGAAGGTGAGCTCGATCTTGGGGTTGACCTGAATCTGGTTGATGCCGGGCAGGCGGTACTCGACCGGATCTTCGACGGTGAGAATCTTGAACGCCGGTTTGTTGAGTTCCTTGAGCGCGCCGTAGAGCGTGGTGGTTTTGCCGCTGCCGGTCGGGCCGGTCACCAACACCATGCCGTTCGGGTTGTGCACGAGCCGGCGGAAGCGTTCGAGCATGGTCTTGGGCATGCCCAACTGATCCATGTCGAGGATGCCGGTCGCCTGGTTTAACAAGCGCATCACCACCGATTCGCCGTGCTGCACCGGCATGGTCGACAGGCGCACGTCGATGTTCTGGCCACGTACGCGCACGGCCAGGCGGCCGTCCTGCGGCAGGCGGCGCTCGGCGATATCCAGGCCGGCCATGAGCTTGACGCGCGACACCAGCGCGCTGGCGATGCGCCGCTCGGTGGTGGTCTGAACACGCAGCACGCCGTCCAAACGGAAGCGGATGCGCAATTCGTTTTCGTCCGGCTCGATATGGATGTCCGAGGCGTTGACCTGCACGGCGTCCTCGAACATGGTCTGGAGCAATTTTACGACCGGCGCGTCGGTCAGGCCCTCGACCTCGGCCAGTTCGCCGATGTCGTAGGCCGACATTTCCTGATCGAGTTCGGCGGCGAACGTGCTGATCTCGGCGGTGCGGCGATAGAACATGTCGATCGCCTTGAGCAGGTCGGCCTCCTTCACCACGGACAAGCGCAACGGCCGACGCAGTACCCGCGACAACTCGTCGTAGGCGAAGATATCGGTGGGATCGGCCATGCCGACCAGCAGCCCCTCGCGGCTGTCCTCGAGCGCCAGCACCCGGAAGCGGCGCGCCTGGATTTCCGGGATCAGGCGCACGACCTCGGGCTTCATGTTATAGCGCTTGAGATCGACGAGCGGGATGTTGAGTTGGCGCGCCAGGAACGCCAGCAGCTGGTCCTCGGTGAGGTAGCCGTTTTCGACCAGCACCCGGCCGAGTTTGCGCCCGCTCTTCTTCTGGTCCGCGAGCGCGGCGTTCAGTTGTTCCTGCGAGATCGCCTTGTGCTGGACCAATAAATCGCCCAAACGGATCTTTTTGGCCCTGGCCGTGGTCGCTGACATAGCTCTGTCCCCGTGGTTGACCGAATACTGACTATAAAGTCGCTGAACCCCTGTGCTGGCCTAAGTTAAGCAAACGCCGGGGTTAAAAGCAAAATCCGGGCCATTACAAGCCGTCATGCCAGCGAAAGCCGGCATCCAGAATCGGCCTGACGGCCGATGTTTTTTCAAGGCCTGGATTCCGGCTCCCCGTTCTAGCCGGGGACAAGCTTCGCCGGAATGACGACAGTAATCAGACTTCCTTTAGGTGGCGGGGGTGGGAAAAAACTTATTCCTGGCGGGATTCGCGCTTGAGCAGCGCCTCGACCGCGGCCTGCGGGGACAGGCCGTCGAACAGCACCCGGCAGACCTGCTCGGTGATCGGCATCTCGATGCCATGGCGTTGCGCGAGCGCGCGCAGCTCGGGCGCGGTGACCACGCCCTCGGCGACCTGGCCCAACTCCACCAAGGCGGTTTCCAGCCGGCCTCCCTGGCCGAGGGCCAACCCGAGCCGGCGGTTGCGCGACAGATTGTCGGTGCAGGTCAATACCAGATCGCCCACCCCGGTGAGCCCCATGAAGGTCTCGGGGCGCCCGCCCATGGCCTCGCCCAGACGCCGCATCTCGGCGAGCCCACGGGTAATGAGCGCGGCGCGGGCATTGGCACCGAACCCCAGTCCGTCGCTGATGCCGGCGGCGATGGCCATGACGTTCTTGACCGCGCCGCCCACCTGTACGCCGGGCAGATCGTCGCTGGTGTACACGCGCACCCGCTCGTTGCGCAGCCAATGGGCGATAGTCTCGGCGGGCGCGCGTTCGCGCGCCGCCACCGTCATCGCGGTCGGCAGCCCCTGCGCGACCTCGCGCGCGAAGGTCGGGCCGGAAATGACGCCGCCCGGACAGCGTTCACCCACTGTCTCGTCCAGCACCTGGCTCATCAATTTTCCGGTGCCGGGCTCCAGGCCTTTGGTGGCCCAGGCGAGCATCACCTGCGGGGAGAGTTGCGGTTTGATGGCCTGCAACACCGCGCGCAGCCCGTGACTGGGCACGGCCAGCACGAAGCATTCGACCTCGCGCGCGAGTTCGGCGAGATCCTCGCGGATCGAGAGATTATCCGGAAAGCGATGGCCGGGCAGGTGTTCGGCGTTGCAGCGTTCGTGCGCCAGCCGCGCCATGCGCGCGCCGTCGTGGCCCCACAATAAAACCGCATGGCCGTTGCGCGCCAGCAGCAACGCCAGGGCCGTGCCCCAGGAACCGGCCCCCAATATCGCGATGACCGGCTTGTTTGTCATGCTTAGGAAAGACCAGAATAATATTGTTCGCCGCAGAGCCGGTCGCTCCTGCGCATCCTGCGCTCGCGGCATTGGTACATCCCTGTACGGCACAGAGAACGCAGAGTATTCTTCCTGTTTACCTGTTTAATTGTGGTCGGTTCTCTTTGCGTTCTCTGCGTCTCCGCGGCAAAAAATCATACCATTGCCTTAGAGATTTCCGGCCTGCTGCTGGGGGGCGCCGTATTTTTGCATGTACAACGCCTCGAAGTTCACCGGGTTGACCAGGAGCTGAGGGAACCCTCCCTTGGTGACCATATCGTTGATCACTTCACGCACAAATGGCAGCAGGATGCCGGGACAAGAGATCTCCAAGACCTTGGGAAGGTCCTGGGGCGGCACGCCGACGACACGAAACAAACCAGCCTGCTGGGCCTCGGCGAGGAAGATGGTGGTCTCCTGGAACTTGGCGGTGGCGGTCACTGCCAACACCACTTCATACATACCCTCGGCCTCGTTCAGGGCCTTGCGCTCGATAATCATTTGCACCTGAAGTTGCGGCTGTCCTTGTGTCTCGGTAAAGGCATACGGAACATTCGGCGACTCATACGAAGCGTCCTTGATATACAGCTTTTCCACGCTGAACACTACGCCGGGTTCCTGGATATTGTCTGCCATAAGTTTTTCCTAACGAAGCTGTGGGAATGGGGATGGTTTATCAAAACTCCGGGTGGATATCCACCGCGGTCCGGGTGATTATGGCGCTTGCAGCAGGGCGTCCAACCGGTCGCCGATCTCGAGCTGGGCCAGCTCGCGGTAACCGCCGACATGGCGGGGGCCGATGAAGATTTGCGGCACGGTGGTGCGGCCGGTGATCTCGACCATCTCGGCGCGGCGCGCGGGTTCGTCGTCGACGTAAATGGTTTCGATCGGCACGCCCTTCTTTTCGAGCAGCTTGGCGGCGGCCGTGCAATAGCCGCATACGTGCGTGCAATACATGCGCACCGCCGCCACGATTATTTTTCCACCGGCAGGTTTTCGCCCTGCCAAGCCTGAATGCCGCCGGCCAGATTGTGGACCGAGGCGAAGCCGCGCTTGCGCAGCAGCACGGCGGCGCGGCCGGAGCGCTGTCCGGAGCGGCAATACAGCACCACCGGGCGATTCTTGAATTTCTCCAGTTCGGTCAGGCGCTCCTGGAAGCGGCTGAGCGGCAGCAAAATCGCCTCGGGAATGCGGCCGTTGCCGTACTCGGCCGGCTCGCGCACGTCCACCAGCACACCCGACTGACGGTTGATGAGCCCCACCGCCTGGCTGGCGCCGACGTTCCGGACGCCGTGCATGAGCCGGCTCAGGGTCGGCCCGGCGAGCAGCACCGAGACCACCGCCAGGCCGGCGAACAGGTACCAATTATTAATCACAAACTGCATGTTCAATCCAGGGAGATGAATGTTGCGCGCTTCGGAGGCCTCGCCGGACCGGCGATTTTTTGTAAGTTCTAAATTAACCCGCTAAATTGCCGGGTAAAGCTTACGGCCGCCGCCTTGGCCTAATGCGACGACGTACAGAACGCGGCACGCATGGCGCTGATCAACTGCAAAATCCTCGGCTCGGCGATGCGATAATACACTTTGTTGGCGTCCTTGCGCGAGGCCAGGATGCCCTTCTCGCGCAACATCGACAGGTGTTGGGAGATATTGCTTTGCGAGGTCCCGACCTGCTCGACGATGTCCTGGACGCTGACCTCTTCCACCCCGCCCAGGATGCACAGGATCTTGAGGCGCAGGGGATTGGCCATGGCCTTCAAGGAACGCGAGGCGTGATGAATATCCTCCTCGTTGGTGATCAGTACTACGTTCTCAGCGGTCGCACTCATGTGATAGAGCCTCGTGCCATTAAATATAATTTATAATTTGTCGCGCCCTTGCCGGTTCGTCCGTGAACTGCTGCTGCCTTTAAGGGGGAAACAATATACAATATTAGTACATTTGAAAAGTCTAATATTCTAATACGCTGAGAAACACCTATGCCCGCTCCCCCCAAACCGCTCGTCCTGATCGTGATGGACGGGTGGGGCTATAGCGAGAACTCACGATATAACGCCATCGCCGCGGCCCGTAAGCCCACCTGGGACTATTTCTGGAGCCACTACCCCCACACGCTGATCCAGGCGTCCGAGTCCGCGGTCGGCCTGCCGTCGCATCAGATGGGCAACTCCGAGGTCGGGCATCTCAATCTCGGCGCCGGGCGCGTGGTCTATCAGGAATACACCCGCATCAACCGCGCCATCGTCACCGGCTCGTTCTTTACTAATAAGACCCTCACCGATGCCGTCGATCTCGCCATCGAGACCCACAAGGCGGTGCATATCCTCGGGCTGTTGTCGCCCGGCGGCGTGCACAGCCACGAGGATCAGATTCAGGCCATGGCCGAACTGGCCGTGAAGCGCGGCGCGCAGCGGGTGTACCTGCACGCGTTTCTGGACGGGCGCGACACCCCGCCGTCGAGCGCCCACCACTCGATTCAGGCGATGGAGGCCAAGTTCACAGCCTTGGGCTGCGGCCGGATCGCCGATGGGACCGAGGCGAGGGCCGCGGGCCAGGGACGGCCTGCTTGCGGTTTCGCTTCGGTGATCGGCCGCTATTACGCCATGGACCGCGACCATCGCTGGCCGCGCATTCAGGCGGCGTACGATCTCGTCACCCAGGCCAAGGCCGAATTCTCCGCGCCCTCGGCGAGCGCGGCGCTGGCCGCGGCCTATGCGCGCGGCGAAACCGATGAATTCGTAAAGGCCACGGTGATCGCCCCGGCGGGCGAGGCGCCCGTGCGCATCGAGGACGGCGACGTGCTGATCTTCATGAATTTCCGCTCCGACCGCGCCCGCCAGATCACCCGGCCGTTCATCGAGGACAACTTCGACGGCTTCACGCGCGCCGTGCGCCCGCGCCTGGGGCGGTTCGTGAGCCTCACCGAATACCAGAGCGAGTTCCATATCCCGGTGGCGTTTCCACCCGATCGCCTGCGCAACGTGCTGGGCGCGTGCCTGGCCGGGCTCGGCAAGCACCAACTGCGCATCGCCGAGACCGAGAAATACGCGCACGTGACGTTCTTTTTCAACGGCGGGTTGGAGACGCCGTTCGAATTCGAGGATCGCATCCTGGTGCCGTCGCCGACCGACGTGCCGACCTACAATCTAAAGCCCGAGATGAGCGCGCCGCGCGTGACCGACGAGGTCGTCAAGGCCGTCACGGACGGCGTCTACGACGTAATCATCTGCAACTTCGCCAACCCCGACATGGTCGGACACACCGGCGATTTCAACGCCACCGTCAAGGCCATCGAGACCATCGACGGGTGTCTGCAACGCATTCACGACGCGGTGCGCGCGGTCGGCGGCGAAATCCTGATCACCGCCGATCACGGCAACGCCGAACAGATGTACGACCCCGAGACCGGCCAGGCGCACACCGCCCACACCACCAACCCGGTGCCGTTCGTGTACATCGGCCGTAAGGCGCACGTCGCCCCGAGCGGCTCGCTGGAAGACGTGGCACCGACCATGTTATACCTGATGAACGTGCCCATTCCCTCGGAGATGAGCGGGCGGCCGCTCGTCGAGATCGACTGAGCGGATGCGCGCCGACCGGCCCCGGTGATGGGCGGAGCGACGGCGAGACTGTCGCTCGTCCTCGCCATGGGCGTGGCGCTCGCCGTTCAAGCCAAGGACGAGCACCAGGAAAAAACCGAGCAACTCAAGCAACTGCGCGGCCGCATCGAGGCGCTGCAACAATCCCTGAACGAGACCCGCGGCGAACGCGATCAGGCGCGCGTCCAACTGCGCGAGGTCGAGCGCGACATCGGCCGGTTGATCAACGAACAAAAACAGTTACAAATCCAACTCAAGATTGAGGCCGGTAAACTCCAGGCATTGCAGACGCGCGAGCGCACCGCCCGCGCCGAGCTGCGCGCCCACACCGACAGCCTGGCGAGCCAGGTGCGCGCCGCCTACGCCATGGGCGAACAGGAATACCTGAAGCTGCTGCTCAATCAGCAGGATCCGGCGAGCGTGGCGCGTGTGCACGTGTATTACCGCTACCTCACCCAGGCGCGCAGCGCGCGCATGGACGAGATTCGCGCCAGCCTGGCGCAGCTCGCGGCGCTCGAGAAACAGATCACCGAGCGCGCCCGCGAACTGACCGCGCTGCGCGCCGAGCAGGCCAGGCAGCAGCAGGCCCTGCAGGAGACGCGTGCGCGGCGCGGCACGATCCTGGCCGGCCTGAACCAAAAGCTGTCCAGCCAGTCACAGACCATCGAACGCCTGAAGCGCGACGAGCAGGGGCTGGCGCGGCTGCTGCGCGAACTGAGCCAGGCGCTCGCCGCCACACCCAATTTACCCGGGCCAGTCGGGCCGGGGGCGCGCTTTCAGGATTTCCACGGCAAACTGTCGCTACCGGTCAAGGGCCGCATCCTCGCCCGCTACGGCGACCCCAAGAACGTCGGCGATATCCGCTGGAAGGGCCTGTTCCTGGCCGCCCAGGAGGGGCGAGATGTCACGGCCGTGTTCCGCGGACGGGTGGCATACGCCGACTGGCTGCGCGGCTTCGGCCTGCTGATCATTTTGGAACACGGCGACGGTTACATGACTCTTTACGGCCACAACCAGAACCTCACCAAGGCGGTCGGAGACTGGGTCGAGGCCGGCCAGGTCATCGCCAGCGTCGGCAACACCGGCGGAAACCCGCAATCCGGGTTGTATTTTGAAATCCGCCACCAGGGCGAACCGCGCAATCCCCTGCAATGGTGCCGGACCCCGTAAAAAGGGCTAGAATTTGGTTATATGAGGGTCTGAACAAGCCCATCCATGGCTTGTTCAGACGCGCAAAGCGAAAAGTGTGATTTTCGCTTTGCTTCGTTTTTCAAACACGGTGTATGTTTGAAAAACGTTGGCACATCCCTGTGCCAAGAGAACCTCCGACATAACTCGGAGGTTCCCTAACTTGCCGAATGTCCAGGGTAGAGACCGGGATGGCGGCCTAATTTAATTTAGTGTTTGGAGAACGCAATGCATACCGCCACATCCGCCCGGAAGCACCGGCACCTCGCCCGTTATATCCTGATCCTGGTGCTGGGCATTTTTGTCGGCGCCGGCATCACCATCGAGCGCGCCGTGCAGGCCGAACGCGAGTCCGCCAAGCAGACGCAGTCGCTGCCGGTCGAGGAGTTGCGTACCTTCACCGAGGTGTTCAGTCGCATCAAGTCCGACTACGTCGAGTCGGTGGACGACAAGAAGCTCCTGCAAGACGCCATCCAGGGCATGCTCGCCGGGCTCGATCCCCATTCGAGCTATCTCGAGCCGGAGGGCTACAAGGAAATCCGCGTCGGCACCGAAGGCGAATTCGGCGGCCTCGGCATCGAGGTCACCATGGAGGACGGCTTCGTCAAGGTGGTGTCGCCGATCGAGGACACCCCGGCCGCCAAGGCCGGACTCAAGACCGGCGACCTGATCATCCGCCTGGACGACAAGGCGGTGAAGGGCATGACGCTCAACGAGGCGGTCAAATACATGCGCGGCAAGCCCGGCAGCGACATCACGCTCACGGTCGCGCGCGAAGGCAGCAGCAAGCCGCTCAAGTTCACGCTGACGCGCGCCGTCATCAAGATCCAGAGCGTCAAGAGCCGGACATTGGAAGACGGCTTCGGCTATGTGCGCATCACCCAATTCCAATCCAACACCGCTGACAATCTCAAGGACGCGCTCGTCAAGCTCAAGTCGCAGAGCAAGGGCGAACTCAAGGGCCTGGTGCTGGATCTGCGCAACAACCCGGGCGGCGTGCTGAACGCCGCGGTGGCGGTGAGCGACGCCTTCCTGACCAAGGGGCTGATCGTCTACACCGACGGCCGTATTCCCGACTCGCAGTTGAAATTCAACGCCACGCCGGCCGACCTGCTGAACGGCGCGCCGATGGTGGTGCTGGTGAACGGCGGCTCGGCGTCGGCCTCCGAGATCGTGGCCGGCGCGCTCCAAGACCACAAACGCGCCGTGATCATGGGCACCAAGACCTTCGGCAAGGGCTCGGTCCAGACCATCCAGCCGATGAGCAATGGCTCGGCGCTCAAGCTCACCACCGCGCGCTACTACACCCCGAACGGGCGTTCCATTCAGGCCACCGGCGTAATACCGGACGTCATCACCGAAGAGGCCAAGGTCACCAAGCGCGAGAAGGACGAGGCGTTGAAAGAAGCCGATCTCACCGGCCACCTGGAAAACAAAGGCGCCGGCGCCGCGCCGGCCAAACCCGGCCAGAAACCGGCCAAGCTCGACACCAGCGGCGAGGATTATCAATTACAGGAGGCCCTCAACCTGTTGAAAGGCATCACGATCTTCAAGGGCCAAAGTTCCTAAAGAATTATTTTCAGCCACAGATAAACGCAGATAGGTCCATATCACACCCTGGATCGTCTTGCTTTTTCCGGTCCTATCTGTGTTCATCCGTGGCTAGTCCATATTTGGAGGCCGCCATGCCACGCGTACTGATTCCACTCGCGCAGGGCTGCGAGGAACTCGAGGCCGTCACCCTCATCGATCTGCTGCGGCGCGCCCGGATCGAGGTCGTCACCGCCGGCCTCGCGCCCGGGCCGGTGACCGGCAGTCGCGGCACGGTGTTGCTGCCCGACAGCGATCTCGACGCCGTGCTCGAACAGGCCTTCGACATGGTGGTGTTGCCCGGCGGTCAACCGGGCGCGACCCATCTGGAAAACGACGCGCGCATCCTCGCGCTGCTCAAGTCCATGGCCGCCGCCGGCAAGTACACGGCCGCGATCTGCGCCGCGCCCAAGGTACTGGCGGTCGCCGGCCTGCTCGACGGCCGGCACGCCACCTGCTATCCCGGCAGTCTCGACGCCGAGCAATTTCCCAAGATCCACCTCGATCGCGGTGCCGTGGTGCGCGACGGCCGGGTGCTGACCTCGCGCGGACCGGGCACGGCCATGGATTTCGCGCTGGAATTGATCGCGGTGCTGGCCGGCGAGGAACAACGCGATGCGGTGGAAAAGGCCCTGATGCGCCCGGCGGAACAGGCGCCGGATCAACTCCCCGAGTGGGGATAGGTTTGTTAGAAATTAACTCTTATGAGTTCTTGACGCAGAGACGCAGAGAAAGGCGTTTCTTGTTAAAAAGCTGATCCAGCAGAATTACGTGTTGGGTGTACCCTCCCGATACGTTTTTGGCTTTCTCCGCGCCTCTGCGTCTCTGCGTCAAAAATTATTACAAGCGCTCTCTTCCTCCGAGCCGCTGAGATTTTATTTGAAATCGAAGCGCGTGCTGAACAGGATTTGGCCGCGCTCGTAGTCGTAGGCCGACTGGGCCGAGGAGTTCAGAACATAGTAGGCCTCGGCGCGCAGCCCCCAGTTCGGCCGCACCTGCCAGTTCCAGCCCGCGGCCAGCCGCGAGTAATCCTCGCGTCGCGCCGTCAGCGTCTCGACCGCGTCGTAGTCGCTGCGTTGCAGGTACAACGAGGCATATGGCGTGTGTTTCTCGAACGGCGTGAACCGCCCGTCGACACTCAGACCGTAATACTTGCGGCCGAACCACTTCGGCCCCTTGTCCTTGGCGGTTTCGTCGCCCAGGAAAACGCTGCCCACGAGCCGCGGCCGGTAACTGCCGGCGAACGCGCCGCTCCAGGCGAACTGGGCGACGTTGCCGGCGCTGTCGCGCCCGCCTCCGTCGAGCGCGCCGTATTCGCCGTGCCGCGCCGACAGCGCCAGCTCGTGGCCGACGCCGAACCGGCCGCGCCATTCGAGCCCATAAGCGTCGAGGCGACGCACGCGGTCTTCGGACAACAGGGTTTGGTGCACGATCGGAATGCTGAAGCGGTGGCCGCCATCGCCGTAGCCGATGCCGCCGACCAGATCGGGCAGGCCGTTATCGGCGCGCGCCGTCGCGGTTTCCGGGGTGGCGACGTGCATGAACAGGAATTTGTCGGTGGCGAACAGATAGCGGTCGCCCAGCCCGAAATAGGTCCGCTCGAGGCCCGGCAAGCGCAGCCGCGCGCCCGGTTCGGCGGCGGCCTCGACCATCGGCAGGCGCCGGCCGGCGAGCGCGTCATCGATGTCGGCGGCCGCTTCGATGCCAGGATCGAGGGTGTAACGGTAGGGGAGTTCGGCCAGCGCCGGAACAACGCTCGCCACCAACCCGGCCAACCCTGCGCCGGTCGCGATGGCATTGCGTCGTGCTGACATCATTCTAGTGCCAAGCCTAGCACAAGCCCGGCGGATTCCGCGACCGTCGATCCCGTTAGCGCATCCGCCGGCCGGGCCAGGCCAGGACGACCAGCGCCGCGCCGCTCGCGCCCAGCACCCAGGTCCAGACCGATAACCCCAGCCAGTGCGGCGCCGGAGTTCCGGCCAGCAGTGCGGCGCTGATCACCAGGCTGCCGCCGACCACCGCCAGCCACAGCCGCCGGTGGTTGCCGCGCAGCTCGCGGCGCAGCCGCTCCAACTCCTGCGAGCGCCAGCGAATCTCAAGCTCGCCGCGCCCGGTCTTGCGCAGGATTTCATAGAGCGTTCCCGGCGATTCCGGCAGCGCCCGCCACCAGCGCGGCAGTTCGCGCTTGAGGGTGCGCAACAACGCCCGCGGGCCGTACTGCGCACGCGTCCACTTCTCCAGGAACGGCTTGGCGGTTTCCCACAGGTCGAGCTCGGGATAGAGCCGGCGCCCCAGGCCCTCGATGTTGAACAGGGTCTTTTGCAGCAACACCAGCTGCGGTTGAATCTCCATGTCGAAGCGCCGCGCGGTTTGGAACAGCCGCAGCAGCAACCGGCCGAACGAGATGTCCTTCAGCGGCTTCGCGAAGATCGGCTCGCACACCGCCCGGATCGCGGCCTCGAATTCCTCGGGGCGGGTATCGGCCGGCACCCAGCCGGCGCGCAGATGGGCATCGGCCACCGCCCGGTAATCGCGATTGAAGAACCCCAGGAAATTCTCGGCCAGATAGTGTTTGTCGGCGTCGCTCAAGCTGCCCATGATGCCGAAATCGACCGCCCGGTACTGGCCGTCGGGCGTGACGAAGATATTGCCGGGGTGCATGTCGGCGTGAAAGAAGCCGTCGCGGAACGCCTGGGTGAAGAATATCTCCACGCCGTCGTGGGCGAGCTTGCGCAGATCGACGCCGGCGTCGCGCAACGCCTGGACGTTGCTGATCGGGATGCCATGGATGCGTTCCATCACCATCACCTCGCGGCGGGTGTAATCCCAAAAGATCTTCGGCACGTACAACAGGCTGGAACCTTCGAAGTTGGCGCGCAGGTGGCTGGCGTTGGCGGCCTCGCGCATCAGGTCGAGTTCGCCGTGGATGGTCTTGGAATACTCGTCGACCACGTCGAGCGGGCGCAGCCGCCGGGCGTCCGGCCAATAGCGCAAGGCCAGTCGCGCCAGGACGTAGAGCAGGTCGAGATCGCGCTCGATCACCGGCTCGATGCCGGGACGCAACACCTTGACCGCCACCTCGGTGCCGTCGTGCAGCCGGGCGATATGCACCTGCGCCACCGACGCCGAGGCGATCGGCGTCAGATCGAAGGCGCTGAAATAATTCTCGAGTTTGGCGCCGTACGCCTGCTCGATCACGGCGCGCGCCTGCGCGCCGGGGAACGGCGGCACCTGGTCTTGGAGCTTGCTCAGTTCCTCGGCGATGTCGTCCGGCAGGAGATCGGGGCGAGTCGAAAGCACCTGGCCAAACTTTACGAAGATCGGCCCGAGTTCCTCCAGCGCCTCGCGCAGCCGCTGGGCGCGCGGCCGCGTCGGCCGGCGCAGCCAGCGCCACGGCATGCACAACCGCAGCACCAACCGATAGGGACGGAACAGGTGCAAGGCGCGCACGAACTCGTCGAGTTCGTGACGCACGAACACCTGGGTGATGCGCAGCATCCGCCCCGCCTGTGCCGGACGCAGCATTACTTCGCCGCCTCCGCCCGCGTGCGCAGCCGCGCCACGCGTTGCTCGAGCCGGTCGGCACTGGCACGCAGCCCGTCGATCGCATCCAGAAACGCCTCGACCTCGCCCCGCGTCGGCAGTATCCGGCTTTCTTCTTGCAGGTATTCGCGCACGTCCATGCCCAGGGTGCGCACCGCCTGCGCCTGCCAGGCACGCGCGCCGCGCGCCACGCGCCCGAGTTGGTGGGCCAGCACGTCGCCGACCAGGCCCGCGACCTGCTCTTCCCAGTCGATGTCGAGCGCGCGCAGCACCTGCTGGAACCGCTGGCCGAGTTCGAGATCGCCGCTGATCTGAAGCTCGCCGGCGCGCGTCGTGGCGCCACCGAACGCCAGGCGCGCGAACACCGCCGGCTCGCCGCGCAGCATCACGTCCGGCGCGGCGTCGTGCGCCGCCAGCAGCCGCAGGCCGGCCTCCGACGGCAGGATATACAGCGTCTTCGCCGCCCCGACCAACTCGATGCCGATCACCTTGCCGTGCAGTTCGCCGAGACGTGCCAGCGTCTCGGGATCGAGACGCAGCAGCCGGTTGCCGAGTTCTTCTATGACAGTGTTAATAATAAGTGTCACTGTTTTAGTATCGCCTCCGGCGATGTCATTTTCGATGCGCGTGTCGCCGCGCGCACGAGTGACTTTTGTTTCGGCAAAAGTCACCAAAACCATTTTGCCCCGTCGTCGACTCAAGGGGCGAACACCTAAACCTAACACCTACTCCAAAACCAAAAACCTTAGGGCTTTGATGTTCGGGTGTTGATGCTACGGTTTTGACGTTCCCCCCTTTCCGGCGCGCCGAGCATCGCAGGCCGAGGCGGATCAGGCCCGCCAGGGGCGCGTATGGGATACGCGCGTTGGCCGCAGGACATGGAAGTCCTGTCGGCCAACCCCCGCCTCGGCCGAGAAGCGCAGGGGTAGTCGCGCCGGAGGGGCGGCGCTTCTTTGGGTACTTTCTTGTCGCGACAAGAAAGTACCCCGCCTGCGGTGCGGGAACCGCAAAAAATAAAACCCATCGCCGCAGGCGATACCACCTCAAAACTTGTACCCCTTATGCAGCGCCACGATCCCGCCGCTCAAATTGAAATAATGCACCCGCTCGAAACCGGCCTGTTCCATGAGCGCTTTCAGTTGCTCCTGGTCGGGATGTTTGCGGATCGACTCGACCAGGTAGCGATAGCTGGCCTCGTCGTGGGCGATCAACCGGCCCATGAGCGGCACGACATTGAACGAATAGGCGTCGTACAGCCGGCCCAGGCCGGGCAGCACCGGGTGCGAGAACTCCAGCACGATCAGGCGGCCGCCCGGTTTCAACACCCGTTGCATGGACGCCAGCGCCCGGTCCTTGCGGGTGACGTTACGCAGACCGAAAGCGATGCTGACGCAATCGAAATAATTGTCGGCGAACGGCAGGCGTTCGGCGTCGGCCTGGGCGAATTCGACGTTGGCGACAATACCTTCATCGATCAGCCGGTCGCGGCCGTGCGCCAGCATCGCGGCGTTGATGTCGGCGCTGACCACCAGCCCGCGCGGCCCGGCCTGGCGGGCGAAGTGCACGCCGAGATCGCCGCTGCCGCCGGCGACGTCGAGCACCCGCTGTCCGGCCCGCACCCCGGCTTGGGACACGGCGAACCGTTTCCACAGCCGATGGATGCCGAACGACATGACGTCGTTCATGAGATCGTAGTTATCCGCCACCGAGGTGAACACCTCGCCGACCAGGCCGGCCTTGGCGTCCTCCGGCACCTGGCGGAAGCCGAAGTCGGCGGTCTTGCGATGGTTATTGTCGGGCGTGGTCATGCCATCAACCGACCGGCTTGGGTTGGCGGACGTGGCCGGCCTGGGCGAGGCGCGTGAGATACTCGTTCCATAATTGCTCTTGATCGACCCCGAGGTGATGCAGCCAATCCCAGGAGTAAATGCCGGTGTTATGGCCGTCGTCGAAATGCAGGCACACCGCGTAACTGCCGACCGGCTCGATTTGGGTGATGTTCACGTTCTCCTTGCCGACCTGCAACACCTCCTGGCCGGGACCGTGGCCGCGCACCTCGGCCGACGGCGAATAGGCGCGCAGATACTCGCAGGGCAGCTTGAAATGGCGGCCGTCGTCGAAGGCGATCTCGAGCAGGCGGGATTTCTGATGCAGTTTGATGTCGGTCGGTCGAACGGTGTTTTTGCGCATATTCAGTCCTGGCTTCTGAGCCGGAAATTATACCGGTTCCCGGTGCAGGCGGTGCGTTGCTGCCGGCCGGACAGCGCGCTGACGGGCGGATTTGCGCCCCCCAAGTAACCAAATTGTAATATTTATGTTATGAAATGACAGTCGAAACGATCAATCGCGGCCAACCGGACGTTTACCAGCCATGCGCGGCAAAATTCTGATAGTCGATGACGAGCCGGCGATCCGGGCGATGCTCGGCCTCAGCCTGCGCGAGGCCGGCTACGAATGCCTGGAGGCCGAGGACACTACCCAAGCCCAAGCGCAGATCGTGGCTGACCCGCCCGACCTTATCCTGCTCGATTGGATGCTGCCGGGGGTGAGCGGCGTGGAGTTCGCGCGCCGCCTACGGCGCGAGCGCCTCACCCGGGATATCCCGATCATCATGCTGACCGCGCGCACCGAAGAGGAAGACAAGGTGCGCGGGCTCGACACCGGCGCCGACGACTACATCACCAAACCGTTCTCGACCCGCGAACTCGCGGCGCGCATCAAGGCGCTGCTGCGCCGCGCCGCGCCGCACAGCACCGACCTGCCGGTCGAGAGCGGCGGCCTCACGCTCGACCCTGCCAGCCATCGGGTGCATGCCGGGAAACGAGCGATCGAGCTCGGCCCGACCGAATTCCGGCTGCTGCATTTTTTCATGACCCACCCCGAGCGCGTGCACAGCCGCGAGCGTCTACTGAACGATGTCTGGGGAAACAACGTGTACGTCGAGGAACGCACCATCGACGTGCACATCCGCCGGCTGCGAAAGGCGCTCACCGCCAGCGGTCACGACCGCCTGGTCCAGACCGTCCGCGGCGCAGGTTATCGGTTCTCGAGTCAAGATTATTGAGGCGGCATGATTCCACTTGCCCACTTCCGATGGTCTATTTTGCCATGGCCCTGGATCGAGGCCGTCTGGCCGCCTCAATAATCGAAAAATCATTTATGATACTTTTCGTTATCGACCCGGCACATCCGTGTCGTCACCCAGGCCGGAAAATGCTTTTCGCCAACCGCCTTCGTTCAAGAATCATCGTACCGGGTCAATAACGCATGCATCCAAATCTGTGGCGAGAAATCTGGGTGGTGGCGTTCGTGGCGCTCGGGGCGTTGTTGCTCGGGCTGGCCACCGATCATCCGTTCCTGTCGGCGGTCGTTGTCTTCGGCGGGTATATCGCCGTAGTGTTGTACCGTCTGCATCAATTGCAACGCTGGTTATTCGCGCGCGGTGGCGCCGAGATTCCCGACGCCGAAGGCATATGGGGCGACGTGTTCAAGGAGATTCGCAAGCTCGTCAGACAGGCCGAAACACGCGAGGATCGCCTGGCCGGCATGGTCGAGCGTTTCCAGAACGCCGCCGCGGCCATGCCCGACGCGGTGGTGATCGTCTCGCAAAACGACGAGATCGAATGGGCCAACCCGGCATCGGGGTTGTTGCTCGGCATCACCTATCCGCGCGACGGCGGCCTGCGCCTCGGCAACTTGCTGCGCAGCCCGGAGTTCGCTGGGTATTTGCGCTCCAGGGTGTTCTCCGAGCCGATCGAGTTGTCCTCGCCGGCCAACCCCCGGAAGACCGTCCTGTTGCAGATCATTCCGTTCGGTGCCAGCCAGAAGCTTATTATCGGGCGCGATGTGACCCGGCTGTTGCTGCTGGAGCAGATGCGCCGCAATTTCGTGGCCAACGTCTCGCATGAGCTGCGCACGCCGATCACGGTGTTGAGCGGTTTCCTCGAAACCCTGCGGGCCATGAAACAACCGCGCGCCGAGGAGCTCGAGAAGCATCTCGCCGTCATGCACGAACAGGCGCTGCGCATGCAGCGTCTGGTCGACGACTTGTTGACGCTCTCGAAACTCGAGACCACCCCACCGTCCCGTCACGACGAACCGGTGGACGTGCCGGCGCTGCTTGGCTCGCTCAAGGACACCGCTACGCTGTTAAGCGGCGAGCGCCGCCATCGCATCACGCTCGAGGCGGATACCGGCCTGACACTGCTCGGCGACCCGGAAGAATTACGCAGCGCGTTTTCCAATCTCATCAACAACGCCGTGCAATACACCCCTCCGGGCGGGAACATCGAATTACGCTGGCAAGCGAGCGCGGACGGCGCGTATTTCTCGGTGCGCGACAGCGGTACAGGCATCGCGCCCGAGCACATCCCGCGCCTGACCGAGCGCTTTTACCGCGTCGACAGCGCGCGTTCGCGCGCCACCGGCGGCACCGGCCTGGGGCTTTCGATCGTCAAGCACGTGCTCGTCCGCCACGATGCCGTCCTCGACATCGCGAGCGAACCCGGCAAGGGCAGCACCTTCAGCTGCCGGTTCCCGGCGGCGCGCGTGGTCCCCCGGTGAAGCCCATGGACGGTAGCGGCAACTCCGGCCGTGCGGTTTCACGTAACCGTCATGCCGGCTTAATCACGCCGTCACATTCGACTGTAATAGTTACACCCGCAACACCATTACTACCCTTTGCCGGAGGATTTTCATGAAATTCAAGCAACTATTCGCTGCATTCGGCGTCGCCGCGCTCGTGGCCGGCGCGCTAGCGGCCCAGGCCGCGGACAAGCTCGTCAAGGTGGACGGCTCGAGCACGGTATTCCCGATCACCGAGGCGGTGGCCGAGGACTTCCAGAAGGCCAACAAGGGCCTGAAAGTAACTGTCGGCATCTCCGGTACCGGTGGCGGCTTCAAGAAGTTCTGCCGCGGCGAGATCGACATCGCCGACGCCTCGCGCCCGATTCTCAAGCAGGAAATGGAGGCGTGCAACAAGGCCGGCATCCAGTACATCGAACTGCCGGTGGCCTACGACGCGCTGACCGTGGTGATCAACAAGAACAACGGCTGGCTGAAGAGCATCACCGTGGCCGAGCTCAAGAAAATGTGGGAGCCGGCGGCGCAGGGCAAGATCATGAAGTGGAGCGAGATCAACCCGAAGTGGCCGGATGCCAAACTGGCGCTGTTCGGCGCCGGCTCCGACTCGGGCACCTTCGATTACTTCACCGAAGCCGTGAACGGCAAGGCCAAGGCGAGCCGCGGCGACTACACCGCCAGCGAGGACGACAACGTGCTGGTGCAGGGCGTGGCGCGCGACAAGAACGCCATCGGTTATTTCGGCCTGGCCTACTATGTCGAGAACCAGGACAAGCTCAAGGCCGTGGCGATCGTCGAGAAAGACGGCAAGCCGGCGGTGCTGCCGGCGCTCGATACCGTCATGAACGGCAGTTACCAACCGCTGTCGCGCCCGATCTTCATCTACGTCAACACCAAGAGCGCGGCCCGGCCCGAGATCAAGAGCTTCGTCGAGTTCTACCTGAAGCAGGCACCGACGCTGGTCAAGGAAGTGAAGTATGTACCGCTGCCGGACAAGGCGTACACACTGGCGGCCGCTAACTTCAAGAACGGCAAGATCGGCACCGTCTTCGGCGGTGTGGCCGAGGTAGGCGTCAGGATCGAGGATCTACTGAAGCGCGAGGCCAAACACTAAGCACTAGGGAAGGTCTGAACAAGTCCATCCCCGGCTTGTTCAGACACGGCCGCTCCCGCGCATCCATGCACCCGCGGCATTAGTACATCCTGTACGTCACAAAACGAAAAACGTGGTTTTCGTTTTGCTTCACAGAAGTAGCCCTACTTCGCTGCGCTTCGTTCGTCTTGCTTTAATATTTAAACACTTGCGTGTTTGAAAAATGCCCGGCCCTCCTGGCCGGACGGGAACCTCCGACTTGATCAGAGGTTCTCTAGCCGCCAAGCGCAGTACCTCAAGGGGCGCCACTGGCGCCCCTTTTTTTTCGGGTATTTTCAGCGATTGCCCCGGCGGTAACAGAATTGTCATAATTCGTTTTTATCATCGCCGCATCAATTCCGGGAACCACCCTGTGACCGATCAGCCCGCCTCCCGCTTCGCCCACCGTCCGCTGCGCCACTGGCGCGAGCGGCTGATCGAGTCGGTGCTGTTCCTGGCGGCGTTCTCGGCGGTGATGATTACCGTGGCGATCATCGCGATCCTGATTTACGAGTCATGGAGCTTTTTCGAGCACGTCTCGTTGAAGGATTTTCTGACCGATACCCAGTGGACGCCGCTGTTTTCCGACGCTCATTACGGCATCATGCCGCTCGTGGCCGGCACGCTCGTCACCTCCGGCGTGGCGCTGCTGGTGGCCGTGCCGCTCGGCACGGTGATCGCCATTTACCTGAGCGAATTTGCCCCGCATACGGTGCGCGAGACGGTCAAACCGGTCCTGGAACTGCTCGCGGGCGTGCCCACCATCGTGTTCGGTTACTTCGCCTTGCTGTTCGTCACGCCGCTGCTACAGGCCACGGTCCTACCGAATCTTCCGGGTTTCAACATGCTCGGGCCCGGTATCGTGATCGGCATCATGATCGTCCCATACGTATCGTCGGTGTCCGAGGACGCCATGCGCGCCGTGCCGATGCACATCCGCGAGGGCTCATACGCCATGGGCGCAACGCGCTTCCAGACGGCGCTGCGCGTGGTGACGCCGGCCGCGACCTCCGGCATCGTCGCCGCCTATATCCTCGGCATCTCGCGCGCCGTCGGCGAGACCATGGTGGTGGCGGTGGCCGCCGGCCAGCAGCCCAATTTCACCTGGAACCCGATGGAGCCGGCCGCCACCATCACCACCTATATCGTGCAGGTGAGCCTCGGCGACCTGCCGCACGGCTCGATCGGCTACCAGAGCATCTTCGCCGCCGGCCTGGTGCTGCTGCTCATGACGCTGCTCTTCAACATCGTCGGCCACCTGCTGCGCAAACGCTTCCGTCAGGCATATTAGAAATGGAACCGCAAAACGTCCGGGAAATCCGCGCGCTCATCGTCCGGCACAAACGCTGGGACAAGATGTTCGCGATCGTGGGTCTGATCGCCATGCTGGTCGGGGTGATGACGCTGTTTGCGCTGTTTCTCGACCTCGCCATCGACGGCCTGCCGCGCCTGTCGTGGGATTTCTTCACCTCCTTCCCGTCGCGCCGCGCCGGCCAGGCCGGCATCCTCTCGGCCTGGGTCGGTACCACGCTGGTCATGCTGGTCACGGCGCTGACCGCCGTGCCGCTCGGTATCGCCGCCGGCATTTATCTCGAAGAATACGCGCCACGCAATTGGGTGACCGACCTGATCGAGATCAACGTCTCCAACCTCGCCGGTGTGCCGTCGATCGTGTACGGCCTGTTGGCGCTCGGCCTGTTCGTGTATGCGCTCGACTTCGGCCAGAGCATACTCTCGGCCGGGCTCACGCTTGCGCTCCTGATCCTGCCGGTCGTGATCGTCGCCACGCGCGAGGCGATCCGCGCCGTGCCGGGCGTGATCCGCGAGGCCGCCTATGCGCTCGGCGCCACCAAGTGGCAGACGGTCGCCGACCACGTGCTGCCGTACTCGACCGGCGGCATTCTCACCGGCGTGATCATCGGTCTGGCGCGCGCCATCGGCGAGACCGCGCCGGTGATCACCATCGGCGCGCTCACCTTCATCGCCTTCCTGCCGCCGGCGCCGCTGAAGGCTGAGGCGCCGTTCCTGTCGTTCGACTGGCTGTTCGCACCGTTCACGGTCATGCCGATTCAGATGTTCAACTGGCTGTCGCGCCCCGAGGCGGCCTTCCTGACCAACGCGGCCGCGGCCGGCGTGGTGATCATCGTCATGACGCTGGCGATGAACGCCTTCGCCATCTGGCTGCGCTACCGTTACCGCAAACGCATCAAGTGGTGATATCCATGACCAAGCTCGATACCCCGATCCCAGCAGTCGCCATGACTGCGACCGATGCCGCGCCAACCGCCGAAAAAGCCAAGGCCGAGGTACGAGGTTTGAACTTTTTCTACGGCGGCAGCGTGCAGGCGCTCAAGCAGATCAACCTCACGCTCGCGGAGAATCAGGTCACGGCGTTGATCGGTCCTTCCGGCTGCGGGAAATCCACGTTCCTGCGTTGCTTCAACCGCATGCACGACCTCTACCCGGGCAACCGTTACGAGGGCGAGATCGTCGTCCAACCGGACAACACCGATATCCTCGGTCCGAAAGTGGACCCGATCGAGGTGCGCATGCGTGTCTCCATGGTGTTCCAGAAGCCCAACCCGTTCCCCAAGTCGATATACGAGAACGTCGCCTATGGGCTGCGGGTGCGCGGCGTGAAGAAGCGGTCGATCGTGGACGACAAGGTCGAGCAGGCGCTACGCGGCGCGGCGCTGTGGAGCGAGGTCAAGGACCGCCTCCAGGACCTGGCCTTCAACCTGTCCGGCGGCCAGCAGCAGCGACTGTGCATCGCGCGCGCCCTGGCCACCGATCCGGAAATCCTGCTGTTCGACGAGCCGACCTCGGCGCTCGACCCGATCGCCACCGCCAGCATCGAGGAGCTGATCGCCGAGCTCAAGAACAAACTCACGATCCTGATCGTCACGCACAATATGCAGCAGGCGGCGCGCGTCTCGGACTATACTGCCTTCATGCACCTGGGCGAGCTGGTGGAGTTCGGCGACACCAACACCATATTCACCAACCCGTCCAACAAACGTACCGAAGATTATATTACCGGCCGCTATGGCTGATCCGGTCAGACACAGGAGATTTTAAATGGAGCCGATCCACACCCATATTTCGCGCCAGTACAACGCCGAACTGGAAGACATCCGCAGCAAAGTGCTGCAGATGGGCGGCCTGGTGGAACAACAAATCACCCTGGCGTTGGCCGCGCTCGCCAACGGCGACACCGCCCAGGCCGACGCCGTCGCCAAGGACGACTACAAGGTCAACAAGCTCGAGGTCACCATCGACGAGGAATGCAACCAGATCATCGCCCGGCGCCAGCCGACCGCCAGCGACCTGCGCCTGGTGGTGGCGGTAATCAAGACCATCACCGACCTGGAGCGCATCGGCGACGAGGCCGAAAAGATCGCGCACATGGCGGTGCGGCTCGCCGGCGAAGAACGCCCCAAGAACAACTACGCCGAGATCCAGACCCTCGGCAACCACGTGCGCCAGATGGTGCACGACGCCCTGGACGCGTTCGCGCGCGTCGATGTCGAGGCGGCGTTGCGCGTGGCGCGCGAGGACCTGCAGGTGGACCGCGAATACGAGGGGGTGATGCGCCAGATGATCACCTTCATGATGGAAGACCCGCGCACCATCTCGCGCATGTTGAACGTGATTTGGGCGGCGCGCGCCCTGGAGCGCATCGGCGATCATGCGCGCAACATCTGCGAATACGTGATCTATTTCATCAAGGGCAAGGATGTGCGCCACATCAGCCTGGAACAGATCGAGCGGGAGATCCTCGGAAAACCCAGGAAGCCTTGAGGTCATCCGGCGCGAGCACCGGGCTGGATCGGGTCGTTATCGCTGCGTGAGCCAACGCGCCGCGCGTTCGGCGAAATACGTCAGCACCGCGTCGGCGCCGGCGCGTTTGATGGCGAGCAGCGATTCCAGCACGCAGGCGCGTTCGTCCAGCCAGCCCTTTTGCGCGGCCGCGGTGAGCATGGCGTATTCGCCGCTCACCTGGTAGACGAACGTCGGCACGCCGAAACTGTCCTTGACCCGGCGCACGATGTCGAGATACGGCAGGCCGGGCTTGATCATCACCATGTCGGCGCCTTCCTCGAGATCGAGCGCGACCTCGCGCAACGCCTCGTCGCTGTTGGCGCAATCCATCTGATAACTGTATTTGTCGGCGCCGCGCAGGTTGGCGCTGGAGCCGACCGCGTCGCGGAACGGCCCGTAGAAGCTCGAGGCGTACTTGGCGGAATACGCCAGGATGCGGGTGTGGACATGGCCGTCGGTCTCGAGGGCGTCGCGGATCGCGCCAATGCGCCCGTCCATCATGTCGGACGGCGCGACGATGTCGGCGCCCGCCTCGGCGTGCGACAGCGCCTGCCTGACCAGCACCGCGACGGTCTCGTCGTTCAGCACATAGCCGGAGGCGTCGGTCAGGCCGTCCTGGCCGTGGGTGGTGAACGGATCGAGCGCCACGTCGGTGATCACGCCGAGCGCGGGAAATTCCTTTTTCAACGCGCGCACCGCGCGCTGCACCAGACCCTTGGCGTTGTACGCCTCCTGGGCCTTGGCGGATTTTTTGTCCTGCCCGACCACCGGAAACAGCGCGATCGCCGGCACGCCCAACTTTTGCAACACCTCGGCCTGAGCGAGCAGCCGGTCGATCGACAACCGGTGCACGCCGGGCATGGACGCCACCGCCTGGGACTCGTTCTTGCCCTCGATCACGAACAGCGGCTGAATGAGGTCGTCGACCGACAACCGCGTCTCGCGCATCAGTCGGCGCGAGAATTCGTCCTTGCGCATACGCCGCAGGCGGGCGCGAGGGAACCGGCTATTGGTGGATGGTTTTCGAGTCACTGAAAAAGCTCCTGTTCTCAACCGCTTGTCCTAAGGAAGGTCTGAACAAGTCCCTCCCTGGCTTGTTCAGACACGGCCGCTCCCGCGCATCCATGCACCCGCGGCATTAGTACATCCTGTACGTCACAAAACGAAAAACGTGGTTTTCGTTTTTGCTTCACAGAAGTAGCCCTACTTCGCTGCGCTTCGTTCGTCTTGCTTTAATATTTAAACACTTGCGTGTTTGAAAAATGCCCGGCCCTCCTGGCCGGACGGGAACCTCTGACTTAATCAGAGGCTCCCTACAATATTAGAACAAAAAGGCCCGGTTTCCCGGGCCTTGAAGTTACTGCAAACGCTTACTTCTTTTTCTTGGGCTTAGCGGCGGCCTTTTTCTTCTTCGGCGCCGGCTTCTTCTTCGCGGGTTTTTTGGCCGGGGCCTTCTTGGCGGCCTTCTTCGGCGCAGGTTTTTTCAGCGCCTTCTTGACCGGCACCGGCTTCTTGACTTCGGGTTTCTTGGCCGCGGGCTTGGCCTTGGCGGGCGCCGCCTTGGCGGACGGCTTGCCGCCACCCAGATCGATGCCGGCGAGCGGCCGCATCTGCGCCTCGATGATGTCGCTGATGGTCTTGAAGATGTCGTTGACCTTGCCGACGCCGCGCGCGGTGCGCAGCTTGCCCTGCGCCTTGTAATAGGAAATCAGCGGCGCGGTCTGTTCGGTGTACACCTTCAGGCGCTTGCCGACCGTCGCCTCGTTGTCGTCGGAGCGGTGCTGCAGGCTGCCGCCGCACTTGTCGCACTTGCCCTGGGTCTTGGGCGGGGTGAAATAGATGTTGTAGATCGCGCCGCACGAACCGCAGGTGCGCCGGCCGGTGAGGCGCTTCAGCAACACCTCGGTATCGACGTCCACGAGCAGCGCCAGTTGCAGCGGCTGACCGAGGCGCGCCAGCATGGCGTCGAGCGCCTGCGCCTGCGGAATGTTGCGCGGGAAACCGTCGAGAATGAAACCGGCCTTGGCGTCGGGCTTGGCAAGGCGCGATTGGATCATGCCCAGCACCACGTCGTCGGTCACCAACTGTCCGGCATCCATGGCGGCCTTGGCCTTCCTGCCGAGATCGGTGCCGGCGGCCACTTGTTCGCGCAGCAGATCGCCGGTCGAGACCTGGGGAATCCGGTATTTCTCGACCAGCAGTTTCGCCTGCGTCCCCTTGCCGGAACCCGGCGCCCCCAATAGTATGATTCGCATCGTTTTTTCTCGCTTTGACGGTTGCCATAACCGCCGTGGTTCGGAACACTTCCCCGCGTAACGGGGTCCTGAAAAACCTGTTTCTCGGCACTGTACTCGGTCGCCAGCCACCCGAACCGCAAATCCGGCCCCGGCCGGACAAAAAGCCGAATGATTTTAAGAACTTGGCCCGGGACCGCGGTGGACGGGGTACGTGCGACGACGCCCTGCGCCTGCTTTTTTTGTGGCGCTAAACTACCCGCTGCCACCCCCGGCGTCAATGGTCGTGTGGGCGAAAGGGGGCCGACATTTCCAGACCGCGAAACAGGTACCGGGTCTCGAAAAAACTTTGCCGGACGGCGAGTTTTCGCGCGCCATAAATATCCCCTATCCGACGATTGAATCTTTGTCCTGTACCCACGGGAAAATTCGGTTAATCTAGCCCGCGACTTTCACCGACCCCGCGACTTCGTTCACCACGGTCATGACCCAGATACCCGATTTCAGCGACGCCGAGTTGGCGATTATCGACGCCGCCCTGGAGAAGCGCTACGGCAAGTCGATCGAGACCCAGCGGGCCGACACCGACCTGCGCCTCGACCCCCCCGTCGCCGGCGCTGACTCCGTGCCCGACGGTGTTCTGGAGCGAGCGCGACGCCAATTTCGTGGTCTGCAAGGTCGGTCCCGGTCACTACCGTTGTCAGTTTTTCTACTCGCCGCGCGAGCAATTCGGCACCGGCCGCGAGGTCTACGACGACCTCCAGCAATGCGTCACGGTGCTGTTACAGGTCCAAGCCGATCATGAGCGCCAAGCCGCCATGGGCGCGAGCCGCCCCGCCCGCTAATTTCAAAAATCAACCGGAGAGTCCCGCTGTATGGCCAAGAAAGTTATCAAGAAGAACGCCTTTTACGCCCAATCCGGCGGCGTGACCGCGGTCATCAACGCCTCGGCCGCAGGCGTGATCGAGACCGCGCGCAAGCACAAGCACAAGATCGGCAAGGTGTACGCCGGCCGCAACGGCATCATCGGCGCGCTCACCGAGGACCTGATCGACACCAGCAAGGAATCGGCGGCGGCCGTCAAGGCGCTGCGCCACACGCCGAGCGGCGCGTTCGGCTCGTGCCGCTACAAACTCAAGAGCCTCGAGGCCAACAAGCGCGAGTACGACCGCTTGATCGAGGTGTTCAAGGCCCACAACATCGGTTACTTCTTCTATAACGGCGGCGGCGACTCGGCCGACACCTGCCTCAAGATCTCGCAACTGTCCGAGACCATGGGCTACCCGATCCAGGCGATCCACGTGCCCAAGACCGTGGACAACGACCTGCCGATCACCGACAACTGCCCGGGCTTCGGCTCGGTCGCCAAGTACATCGCCGTCTCGACCCGCGAGGCGAGCTTCGACGTCGCCTCGATGGCCAAGACCTCGACCAAGGTGTTCATCCTCGAAGTCATGGGCCGGCACGCCGGCTGGATCGCGGCCGCCGGCGGCCTGGCCTCGACCAAGGACACCGAGATCCCGATCGTCATCCTGTTCCCGGAAGTGAGCTTCGACAAACCTAAGTTCCTGGCCAAGGTCGACGCCCACGTCAAGAAGTTCGGCTATTGCACGGTGGTGGTGTCGGAGGGCGTGAAGAGCGCCGACGGCAAGTTCCTCGCCGACCAGGGCCTGCGCGACGCCTTCGGTCACGCCCAGCTCGGCGGCGTCGCGCCGGTGGTGGCGTCGATCGTCAAGGAAGGCCTGAATCTCAAGTATCACTGGGGCGTGGCCGATTATCTGCAGCGCGCCGCGCGCCACATCGCCTCGAAGAGCGACGTCGACCAGGCCTATGCCATGGGAAGAGCGGCAGTCGAGCTGGCGCTCAAGGGCAAGAACTCGATGATGCCGATCGTGGTACGCAAGTCGAGCAAACCGTACAAGTGGGCCATCGGCGCGGCGCCGCTCGCCAAGGTGGCGAACGTCGAGAAGATGATGCCCAAGGACTTCATCACCGACGACGGATTCGGCATCACCAATAAGTGCCGGCAGTATCTGGAGCCGCTCATCCAGGGCGAGGACTACCCGCCCTACAAGAACGGCATGCCGCAATACGTGCGGCTCAAGAACGTCGCCGTCAAGAAGAAGCTTAGCGAATTTAAATTATGATCGTTTGACGCAAAGACGCGAAGGCGCAAAGAAATATAGAAAAAACTGAATTTAACAACCTTTGCGTCTTTGCGGCTCTGCGACAAATATTCATAAATGACTTTGGACAAGGCCAAGGAATTGCTCAAGGTACAGGCCGACTTCGGCGGCTTTTACAACGGTAATTCGGCCAAGCTGATTCTGTCCGAGATCAGCCGCGAGCACGGCCAGGCGGCAGTCGATCAACTGATCCGCGAGTGCCGGCTCGATGCGGTATTCGGATTCGAACCGGGTACGCGCTTCACCGGCGGGCTCGCGATCCAGGACAAGGGAACCTCTGATTAAGACAAGGCTTACTTAGGGAAGTACTGAACAAGTAGTAATGCCGTCATGCCAGCGAAGCTTGTCCCCGGCTAGAACGGGGAGCCGGCATCCAGAATCGGCCTGACGACCGATGATTTTTCAAAACCTGGATTCCGGCTTTCGCCGGAATGACGACTTAATTAAGTTGGGAGTGGGTAACGTTCGTTTACAACCGTCAGTTAGTTTCCACGTTGGGAGGAGATCGATATGTCTAATAGTTTGATGTTCGCACTGTTATGCGCCGCGGCGGCGCTGGTTTACGGGGGTCTGTCGACCCTTTGGATCATGGCCAAGCCGACCGGCAATAAACGCATGCAGGAGATCGCCGCCGCCGTGCGGGAAGGCGCCTCGGCGTATCTCAAGCGTCAATACCTGACCATCGCCGGCATCGGCGCGGTGTTGTTCGTGATCATCCTGGTCACGCTGCAACCCGCCACCGCCATCGGCTTCGCGATCGGCGCGCTGCTCTCCGGCCTGGCCGGCATCATCGGCATGAACGTCTCGGTGCGCGCCAACGTGCGTACCGCCGAGGCCGCGAAGGACGGCCTGAACGCGGCGCTCAAGATCGCGTTCCGCGGCGGCGCCATCACCGGCATGCTGGTCGTGGGCCTGGGCCTCTTGGGGGTGGCCGGCTACTACGCGCTGCTGCTCAAGTTCATGCCCGGCACCGACGCGGTCCAGCCGCTCATCGGCCTGGCGTTCGGCGGTTCGCTGATTTCGATCTTCGCGCGTCTCGGCGGCGGCATCTTCACCAAGGGCGCCGACGTCGGCGCCGACCTGGTGGGCAAGGTCGAGGCCGGCATTCCCGAGGACGACCCGCGCAACCCGGCGGTGATCGCCGACAACGTCGGCGACAACGTCGGCGACTGCGCCGGCATGGCCGCCGACCTGTTCGAGACCTACGCCGTGACCATCATCGCCACCATGCTGCTCGGCGGCCTGATGCTCAAGGGCTTCGGCAACGCCATCCTCTATCCGCTGGTGCTCGGCGGCGTGTCGATCCTGGCGTCGATCGTCGGCACCTACTTCGTGTGGACCTCCGGCAAGGGCAAGATCATGAACGCCCTCTACCGCGGTCTGATCGTGGCCGGCGCGATTTCGGCGGTGGCGTTCTGGTACGTCACCGACTGGCTGATGGCCGGCAACGGCGCGTACAGCACCGTGAGCCTGTACTACACCGCGCTCATCGGCCTGGCCGTGACCGCGGCGCTGGTGGTGATCACCGAGTACTACACCGCCACCGAGTACAAGCCGGTGCGCGGCATCGCCCAGGCCTCGACCACCGGTCACGGCACCAACGTGATCCAGGGCCTGGCGGTGTCGATGAAGGCCACGGCCGCGCCGGTGCTGGTGATCTGTCTGGGCATCTGGGGCGCGTACGCGTTCGCCGGCCTGTACGGCATCGCCGTCGCCGCGACCGCCATGCTCAGCATGACCGGCATCATCGTCGCGCTCGACGCCTACGGTCCGATCACCGATAACGCCGGCGGCATCGCCGAGATGGCCAAGCTGCCGAGCAAGATCCGCGACATCACCGATCCGCTCGACGCCGTTGGCAACACCACCAAGGCCGTGACCAAGGGCTACGCGATCGGCTCGGCCGGTCTGGCCGCGCTGGTGCTGTTCGCCGATTACACCCACGCCCTGGAAGCGGCCGGCAAGCTCGTGGTGTTCTCGCTGTCCGACCCGGCGGTGATCATCGGCCTGTTCGTCGGCGGTCTGGTGCCCTACCTGTTCGGCGCCATGGCCATGGAAGCGGTCGGCCGCGCGGCCGGCTCGGTGGTGGTCGAGGTGCGCCGTCAGTTCAAGACCATCAAGGGCATCATGACCGGCAAGGCCAAACCCGATTACTCGAAGGCGGTGGACATGCTCACCAAGGCCGCGATCAAGGAGATGATCGTGCCGAGCCTGCTGCCTGTGCTGGTACCGATCGTCGTGGTCGTGGTGATGAACATCCTCATGGGTCCGGGCGCGGGCGTGAAGGCGTTGGGCGGTGTGCTCATGGGCTCGATCGTCACCGGCATCTTCGTCGCGATCTCCATGACCACCGGCGGCGGCGCCTGGGACAACGCCAAGAAGTACATTGAGGAAGGCCACCACGGCGGCAAGGGCTCGGACGCCCACAAGGCGGCCGTGACCGGCGACACCGTCGGCGACCCCTATAAGGACACCGCCGGCCCGGCGGTTAACCCGCTCATCAAGATCATCAACATCGTGGCGTTACTGATCGTCCCGCTCTTATAAGAGATTCTTGATCACTCCCCCTCTCCCCTTGCGGGAGAGGGTAAGGGGCGAGGGCCTCATCATATTCAGGGCCGGCGCAAGCCGGCCCTTTTCTTTTTGAAAATCCCAGGGCCTCGTTCCAGATCGGATATATAATTCCTGGGGAACCCTGCTCGAATTTCCACCTGAATCTTGCTACTTGTATCTGCTGTTATGAAAATCTGCATCGTCTCCGATTCCCACGACCACCGCGGCCATCTGGCGGCGGCGGTCGCCGACGCCAAGGCGCGCGGCGCGCAAGCGGTGTTGCATTGCGGCGACCTGGTCGCGCCGTCGACCTTGCACGCCATTACGCCACTCGGCCTGCCGATCCACGTCGTGCACGGCAACAACACCGGCGATCTGTTTCACCTGGCGCGCATCGCCCATGAGTCGAATGGCCTGATCCGCTATTACGGCCAGGACGGCGCGTTCACCCTGCACGGCCGGCGTATCTTCATGGTGCACTACCCGCATTACGCCAAGGCCATGGCGCTCACCGGCGACTACGACCTGGTGTGCAACGGCCACGAACACCGCGCCGTCATCGAGCGGGTCAAGGCCGTCACGGGCGGCGAGAGCCTGCGCCTCGACCCCGGCACCGTGGCCGGGATCGGCGCGCCGCCGACTTATATCCTCGGTGACCTGGAAAAAATGGAATTCGCCATCCAGGCGGTGCCGCTGCCGGGCGATACCCGTGCAGTGACACCTAAGAAGGTGACTCGTCCTTAAGGAAGCTCGGAAATTAAGTCGTTTGTTGTCGTTGCGAGCGATAGCGAAGCAACCTCCAACCCTATTGATTACGAGATTGCTTCGCTTCGCTCGCAATGACAGCCGGCTTGTTGAAATTTCACTTGTCAGGACAATATGACTACCCGTCGTCCCGCCTGGCCCCGCACCGTGAGCGCGGCGCGCGCCGTGCAGGAACAGTTACGCGGACGGGTGATCGCCGCCGACAAACTCGGCAAGGTGCGGTTTGTCGCCGGCATCGACGTCGGTTTCGAAGATGACGGCGCGATCACGCGCGCCGCAGTCGTGGTGCTGACATTCCCCGGGCTGGAACTGCACGAGCAGGTGGTGGCGCGGCGGCGCACGCGCTTTCCGTATGTGCCGGGCTATCTGTCGTTCCGCGAAGCGCCGGCGGTGCTGGCGGCGCTCGCCAAGCTCCGCACCCGACCGGATTTATTGCTGTGCGATGGGCAGGGGCTGGCGCATCCTCGCCGCTTCGGGCTGGCCTGTCATCTCGGCGTGCTTACCGGGCTGCCGAGCATCGGCGTCGCCAAGTCGCTGCTGATCGGCAGGCACGACCAACTCGGGGAACAACGCGGCGCGTGGGCGGCGCTGAAGGACGTAGTCATACCCCGTGGCCCTCACCCTCATTCCCTCTCCCGAAGGGAGAGGGAGGCGAGCCGTGGCACACCACAGGTACGATCCGAAATCATCGGCGCGGCGTTGCGCACCCGCGCCGGCGTCAGACCGGTGTATGTCTCGATCGGTCATCGCGTCGGTCTGGCGACCGCCATTGACTACGTGCTGCGCTGCACGCCGCGTTATCGGCTGCCCGAAACCACGCGGCTGGCGCACCAACTGGCGTCGGGCTAAAAACAGGGACGAGAGCGAATAGCAACGGCGCCGGGCGGCTCCCCCGGCCGGTAGTGGTCGCGCCGACCGTTGGCCAGGAGGGCGGACAATCAACCGGTACAACCCGCTTCATGAAAGACGATATGCCTGGATTTATTCCCTCGTATCCGAGAAATTATCCGGTAAGAAACCGCCGTCCAATACGTCCTAGTGGAAGACCCGAGATTCGGTATCCCCCTGCCTACCCATGCCGAGATTCGCCCGGGACAATGAGTTAGAACCCCACCAAGGAGATTGACATGACGATCGATAGACGCAGTTTTCTCGGCTTCCTTGCCGCGGCCACGGTATCCGGCGCCACCGAATTGGCAACGACCCATGCCGCCATCCAGCCGAGAATCCGAGGCATCGCCTTCGATGCATTTCCGGTGTTCGACCCCAGGCCGATTTTTGCACTGGCCGAGCAGTTGTTTCCGGGCAAAGGCGCGGAGCTGAGCAATGCCTGGCGCGTGCGGCAGTTCGAGTACCAGTGGCTGCGCGCGCTGTCGAATCAGTACGCCGATTTTTGGCGGGCGACGGAAGACGCATTAGTATTCGCCGCCAAATCGCTGAAGCTCGACCTGACGCCGGAAAAGCGCAACCAACTGATGGAGGCCTATCTCGGGCTTAAGGCATGGCCGGATGTGCTGCCGGCGCTCAAGTCACTGAAAGAAGCGAATATCCGGCTGGCGATCCTGTCCAACTTCACGCCCCACATGCTCGCCGCTGCCATCAAGAGCGCCGGCCTGGAAGGAATCTTCGACCACGTCCTGAGCACGGACAGGTTAAAAACCTACAAACCCGATCCGCGCGCGTACCAGATGGCGATCGATGCGTTCAAGCTTAAGCGCGAAGAGATTCTTTTCGTGCCGTTTGCCGGCTGGGACGCGGCGGGCGCCAAATGGTTCGGCTACAGGACCTTCTGGGTAAATCGCCTGAATGCGCCGGTCGAAGAGCTTGGGATGGCTCCCGATGTCACCGGCGGCAATCTGACCGAGCTGGTCAGCTACGTATCGGCCGCTACCGGGTAATTTATAGAACGCTGCGTACGTTTACAGCGCGCGGCGTTTCGCCCGCGCCTCCCGGCTCCAGCGGGTGCAACCCGAGTTTCTCGAACAGCGCCCGGTCCCGGTCGGTGTCCGGATTGGGCGTGGTCAGCAGCTTGTCGCCGTAGAAAATCGAATTCGCGCCGGCAAAAAAGCACAGCGCCTGCAAATACTCCGGCATCTCCTGGCGGCCGGCCGACAGGCGCACCATGCTGGTCGGCAGGCAGATGCGCGCCACCGCGACGGTGCGCACGAACTCGATCGGGTCGAGGGCGGGAATGTCCGAGAGCGGCGTGCCGGGGATGCGCACCAGCAGGTTGATCGGCACGCTCTCGGGCGGCGGGTCGAGCGCGGCCAGTTGGGCGATCAGCCCGGCGCGGCTGGCGCGCGCTTCGCCCAGACCGACGATGCCGCCGCAGCACACCTTCAGGCCGGCGTCGCGCACCTTGCCGAGCGTGTCGAGACGGTCGTCGAAGGAATGGGTGTGGATCACCTCGCCGTAGAACTCGGGCGCGGTGTCGAGATTGTGGTTGTAGTAATCGAGGCCGGCGTTGGCGAGTTGTTCGGCCTGGCCGTCCCTGAGCATGCCGAGCGTCGCGCAGGTTTCCAGACCGAGCGCCTTGACCGCGCGCACCATGTCGAGCACCGGCGCGAGGTCCTTGTCCTTCGGGCCGCGCCAGGCGGCGCCCATGCAGAAGCGCGTGGCGCCGCGCGCCTGCGCCGCGCGCGCCGCGTCCAGCACCGCGTCCAATTGCATCAGCGTCTGGCTTTCAAGGCCGGTGTGATGGCGCGCCGACTGCGAGCAATAGCCGCAATCCTCGGAACAGCCGCCGGTCTTGATGGACAGCAGCGTGCTGACCTGCACGGCGTTCGGATCGAAGTGGCGGCGGTGAACGGTGTGCGCCTGGAACAACAGATCGTTGAACGGTTGCGCGAACAGGCCGTTGATATCCGCAAGGCTGTACGACATGGACAAGGACTCCGAGGAAACGTCGAGGGCCGGGAAAGTAGGGCAAACGACGGGGCTTGTCAACTTCTCGGCGGGCGGATGGTTGACCACGAACCCCGCCCCGCGCTGCGCTCGGGGCGGGCGAATAACGGCGTCGTGCTTATCTAATGTTAATTTGCGGCATGACCGGATGCGGCATGCTGCCGGCCAGCATCATGCCGCTGGCCCACGAGACAATGACCGACAGCACGATCCCGCAGACGATCACCACCGCTGTGTAGGCCAGCGCCTTTTCCTGCGGCGCCTTCATGAGCACCGGCAGGCCGAGATACAGCAGATACAAACTGTACAGCCCGCCCAACAGTCCGAGGATCCCCAGCATCGGGATCAGCGAGAAAATCCCCACCACCCAGGCGGCGGTCATGGCATAGGCCGTCACCTTGAGCGCCTGATTGAGATTTTGCTTTCCGGCGAAGGTCGGCGCCAGGGCGTTGATGATCAACGCCAACACATAGACCATCGCCAATGCCAGGCCGTACGACACCACGGCATGGATGATGGCGGTGCCGGGCGACAGGCGGAAGGTACCCATGAACGGCAGGGACATCCCGAACACCGACATGCCGATGGCCCCGGCCACCGGGCCGATCGCCGCCAACGGCATGATATAACCGGTGTACAAGCTCGCGGTGTCGGTGGTTTCGCCGTCGATCACCGGCCATTCTTTCTTGGGTTGCAGCAGAATATTCTTGGCGCGCTCAATGAGTGACATGCTCTGCTCCTCTTGGTTGTTTTTTGGGTGCCGATACCGGTTGATGCCGTGCGGCGCCATCCCCCCGGTGAAATCAGGTTACTCTTATTTGGCCGGGAGTTAAACCGCTCAGAAATCACCCCATAACGCCTGGATCGCGGCAAGCGCCGCCAAGCCGGCGGTCTCGGTGCGCAGCACCCGCGGGCCGAGTTGAATGGGCGTGAAGCCCTGCGCCAACGCGGCGTCTTGCTCTCCCTGCGTGAAGCCACCCTCGGCACCGACCAGCAGCGCGAGTTCGCCTTGCGGCTTGGCCAGCGTGCGCAGTGCGCGCCCGGCCCCGGGCAACAATATCCAGCGCTCCGGCAGGCGCTGCGCCTCGGCCAAGCGCTCGCGTAAGGGCGCGGGCGGCGCCACGTCCGGCAGGCGGTTGCGGCCGCATTGTTCGCAGGCGGCGATCACCACGCCTTGCCAATGTTCCAGGCGCTTAGCGGCACGCTCGGCGCTCAACCGTACCACGCTGCGCTCGGTGACGACCGGCAGAATGCGCGCGACCCCGAGCTCAACAGCCTTTTGAATCACTAGGTCCATCTTGTCGGTACTGGAAAGCGCCTGAATGAGCGTCACCGCCAAACTCGATTCGCGTTCAACGGCATGCAGCGCCTGTACCAAGACCGTGACGCGATTGCGATCGGATTGTTCGATCACAGCGTGCGCCTCGCCACCCTGGCCGTTGAACAGGATCACGGCATCGCCCACATTGAGACGCAACACACGCACGGCGTGATGCGCTGGCGCATTCGGCAGGTCGATGCGGCTGTCCGCCGCCAACGCTATCGGGCAATAAAAGCGTGGAATAGTCATAAAGGGGGGAATGTCCGAGGCGGCGAAAACAGGATTGTTATTCGTTAGGTTCCCGGTTGTAAAGACCTATCCGGATTTGGTAAGACGCTTTTTGTGTCGTTGCGAGTGTTTATTGCCGTTAGCCGCGAGCGAAGCACGGCGGGAAGCAATCTCCGTATCGAAAAATCAAGGCGTTGGAAGATTGTTTCGTCGCCTTCGGCTCCTCGCAATGACCGCTTTTGGATTTTATCAACTCCCTTGCTAACCGGGCGCGAGTTCCACTCGCGTCAGGCCGTTGTGCGCGGCGATTTGCGCGCGCAGCGGCAGGAACTGTTGCAACAACCACAGCGTGCTGCGGGCATGCGACGACAGCTCGCGCACCGTGATTACCGAGGCAGCCCGCGCCTGGGCGAGATAGATCAGAATCTGGTCGGCGGCGTGGATGTCGAGCGCCGCGCCGGCCGTGAGTTCCGCGAGCAAGGCATGCGCCGCGTCCGCGCCGATCTGCTCGGCCGGCACTCCGCGTTGCGCCACCGCCGCGCCGCCCAGCACACTGTGCGCGGTGCGCGCCCACAGCACGATCGCCCCGCCCGGGCCGATCGCCCGATCGCGACCCAATACTTGTTCCTCGATCGCCGCCGGCGGATAGGCCGACAGTACCTGGCGCGCGGCGTGCTGCATGCGCTCGGCGATGTGTGCCGGCAGATTCGCGACATGCGCGATGCCGGCGATCTCCCGGAGCGGCCCGGGCGTTTCCAATTGCAACGCGCGCGGACGGCCCGGTTGCACCTCGATCTCGACCTCGCCGCCGCCGCGCGGGTAATAACCGCGCCGCACGAGCGTGAGTTTCACCTCGAGCCCGAGTCCGGCGAGCAGCGGCAGAAACACATGGCGCAGGTAATCGAGCGGCGGCGCGGCCCGTATGTCGGTGCCGCCGATCAGGCGCATCCGCACCGGCGCCCCGCTGGCCAGCGCCACCGGCAACACCGCCTGCACCACCAGTGGGATGCTGCCGGCGGTACCGACATCGAACACGAACCGGCCGCCGCGCGGTCGGCCGGGACGAAAGCTCAGCGCCCGGGAGCGCACCGCCAAGCCTTCGACCTCGGCGTCGCACATGGACGCGACCGCCCGTACCGCGGTCAGGTGTTGCGGCGCAAGCCCGGGTGGCGTACGACGCACGCGGATGTTGGAAAGCGTGAGCGGCTCGCCGGTAATGGCGGCGAGCGCGCAGGCGGTGCGCACCAACTGGCCGCCGCCCTCGCCGTAGGAACCGTCGATCTCGCGCATGCGGGGTCATGGTAGACCGGATGCCCGGCGGGATGTCAACACGGCATTGTTGCCGATGCTTGACCTATAGTAAGTACACCGCTTTTAGTATGATGAGCGACAACCCGCGCCAGGCTCGCCCATGCCGTTAACCTTTCACGTCGACATCGTCAGCTCGGAAGAAGAAATCTTTTCCGGCACCGCCCACCTGCTGGTGGCGCCGACGGTGCTGGGCGAGATCGGTGTGCTGGCGCGCCACGCGCCGCTGCTGGCACGGCTGAAACCCGGTTTGGTGCGCGTCAAGCGCGAGCCGGACTACGACGAGTCGTTCTTCGTGTCCGGCGGGTATTTGGAGGTGCACCCGCAGGCCGTGACGGTGTTGGCCGATACCCTGTTGCGCGGTCCGGAACTGGACGAGTCGGCGGCGCGCGCCGCCAAGCTCCGCACCGAACAGGCCATGAAGGCCGCGCTCTCCCCGGCCGACTACACGCGCCTCAAGACCGAACTGGAACTGGAAATCGCCCTGTTGCGTAGCATCGACGAACTGCGCACGCGCAATCGAATGCGCTGATACCTTCGGCCCTTGATCTAGATCAAAATTGTCCGGGCCCGAGCTACTACCATCGCTCAAGCTTTCCTGCCCGGGCACGACATCAGTGTCACATGGCGATGTCCCGGTTGAAACCGAACTCGGAGGTGTGCCATGGGTAACTATGCAAAGTTAACGATCGTCGCCGGAGCCGGACTGGCGGCCGCGGTCGGTGCCGCGGGATTGCCCGCGGCCGCTCCGCCCGATTGGTCGAAGGTTCCGGCCAAGTCGGTCAAGCTGTTCTATCCGGGGCAATCCACCTACGAGTGGCTGGTCGGGCCGGAGCACAAGAAAACCGCGCGCCGAAAAGTCATCGAGGGTACGGCCTGCGTCTTCTGTCACGCGGACGAAGAGGCGGATATCGGCAAGCTGACCGTGTCCGGCCAGCGTCTCGAACCGGCCAAGCTCGACGGCAAACAGCCGACTATCGACCTCAAGGTGCAGGCCGCGTACGACGACAAGAACCTTTATTGGCGCTTCGAGTGGAAGACCAAGAATAATTTTCCCGGCACGGCCTACCCGTTCTACCGGTTCGACGGTAAGGAGTGGAAGAAGTACGGCCAGCCGCGCCTCGACAAACCGGTGCAGGAGGGCAAGATCCCGGCGGTCTACGAGGACCGACTGTCCATCATGCTCGACGACGGCAAGGTTCCGCGCTTCAAGCAGCAGGGCTGCTGGCTCACCTGCCACGACGGCATGCGCGACACCGCCAAGGTGGCTTCCGCCGATGCCGTCAAGGCCAACCCGCTGCTCGGCCAGACGTTGAAGAAGACCGACGTGCGCAAGTACCTGCCGGAAACACGCACCGACGGAACGAGCTGGGACAAGACCAAGTCTCCCGAGGAGATCGCCACGCTCAAGGCCGCCGGCCGGTTCGTCGAGCTCATGCAGTGGCGCGCGCACCGCTCCAACCCGGCGGGCATGGCCGACGACGGCTACGTCCTCGAGTACCGCAACTTCGACGAAGGCAAGAACATGTTCAGTTCCAACCTGGACAAGGACACGCAGCAGCCCAAGTACATGTTCGACGCCGCCAAGGTCGGGGCCAAGGCGATCAGCGCCGACACCATGCGCGATCCCAAGGGGCCGCAGGTACTGGTGGTCGGGCAAACCGCGGTGCCGTTCGACCCGGCCGCCGGCTGGAAGGAAGGCGATCTGCTGCCGCAGTACTACGTCAACCGCGCCGATGCCAAGGGGTCGGCCGCCGACAACACCGACGTCAAGGGCAACTGGGCGAACGGCGCTTGGACCGTGGTCTGGGCACGCCCGCTGAACACCGGCCACCCGGACGACAAGGCCCT
>JACREH010000044.1 GCA_016218345.1 Gammaproteobacteria bacterium | reverse complement strand
GTCGAATTCATCACGCGCCTCGATCCCAAGCAGATGCCGGGGCAGCGTGCGCGGGTGCTGGAGTGGCCGTATGTCGAGGGCCTGCGCCTGGACGAGGCGCTGCATCCCTTGACGATCCTGGCGGTCGGTCTGTACGGCGAGGTGCTGCCCAATCAAAACGGCGCGCCGATCCGGCTGGTGGTGCCGTGGAAGTACGGCTTCAAGAGCATCAAGTCGATCGTGAGCCTGCGGTTCGTCGAGCGCCAGCCGGTCTCGAGCTGGACGCGGGCGGCGCCGGACGAGTACGGTTTCTATTCGAACGTCAATCCGGACGTCGATCACCCGCGCTGGAGCCAGGCCCGGGAGCGCCGCATCGGCGAGTTCGGCAAGCGCAAGACCTTGCCGTTCAACGGCTACGCCGAGCAGGTCGCGAGTTTGTACGGCGGCATGGACCTGAAGAAATATTATTAGTCGTTGAAGAGAGATTTTGTATGAGTTTTCAACGCAAAGGCGCAGAGGGCGCAAAGAAAACCAAGAATATCTGTAGGGAAAACCAAGAACGTGACTTGTCGGAAACGCACCTTTTGCTCATGAACCAAATGAAGTCTCGGTTTTATCAATAACTGCCTTTCTTTGCGCCTTCGCGCCTTTGCGTGGAGTTTTTGAATTCTTAAATGTTTAGCGCGAAATACCTGCCATGGTTGAAGGCGGCGCTGTTCGTTGCGGCGCTGGCGCCGCTCGCGCGTCTGGTCGTGTTCGGCGTCGGCGACCGGCTCGGCGCCAATCCGATCGAATTCATCACCCGCTCGACCGGTACCTGGACGCTGGTGTTCCTGCTCGTCACCTTGAGCGTCACGCCGCTGCGCCGGTTGACCGGCTGGCACGGATTGATAAAGCTGCGCCGCATGTTCGGGCTGTTCGCGTTCTTCTACGCCTGCCTGCATTTCACGACCTATATCTGGCTGGATCAATTCTTCGACCTGGCGTCGATCTATAAGGATGTCATCAAACGGCCGTTCATCACCGTGAGCTTTCCGAGTTTCCTGCTGATGATCCCGCTGGCCGTCACCTCGACCAACGCCATGGTACGCCGGCTGGGCGGCAAGCGCTGGCAGCGCCTGCATCGTCTGGTGTATGCAACCGCCATCGGCGGGGTGATTCATTATTGGTGGCTGGTGAAAAAGGACGTCACCGATCCGATGATCTACGCGCTTATCCTGGCGCTGTTGCTCGGCTACCGGCTGGCGGTGGCCGCGCGCAAGCGCCGGGTAAGCGACGTGGCCCCCAAAATGACGGCGGAGAATTCGTAAGATGGTAAAGATTCTTTATTTCGCGGACTTGGTCGATCGGCTCGGGCGGGCGTCGGAGGAGGTGGCGCTGCCCGCCGAGGTGATCACGGTCGAGGCGCTGCTCGCCTGGCTGCGCCGGCGCGGTGGGGCGTGGGAGTCGGTGCTGCGCAGCGACGCCGTGCGCGTGACCGTGAATAAACAATTTTCCGTCGCGGCCAGTCCGGTCACGAACCGGGACGAGATCGCGTTGGTTCCCACCTGCTCCAATTAACCGCGTCAGCCCGTTCGTCGAAAAATCAAATCCCACACGCCGTGACCGAGCCGCTGACCGCGGCGCTCGAACTTGGTGAGCGGCCGGTACTCCGGACGCGGCGCGTAGTTTCCCGCACCGGCGGTGTTCTCGAATCCCGGCGTTTGGTCGAGCAGCGCCAACATGTGTTCGGCGTATTCCTGCCAATCGGTGGCAAGATGTAAATACCCGTCCGGTGCCAAAGCGCGCTGGATCGACGCGACGAAATCCGCCTGCACCAGGCGGCGCTTGTGGTGGCGCTTCTTCGGCCAGGGATCGGGGAAAAACACGTGTACCGCCTGCACCGATCCCGGCGGGATGCGTTGCGCCAGCACTTCCTTGGCATCGCCCTCCAAGAGCCGGACATTGGTCAGCGCGCCGCTATCGAGCCTGAGCAGCAGACTGCCGATGCCGGGGCGGTGTACCTCGATGCCGAGATAATTGTTTTCCGGATGGGCCGCCGCCAGGGTGGCGAGCGCCTCGCCGTTGCCGAAGCCGATCTCGACGATCGGCGGCGTGCGATTGGGAAAGAGCGCGGCGAAATCGAGTGGCGCCTCGCCGGCCTTGATACCGTAGCGCGGCCAGAGCTCGTCAAGCGCCCGCCGCTGCGCGCTGGTGATACGCCCGGCGCGGCGCACGAAGCTGCGGATGGTGCGGTGCGGTGCGGAAGGGAGATTCATATATGAATTCTTGCCGCAGAGACGCAGAGGACGCAAAGAAATACGGAGCGGCGCTTCGCGCTGAGAAGCTTAGAGGTCAAATTTTTCTTTCTTTGCGTTCTTTGCGTCTTTGCGGCAAAAACTCTTAAAAAAACGTCCCGCCGAGCGGCGAGGACGGCGAGCCGTATTGTTTGCGCGGCATGCGCCCGGCGCGGTAGGCCTCGCGGCCGGCCTCGATCGCTTTTTTCATGGCCGAGGCCATGAGCACCGGATCGGCAGCGGCGGCGATGGCGGTGTTCATCAGCACGCCGTCGCAACCGAGTTCCATGGCGATGGCGGCGTCGCTGGCCGTGCCGACGCCGGCGTCGACCAGGATCGGCACCGTGGCGGCCTCGACGATGAAGCGCAGGTTGTACGGATTGCGAATCCCCAGGCCCGAGCCGATCGGCGCGGCCAGCGGCATCACCGCCACGCAGCCCATCTCGGCGAAGCGTTTGGCCATGATCGGGTCGTCGTTGGTGTACACCATCACCTGGAAGCCGTCTTTAATAAGTATCTCGGCGGCCTGGACAGTCTGGGGGATGTCCGGGAACAAGGTCTTTTCGTCGCCCAGCACCTCGAGCTTCACGAGGGTGTGGCCGTCGAGCAGCTCGCGCGCCAGCCGGCAGGTGCGCACGGCGTCGTCGGCGGTGTAGCAGCCGGCGGTATTGGGCAGATAGGTGTAGCGCGATGCCGGCAACACGTCGAGCAGGCTGGGCTCCTTGGGATTCTGGCCGATGTTGGTGCGCCGAATCGCCACCGTGACGATCTCCGCGCCGCTTGCCTCGACCGCGCGTCGAGTCTCGTCCAGATCCTTGTACTTGCCGGTGCCGACCAGCAGGCGCGAGCGGTACGCCCGGCCGGCGATGATCAGCGGGTCGCCGGTGCTGGGCGTCGTAGACGTCGCCTGCGCGGTCATAGAATATGGCTATTTTTGTGCAGGCTTGCTTTCATCAACCGCCCCCGATCGCGACCACGATCTCGACGCGGTCGTTGTCGCGCAGTTCCAATTCGGCATGGCGGCTGCGCGGCACGATCTCGCGATTCACTTCCACCGCCACGCGCTTGCCGGTCAGGCCCATGCGCTCGAGCAGCCCGGCGACGCTCACGACCGCGTCCAGGGTGTTGGGCTCGCCATTGACGGTAATCCGCAGGGTTTGGCGCGGTGCTTGCGCAAAATTTGTTACCATGTAGGCTATTGTACGTGGAGCACCGGCCGCTGGCCACTGAAGGGTATTTTCACAGGAGCCTGCGGGCGAAAAGCAACAATCACATTTTTTGCTTTTCGAGCCGAAAAAGATCCCCGAAGGACTTTTTCGGCGCCATTCCAGAAACGCACGCGGGTGTAGTTCAATGGTAGAACTTTAGCTTCCCAAGCTAATAGCGTGGGTTCGATTCCCATCACCCGCTCCATTCTTTCTCCGAGACCGGCATGAAAAAACCCGTCAAAATTGCGGCCGCTATCGTGGCCGCACTGCTCGTGCTGGTAATCGCCGCCGGCGTTGTGATCACGCTGGTCATCGACCCCAACGACTACAAGGATGAACTCGTCCAGGCGGTCAAGACCCGCACCGGGCGCGACCTCAAGATCGGCGGCGATATCAAGCTTTCGTTGTTCCCGTGGCTCGGCGTGGAATTGCAGGCGCTGGAGCTCGCCAACGCCCCGGGCTTCGGCGACGCGCCGCTGGCGCGCGTGCAGGCGGCCGGTGTCAGAGTCAAGCTGCTGCCGTTGTTCCGGAAGAAGCTCGAGGTCGACAAGATTGTATTGAACGGCCTGGTGCTGCATCTCGCCAAGAACCGCGCCGGCCACGGCAATTGGGAGGGGTTGACCGGCAAGGAAAAACCGGCCGCGCCCGAAGAAAAAGCCACCGGCGCGGGCCTCGCCGGGTTCAGCATCGGCGGCGTGTCGGTGCGCGACGCCGAACTGCATTGGGAGGATCAGGCCAGCGGCGCCCGCTACCACGTGCGCAAGCTCGCGCTCACCACCGGCGAACTCGCGCCCGGCAAGACCGCTGATATCACGCTCGGTTTCGATCTGGAGTCCGGCCGGCCCGCGGTTGCCACGCCGGTCGCGTTGCGCATGAAACTGGCATTCGATTCCGGCACGCAGGAACTGAACGTGCCGGAATTGAATCTGGAACTCGCCGGCCTGGCGCTCAGCGCCACGCTGCGCGGCCGGAAAATGCTCGACGCCCCGGCGCTCGACGGCGAGCTGCACATAAAGCCGTTCAACCTGCGCGCGTTGCTCGCCAAGCTTAACCTGCCGTATGCCGCCGCCGACAAGGACGCGCTCACC
>JACREH010000040.1 GCA_016218345.1 Gammaproteobacteria bacterium | reverse complement strand
CGGGTAGGCGCGCAGCGGATAGGCCAGGCACAGTTCCGGATCGACGATTTCCTCGACGCCGTGTAGCCGGTAACCGTAGGGCTCGTCGTACAGCCAGAACGAGCAGCGCCCGCTCGAAAAATGAATCTTGCTGTGGAACACGCCGTGTTCGCGCATCAGGTTGTCGATGCGCGCCAGCGCGGCGTCGATGTGCTCGTCCAGCAGGCTGGGCGTGCGCGTCTGCAGGAACACCGTGCCGCGCACCGACGGGTCGCCGCGAAATTGTTTCCATCCCAGGGACGGTGTGCTGAGCTGGGTGTCGCGCAGCAGATCGTTGACCGCGAAATCGGCGGCGATGAAGCCGAGCAGGGTGTTGTCCTTGCTGACCGCTTGCAGCGCGGTGATGCATTCGGTCGGTGTGTACACGCTCCGGTAGACCGACGACAGCATGATGCCCTTGAACGGCAGATGGTTCTTGAGGTACGGCCGGTTCGACAAGTCGCGCCCGCGCCAGCTCGGGTCCGGGCCGGACGGCTGCACCATCGAGGAGAGCTCGATGCCGTTGACGTCCCAGGCGTACAGCAGATGACAGTGCGGGATGGTGCCGATGGCGGCGTGCAGCGTCCGGTCGAGACGATCGGCGTCCGGCCAGACCGCGGCGACGGCGTCGGCCAGGCGCGCCAGTGGCGCGTTCACGGCCTCGGCCAGCGCGGCCTTGGTGGAGAGTATGGTTTGTTGCAGGTCGGTCATGGCGGATTGAGCTCTGGTACGTTTGCGATTCGGTAAAACTCGTTATTACGCGTGGCGCGCTTAACAGCGGCGTGCGGTTACTGGTATTATGCGCGTCCGTTGTTACCGCCGCATGTCCGGCTGTGCCGGCGGGCCGATGCCCGCGGCTGATGGTTAGTCCCTATATAAGGTATCCCGGTTCCATGGAAAAGACGCCCGCCGACGCGCGTGCCATGATTCGCGCCCATTATCAGGCCCTGCCCGGCCGACTGGCGGCGCTGCGCCCGCGCATCGGCACGCCGCTCACGCTCGCCGAGAAGATCCTGTTCGCCCATTGGGATGACGGCGGCGAGGGCCTGCCCGAGCGCGGCCGGACCACGGCCAGATTCCGGCCCGATCGCGTGGCCATGCAGGACGCCACCGCCCAGATGGCGATCCTGCAGTTCATGACCGCCGGGCGCGAGGCGACGGCGGTGCCGACCACCGTGCACTGCGATCACCTGATCCGCGCCAAGGTCGGTGCCATCAAGGACCTGGCGGTCGCGGAGAGCGCCAATCACGAGGTCTACGAGTTCCTGGCCTCGGCCGCCAACAAGTACGGCATGGGGTTCTGGAAGCCGGGCTCCGGCATCATCCACCAGGTGGTGCTGGAGCACTACGCGTTCCCGGGCGGGCTCATGATCGGCACCGATTCGCACACCCCGAACGCCGGCGGTCTCGGCATGCTGGCGATCGGCGTCGGCGGCGCCGACGCCGTGGACGTGATGGTGGGGCTGCCGTGGGAGCTGCTCTGGCCGAAGCTGATCGGCGTCCGGCTCACCGGCAAACCGGGCGGCTGGACCAGCGGCAAGGACGTGATCCTGAAACTCGCCGGCCTCTTGACCGTGGCGGGCGGCACCAACAAGATCGTCGAGTATTTCGGGCCGGGCACCGTCGCGCTGTCGTGCACCGCCAAGGCCACGATCACCAACATGGGCGCCGAGCTCGGCGCCACCACCTCGGTGTTCCCGTTCGACGCGCGCATGGCCGATTACCTGCGCGCCACCGGTCGCGCCGAAATCGCGACCCTCGCGGAAGGTGTCGGCGCGCACCTGGTCGCCGACCCTGAGGTGCTGGCCGACCCGGCCCGGTATTACGACCAGATCGTCGAGATCGACCTGTCCACGCTCGAACCGCAGATCGTCGGGCCGCACACGCCCGATCTGGCGCGCGGCGTGTCGCAGCTGGCGGCCGACGTAGCCAGACATAACTATCCGGCCAAGCTCAGCGCCGCGCTGATCGGTTCGTGCACCAACTCTTCATATGAAGACATCGGCCGCGCCGCGTTCATCGCCCGCGAGGCGAAACAGCACGGCCTGAAAGCGCGGGTGCCGCTGATGGTGACGCCTGGCTCGGAACAGGTGCGCGCCACCATCGAGCGCGACGGGCTGCTCGCCGATCTGGAAGCGATCGGCGCCACGGTGCTGGCCAACGCCTGCGGTCCGTGCATCGGCCAGTGGGAGCGCAGCGACGTACCCAAGGGCGAGGAGAACTCGATCCTCACGTCGTTCAATCGCAACTTCAAGGGGCGCAACGACGGCAACCCCGGCACCTATGCCTTTATCGGCAGCCCGGAAGTGGTGGTGGCCTATGCGCTGACCGGGCGGCTGGACGTGAACCCATTTGCCGACGGCATCGCCGCGGATGGTCGGACCGTGAAGCTCAGCGCCCCACGGGCACCGGAACTGCCGGCCAAGGGCTACGCGGGCGGCGAATCCGGTTATGTGGTGCCCAGCGACCACCCGGCGGCAGTGGCCGTGACGGTCGATCCGAAGAGCGAGCGCTTGAGCCTGCTCGCGCCGTTCGAACCGGTCGATAAACTCGCGGGTTATACCGACCTGCCGGTATTGCTCAAGGCCGCCGGCAAGTGCACCACCGACAATATCTCGCCGGCCGGCCCGTGGCTCAAATTCCGCGGCCACCTCGATCGCATCAGCGACAACATGTTCACCGGCGCCGCCAACGCCTTCTCCCCGGACAAACCCGGCACCGGTTTCAATATTCTGACCGGCCAGGCCGGCGAGGCCCTGCCGGCCATCGCCCGCGCCTATAAGGCCCAGGGGCTGGGCTGGGTGGCGGTCGGCGACGGCAACTACGGCGAGGGCAGCTCGCGCGAGCACGCCGCCATGAGCCCGCGCCATCTCGGCTGCCGGGTAGTGCTGGTGCGCGGTTTCGCCCGCATCCACGAGACCAATCTCAAGAAACAGGGCATTTTGCCGCTGGTTTTCAGCAACCTGGCCGATTACGAGCGCATCGCGCGCGACGACCGCCTGACCTTCCCCGGCTTGGCGGGCCTCGCCCCCGGCCAGCCGGTGACGGTCGAACTGCGCCATGCCGACGGCCGCCAGGAACGCATCGAGGCCCGCCACAGCCTGACGCGCGAGCAAATCGCCTGGTTTATGGCCGGTTCGGCCCTGAACCTCATTCGTCTCCAACAACACGCCCCGCCGACCGCTAAAACCCCTCGAAGTGGTTGACGAATCAGGCGTTTTTCCCGCATAATGCGCGGCTTATATTTTGGAGGGGTTCCCGAGCGGCCAAAGGGATCAGACTGTAAATCTGACGGCTTACGCCTTCGGAGGTTCGAATCCTCCCCCCTCCACCAGCACAGGGGGCGGAAGACCTGGGGGAGCGGACAGATTTACGTGGGGATGCGCGTAATCACTCTCGTCTTCCGAGAACGAACAGGCGGGTGTAGTTCAATGGTAGAACTTCAGCCTTCCAAGCTGATAGCGTGGGTTCGATTCCCATCACCCGCTCCAAGGAAAAGTAGCAAGTTATAAGTGGCGAGTAGCAAGTTATCGAAGGCGCTGCGGCGCGGGTGTTCTTGCTGTTTGATACTTGCCGCTTGCTACTGAGTTTGCCCATATAGCTCAGTCGGTAGAGCACTTCCTTGGTAAGGAAGAGGTCATCGGTTCGATTCCGATTATGGGCTCCATATTTTTTGTTTTGGGTTTTGAAAATTTAATTTAATTTTTCGATCGTCAAAATAATCACGCGAGGTACATCCAGTGTCCAAGGGAAAATTCGAACGCACCAAGCCCCACCTCAACGTGGGCACCATCGGCCACGTGGACCACGGCAAAACCACCCTCACGGCGGCGCTGACCAAGGTCCTGTCCACCAAGTTCGGCGGCGAGTTCAAGGCCTATG
>JACREH010000043.1 GCA_016218345.1 Gammaproteobacteria bacterium | reverse complement strand
CTTGTTGTCGGCGAGCACGTCCTTGATGGCGGCCGCGAACACATCCGGATCGAGATCGAGGGTGTTGCGCTTGGCGTTCTGGCCGAATTGATAGCCCAGGCTGTAGCTGAGCTTTTCCTTGTCGGTCTTGACGCTGACCTCACCATGTCCGAATGACTGCGAGGAAACCAGGCAGAGCGCCAGCAAGCCGGCGATTTTGACTTTCATAACGACTCCTTCGGATGGATTTAATATTAGAAACCGGTTTCGATCATAACCCAAACCGTCCGTGAGGACTAACGCCCAGGTAGGCCGGCTACTTCACCCAGGCGGCGCCGTCGCCGCGCGGGTCGCTGGCGGCCTCCAGGCGATTATCGGTTTTGTGCCAGACCACCGCCTGCATGTTGCCGTACTCGCTATCGAGGCGTTTGAGCGTATAGCCCAGCTTGCCGAGGCGGCGCGCGGTGAGCTCGTCGAAGGCCGCGGGTTCGTATTCGACTTGATCGGGCAGGTATTGGTGGTGAAAGCGCGGGCGCTTCAGCCAGGCACGCAGGTCGCCGCGCCCGGCGGCGACCTCGAGGCTGGCGAGCAGCAGCATGCTGATGATCCGGCTACCCCCGGGCGTCCCGAGCGCCACCACCTTGTCCGGGGTTTCCAGGAAGGACGGGGTCATGCTGGACAGCGGGCGCTTGCCGGGCGCGATGGCGTTGGCCTGCGATCCGACCAGGCCGTAGGTATTGGCGGCGCCGGGCCTGATGACGAAATCGTCCATCTCGTTGTTCAACAACACGCCGGTATCGGGCGGCATGAAACCGGAACCGAAATGGGTGTTCAGGGTGAGCGTCGCCGCAACCCGGTTGCCGGCGCGGTCGATCACCGAGAAATGCGTGGTGTTGGCGCCTTCGGCGCGCGGCGCGGTGTCGGCGGCGGGTTTGGTGCCGTGCGCGCCGAGTTGGGCGCGCTGCCGGGCGATGTGCTCGGCGCTCAACAAACGCGCCACGTCGACGTTCGCGAAATCCGGATCGCCCAGGTGCTCGGCACGGTCGCGGTAGGCCTGGCGCATGGCCTCGATCAACAAGCGCTCGCGGTCGCGGCGCGCCGGCTTGTCGAGCCGGTAGGGTTCGAGAATTTTCAGCATTTGAATAAGCGCCACGCCGCCGGCCGACGGCGGCGGCACGGTAGTGATGCGCATGCCGCGGTACTCGGCGCGCAGCGGCGCGCGCTCGACCGGGCGATAGCCGGCGAGATCGGCGAGCGTCCAAATGCCGCCGCCGGCGCGCACGCCCTCGACCAGGCGCCGGGCGATGTCGCCGTGGTAAAAACTTTTCCCGCCATCGCTCGCCAGGCGTTTCAGGGTGGCGGCGAGTTCCGGCTGGCGCACGCGGTAACCGGGTTCCGGGGCCAGGCCGTCCGGCAAAAATATCGCGGCTGCGGCCGGCGAATCGGCGAGCGCCGGCAGCCGGCGCTCGATCATTTTCTGATAGCGCTCGCTGATCGTGAATCCCTCGTGCGCCAGGCGCACCGCCGGCGCGAGCACGGTCGCGAGCGGCAGGCGCCCGTATTTTTCGGAGATGTGCGCCATCGCCGCCGGCGTGCCGGGGATGGCCGCGGCCAGCGCGCCGTCCAGGGACGAGCGCGCCATGATCTGTCCGGCACGATCGAGATACATGTCGGCGCCGGCCGCGGCCGGGGCGCGTTCGCGCCCGTCGACCACGATCTCGAAGCCGTCGGCGGCGCGATGCAACAACCAGAATCCGCCGCCGCCCAGACCGGTGTTGGCCGGATCGACCACACCCAGCACCGCCGCCACCGCCAGCGCGGCGTCGAAGGCATTGCCGCCCTCCGCCAGGATCGCATGCCCGGCCTCGGTCGCAAGCGGATGACTGCTGGCGATCGCCGCCGCCGGCAAACGCGGCGAGTCGGCCGGCACCGGCGCCGACACCAGCAGGAGCAGGAAAAATAACACGCAGCGGGACATGCGATTAAAGATATTCAAGATAATCTATGATTTCTTGCCGCAGAGGCGCAGAGAACGCAGAGTTTTAACCTGATGGAACAGCTAAAGATGAATTCGCATTATTGCGTTTGCCGCAAAGACGCAAGGAGAATCTCCTGGGTTACAGAAAGAAAATGACTTTCTCTGCGCCCTCTGCGCCTCTGCGCCAGAAACTATTACAGGCTCTTCTGTACCCACTCACACTTCAATAGAAACATTTAACCGGTCTTGCGCGTGAGGTTGAGGTACTTCTGGTAGAGCGCGTCCTTGGACTCGACGTAATCCGGATTCTTGGGGATGCAATCCACCGGACAGACCTCGACGCACTGCGGGGTGTCGTAATGACCGACGCACTCGGTGCACAGGTTGGGATCGATGACGTAAATGTCCGCGCCCTGCGAGATCGCGCCGTTCGGGCACTCCGGCTCGCACACGTCGCAGTTGATGCACTCTTCGGTAATCATCATCGCCATCGCGAAACACCCACGAAAACAGTGGCTAAAGACGAATAATGTTAGCGTACTTTGGCGAGCAGCGCATCCTTGACGCGCGCGTGCACGAACGACGTCACGTCGCCGCCGAGCTTGGCGATTTCCTTGACGAGCGTGGCGGAGATATAGGTCTCGCGCTCCGACGGCGTCATGAACACGGTCTCGATCTCGGGATCGAGGTGGCGATTCATCCCGGCCATCTGGAATTCATACTCGAAATCGGAGACCGCGCGCAGGCCGCGCAGGATGACCTTGGCGCCGTGCTGGCGGGCGCAATCGACCAGCAGATTGTCGAAGCCCGCCACCTTGATGCGCGGCTCATTGGCCAGCACCGTGCGCGCCAGCTCGACGCGCTCGTTGAGCGTGAACAACGGCTGCTTGGCGGGGTTGGCCGCGACCGCAACGACGATGGTGTCGAACACGCGCGCGGCGCGGCGCACCAGATCGCTGTGACCGTTGGTGATCGGATCGAAGGTACCGGCGTACAGCGCGGTAATCGGCATGCTTCAGTTTCCAGGCAAAGCGTCCATGGCCAAATGATAGCCTACCTGACCGGTGCGTTTGCTGCGAATCAGCGTCCAGCCGGGCGGCAGCGGCGGCGCGCGGCCGGCCGGGACCTCCAGATACACCAACCCCCGCGGCGCGAGCCAGCCGCGGCTGTCCAACAGGGCGCAGCAGCGCGCCAGCAGATCGCCGCCGCCCGGGTCGGGGTGAAACGGCGGATCCAGGAACACGATATCGAAGGCGCGCGCCGGGCCGCGTTCGAGCAGGCCGAGCGCGTCGGTTTCGAGCAGCTCGGCGTTGGCGGCCTCGAGCAGGGCGAGGTTGCGACGCAGCGCCGCGGCCGCGGCCGGGTCGCGCTCGACCAGCACCACCTCGCCGGCGCCGCGCGACAACGCCTCGAACGCCAGCGCGCCGCTGCCGGCGAACAGATCGAGACAGCGCGCGCCCGGCAACCGCGGTTGCAGCCAGTTGAACAAGGTCTCGCGCACCCGGTTGGGCGTCGGCCGCAGGCCGGCGGTCTCCGGAAACCGGATTCTGCGGCTGCGCCAACGGCCGGCGATGATGCGCAGTTCGCCGCCGCGTTTACTTGTCGCCACCCACCACCACCGTGAACATGGTGTCGGCGCGCAACCGGCGGCGCAACGCATCGCGCACCTGCTCGGCGGTCACGGCCTCGACGCGCGGGATGAATTCATCGAGATAGCCGAGCGACAGATTGTAGAAGCCGATGGTCGCCGCGTAGTCGGCGAGCTTGCGATTGCTGTCGATGCGCAGCGGGAAACCGCCGGCCAGGTTCTTCTTGGCGGCTTCGACTTCGCTCGCGGTCGGACCCTGGGCGATCAGCTCGGAAAGCGTCCGGCGCATCACCGCCTCGGCCTCGTCGCGCCGGCGGTTCTCGGTTTGCAGCCCCATCAGAAACGGCCCACGCTCGCGCAGCGGCGCGAAATAGCTGTGCACGCTGTAGGACAGGCCGCGCTTCTCGCGCACCTCGTCGGACAGGCGCGACACCAGGCCGCCGCCGCCGAGGATATGGTTGCCGACCAGCAACGGGAAATAATCCGGATCGGTGCGGGTCATGCCCGGCTGGCCGATGAGGATGTGCGTCTGCGAGGAAGGATGTTTGACGGTCTTGCGTTCGGCCCGGGTGCGATCCGGCACCGGCGGCAACGGCGGTGGCGCGCTGCCGGCCGGGAGATCGCCGAGCAACCGCTGCGCCAGGGCACGCGCCTCGTCATTGCTCAGGTCGCCGACCAGCGCGAGCACGGCATTGGCGCCGACATAGTGGCGTCGGTAAAACTCGACCAGATCGCCGCGCGCGATGGCCTTGAGGCCGGCCTCGGTGCCGTTGGAATGACGCGCATACGGGTGCGCGCCGTATACGCCCTGATAAAACGCCCGGGCGGCCACTTCGCCGGGCGATTGCAGGGCCTTTTGCAGAGCCACCAGGGAACGAGTGCGCTCACGCTGAAAGCCGTCCTCCGGAAAGGTCGGCACCAGCAGCATCTGGCGCAACACTTCCACGGCCGGCGCCCGCAGCTTGCGCTCCGCCAGGCTGCGCAGACTGATCTCGACCAATTCACCGGAGGCGTCGTTGCCCAACTCGGCCCCCAAATCTTCGAGCGCAACGGCAATTTGATTGGCGTCGTACGGACCGGCACCCTCGCGCAGCATGCGCGCGGTGAGCCGCGCCAAACCCGCTTTACCCGCCGGTTCGCGCGCCGCCCCGGCGTCGAACAGTACGCGCAACTGCACGATCGGCAATTCGTGGGTTTCCACGAAGTACACGCGCGCGCCGTTGGCGAGCGTCCACTGCTGGATCGGCGGGACGGCCTGGGCCGCCGCCGAGAACAGCAACAGCGCCAAGCCGGCGAATCGCGCCACACAGGTATTAATGGGCATGGCTATTCGCTCCCGGGGCGCTGCGCGGCGCGCGCCTGCTCATCGGCTGTGGATCGAGTACCGCCACGGTAAGATTCGTCTCGACCAGGTAGCGTTGCGCGACTTCCTGCACCTGGCGCGCACTCACCTTGCGAATGCCTTCGACATATTCATCCAGCAACCGCCAGCCGACACCGCTGGTTTCGAGCATGCCGATTTGCATGGCCTGGTAATAGAGCGAATCTAGGTTGAACACGTTACCGGCCACGACTTGGGCCTTGACGCGCGCGAGTTCGGCGTCGCTCACCGGCTCAGTCCGCAACCGCTCGATCTGCGCCAACAGCGCGCGCTCCAGCTCCTCCACGCCGCGGCCGCGCGCCGGCGTGGCGCTGACCAGGAACATGCTGGGATGGCGCGCCACCGACCCGTAGTCGGCGTCGGCGCTGTTGGCGATCTGCCGCTCGCGCACCAGTTCGCGCGCGAACCGCGCGCTGCTGCCGCCGTCCAGCACGCCGGCCAGCACCTCGAGCGCATACGGCTCCCACTCGCGGCCGGTCCGGAATTGGGGCACGTGGAATCCGAGCAGCATGCTCGGCACCTCGGCCGGCGCCGCGACCCGCGTGCGCCGCATGGCCTGCTGCGGCGGCTCGACCGGTGCCGGCGTGGGCGCGACTGCGGCGCGCGGGATGGCGCCGAAATATTTGTTGGCGAGCGCGAACACCGCGCGCGGCTCGACATCGCCGACCACCACCAGCGTGGCGTTGTTGGGCGCGTACCAGCGCCGGTACCAGTCCTTCAGCTCCTCGACGCGCAGCGTCTTGAGATCGTCCATCCAGCCGATGATCGGATTGCGGTAGGGATGAACCTGATAGGCGGTGGCCATGAACTGTTCGTACAGCAGCCCCTCCGGCCGATCGTCGGTGCGCAGCCGGCGCTCCTCCATCACCACCTTGACCTCCTTTTGAAATTCCTCGTCCGGCAGGCGCAGCTTGCGCATGCGCTCGGCCTCGAGCTCGAAACTCACCGGCAGGCGGGATTTTTCCAATTGCTGGTAATAGGCGGTGTAATCCTTGCTGGTGAAGGCGTTCTCGCGCCCGCCGTGCTCGGCGATGATGCGCGAGAATTCGCCGGGGGCCAGGCGCTCGCTGCCCTTGAACATCATGTGTTCCAGGACATGCGAGATGCCGGTGAGGCCGGCGGGCTCGTCGCTCGAACCGACCTTGTACCAGAGCTGCGACACCACCACCGGCGAGCGCCGGTCGGGTTTGACCACGACCTTGAGGCCGTTATCGAGGGTGGTTTCGTGGACATGGGCGCAGGCGCCCAGTAGCGCGCACAGCGCGCCGGCCAACCAGCGGGGGATTCGCATGCGACTTCCTTTAATTCGACGACGAGTGGATGATAGGATACTCCAACGATCCGTTGCTTGTAACATCATGCCGTTATCTAAGACCTCCGACACCGGCAAAAAATCCTCCCCCGGACTGCTGGCGCGTCTCGGCGAGAAACTGGCCGCCACCCGGCGCGCGTTCGGCGGCGGCCACGCCGGCCTGTTCGGCGGCGCGCGCCCGATCGACGACGCGCTCCTCGAGGAACTGGAGGCACTACTGCTCGGCGCCGACCTGGGCCTCGACACCACCCGGGCGGTGCTGGACGAACTCGGCGCCCGCGCCCGGAAACTCGCCGATTCGGGCGCGCTGGCCGCGGCGCTCAAGGAGATACTGCTCGCCATCCTCGCGCCCTGCGAGCGGCCGCTCGCGATCCCGGCCACCGGCAAGCCGTTCGTGATATTGATGGTCGGCGTCAACGGCGCCGGCAAGACCACGACCATCGGCAAGCTCGCCCACAAGTTCCAAGCCGAGGGACGCAAGGTCATGCTGGCCGCCGGCGACACCTTTCGGGCCGCGGCGGTCGAGCAATTGCAGGCCTGGGGCGGGCGCAACGCCGCACCGGTCATCGCCCAGGCCGCCGGCGCCGATGCCGCGGCGGTCGCGCACGACGCCATGCAGGCGGCGCGCGCTCAGGGCATGGACGTGCTTATCATCGACACCGCCGGGCGCCTGCAAACTCAGACCGGCCTGATGGACGAGCTGAAAAAAATCAAGCGCGTGATCCAGCGCTTCGACGCCGATGCGCCGCATGAGGTGCTGCTGGTGCTGGACGCCGGCCTGGGCCGCAACGCCCTCTCGCAGTTCGAGAATTTCCATGCCGCGGTCGGCGTCACCGGCCTGTGCATGACCAAGCTCGACGGCACCGCCAAGGGCGGCATGCTGTTCGCCCTGGCGCGCCAGGCCGCCTGCCCGATCCGCTTTATCGGTGTCGGCGAAGACATCGACGACCTGCGCGAATTCAACGCCCGCGAGTTCGTCGAGGCGATAATGCCTTAACATGATTCAGCTCAGCAACGTCTGCAAACGCTACCCGGGCGGGCATGAGGCGCTCAAGAACGTGAGCCTCGCGCTGGCCGACGGCGAGATGGCGTTTCTCACCGGCCATTCCGGGGCCGGCAAGAGCACGCTGCTCAAGCTCATCGCTCTGATCGAGTGCGTCACCAGCGGCCAGATCATGGTGAACGACAAGAACCTGGCGCGCCTGGCGCGCCGGCGGATTCCGTATTTCCGGCGCGGCATCGGCGTGGTGTTTCAGGACAACAAGCTGCTATTCGACCGCACGGTGTTCGACAACGTGGCGCTGCCGCTGGTGGTGTGCGGCGTGCCGCACAAGGAAATCGCCCGCCGGGTGCGGGCCGCGCTCGACAAGGTCGGGCTGCTCGCCAAGGAAAAAATGCCGCCGATCACGCTCAGCGGCGGCGAGCAGCAGCGCCTCGGGATCGCACGCGCCGTGGTCAACAAACCGCCGCTGCTGCTGGCCGACGAGCCGACCGGCAACCTCGATCCGGAGTTGTCCGATCAGATCATCGACCTGTTTCACGACTTCAACCGTCACGGCGTCGGGGTGTTGATCGCCACCCACGACCTGCGTCACATCGAACGCCTCAAGCTCCGCCGCCTCACACTCAAGGACGGCGCTATCGTCCAGGACAGCGCCGCATGACCAGCTATCTGCTCCGCCATTTGCAAGTGCTGTTTTACAGCCTCGGGCAGTTGGCGCGCACGCCGTTCGCCTCGCTCGTCACGGTCGCCGTGATCGGCATCAGCCTGGCGTTGCCGGCCGGGCTGTACGTGCTGCTCGACAACATGCAGCGCGTGAGCGGCGCCTGGGACGGGGCCGCGCAATTGTCGGTATTTCTGAAACGCGACGTGAGCGAGCGCGCCGGCCTGGCGCTCGCCCAGAAAATCCGCGCCCGTCCGGAGATCGCCTCGGTTAACTATATCTCGCGCGAGGCGGCGCTCGCCGAATTCAAGCGCCTGTCCGGTTTCGGCAATGCCTTGAACGCGCTCGACGGCAATCCGCTGCCGGCGGTGCTGGCGATCCGCCCGGCGAGCCCGCACGCCGATGCCGCGACCCTCGCCAGACTCGGCAAGGACTTGCAGGCCATGGGCGAGGTCGAGCTGGTGCAACTCGACCTCGATTGGATCAAGCGTCTGAACGCCATCCTCGATCTCGCCCGACATGGCGTGTGGCTGCTGGCCACGGTGCTGGCGCTGGCGCTCACCTTGATCGTCGGCAACACCATCCGCCTGGCGGTGCTCGGCCGCCGTACCGAGATCGAAATCATCAAGCTGGTCGGCGGCACCGATGCCTTCATCCGCCGGCCGTTCCTGTACTCCGGCCTGCTGCAGGGCCTGGGCGGCGCGCTCTGCGCCTGGGCGCTGCTCGCGCTGGTGCTGGCGCTGCTCGCCGCGCCGGTGCAGGAGCTGGCCGCGCTCTACGGCAGCCGCTTCGAACTGCGCGGCCTCGACGTCTCGGCCGGGCTCGCGCTGCTCGCCCTGGGGGCGCTGCTCGGCTGGCTCGGCTCGCGCCTGGCAGTCGGCCGCCACCTGCGCGCCATCGAGCCCCGATAACTAAAAACACCCATAAATTCAGCGAATTGTCTCTGAAAACTGCCCGCCCCGGGCATGAACTTTTGGCCGGCTTAGCACTCTCATGCGTTGAGTGCTAATATTAATAGCGTTCCGAAAGGGGGTTCCATGACGACGACAACCGGCTTACCGGTCGAATTCAATCTGGGCGCGACCAGCGCGCCGGCCTTCACCAACGGCCTGGCCGCCTACACGCGCGCGGTCAATGCCCTGCCGCTGCTGAGCGTCGAACAGGAACAGGCCCTGGCGCTGCGCTTCCGCCGCCACGGCGATCTCGATGCCGCCCGCCAACTGGTGCTGGCCAACCTGCGCTACGTCGTGAAGGTGGCGCGCGGCTTCAGCGGCTACGGCCTGCCGCAGGCCGATCTCATCCAGGAAGGCAACATCGGCCTGATGAAGGCCGTCAAACACTTCGATCCGGCCCGCAACGTGCGGCTGCTGTCGTTCGCGGTTCACTGGATCCGCGCCGAGATCTACGACTTCGTGCTGCGCAACTGGCGCATCGTAAAGGTCGCCACCACCAAGGCGCAACGCAAGCTGTTCTTCAACCTGCGCAAGACCCGCCAACACATCGGCTGGATGACCGAGGGCGAGAGCGGACAACTGGCCGAACAGTTGGACGTGCCGCTCAAGACCGTGCGGGAAATGGAGGCGCGCCTGGGCTACCAGGACGTCCCGTTCGACGCCCACGAGGAGGACGACGAGGACGGCCATGTCAGCCCGGCCGGCTATCTCCAGGACATGCGCTACAACCCCGAGGTGGTCTATGGCGAAACCGCCAAGGAAGCGACCCACGCCGACCAGTTGCGTGTGGCGCTGGCCGGGCTCGACGAGCGCAGCCGCGACATCATCCAGCGCCGCTGGCTGAACGCCAAAAAGGCCACGCTCCACGACCTGGCCCGCAAATACCGCGTCTCGGCCGAGCGCGTGCGCCAGATCGAGCAGAAGGCGCTGGCGCAAATGAAGCACCTGCTGGCCCCGGCCGGCTGACGCTCCCCGCCCGCCGGTCGGGCCCAATAGCGGGCCCTTCGACTTCGCTCAGGACAGGCTTGCAGCGGCGCCCGGGCTTTCCTACCCTTTCCCACAGGCCCGCAGTACACTGCGGTTTAGGCCTTAACTAGAGGGACCGGCGTGGCCCACCCCAAACGTGAGATCGAAAAGCTCGGCGCGGATCGCAAGCTGGAATTGCGCCAGGTCGCGACCGATCTGGTCGCCGACGGCCTGCTGACCCGCGAGGATGCCGAGCAGTTGCTGCGCACCGACCGCGCCAAACTGCGCAGCGAAATCCATCCGCTGGTCGTCATCGCCGGGCGCAACCTGCACAACGCCCGGCCGCCGCACAAACCGCTCAGCCTGGAATTGCTCACCCAATGGCTGGCCGGCAGGGCGAAACTGCCGTATCACCACATCGACCCGCTCAAGATCATCGACGTCAGCGCCATCACCGGCGTGGTGTCGTACGCCTACGCCTCCAGCAACAAGATTCTGCCGGTGTCGGTGACCCCCGACGAGGTCGTGATCGCCACCGCCGAACCGTATGTGATCGAATGGGAAAAGGAGCTTTCCCGCGTGCTGCGCCAGAAGATCAGCCGGGTGATCGCCAACCCGCTCGACATCAGCCGCTACCTGGTCGAGTTCTATTCGATCTCGCGCTCGATCAAGCAGGCGAGCCTCAGCAGCCAGAACCAGATCAGCGACATCACCAATCTGGAATCGCTGGTCGAGCTCGGGCGTTCCGGCAAACTCGACGCCAACGACCAGCACGTCGTCAATATCGTCGATTGGCTGCTGCAATACGCCTTCGACCAGCGCGCCAGCGATATTCATCTGGAGCCGCGGCGCGATCAGAGCAATATCCGTTTCCGCATCGACGGCGTGCTGCACCTGGTTTACCAGATACCCACGCCGGTCATGGGCGCAGTCACCAGCCGCATCAAGATTCTCGGGCGCATGGACCTGGCCGAGAAGCGCCGGCCGCTCGACGGCCGCATCAAGACCAAGGCCCCGGACGGCAAGGAGATCGAGTTGCGGCTGTCGACCATGCCGACCGCGTTCGGCGAGAAGCTGGTGATGCGCATCTTCGATCCGGAGGTGCTGATCCGCAGTTTCCGGGAGATGGGCTTCAGCGAGGAGGACGAACAGCGCTGGCAGGCCATGGCCAGCCAGCCGCACGGCGTCATCCTGGCGACCGGACCGACCGGCTCCGGCAAGACCACCACGCTCTACTCGACCATGAAGCAACTGGCGGTGCCGGAGGTGAACGTCTGCAGCATCGAGGATCCGATCGAAATGGTCGAGCCGCGCTTCAACCAGATGCAGGTGCAGCACAACATCGAGCTGGATTTCGCCAGCGGCGTGCGCTCATTGCTGCGCCAGGACCCGGACATCATCATGATCGGCGAGATTCGCGACCACGAAACCGCCGAGATGGCGGTGCAGGCGGCGCTCACCGGCCATCTGGTGCTCTCGACCCTGCACACCAACGACGCGCCGTCGGCCATCACCCGGCTGCTCGACATCGGCGTGCCGTATTACCTGATCAACGCCACCCTGCTCGGCGTGCTGGCCCAGCGCCTGGTGCGCAACCTCTGCCCGCATTGCAAGGAGCGCGGCACGCTCGACGACGACCAGTGGCAGTCGCTGATCCACCCCTGGAAGATCGCCAAACCGGAAACGGTGTACCAGCCCAAGGGCTGCCTGGAATGCCGCAACACCGGCTACCTGGGACGCAGCGGCCTGTACGAGATGCTCACCATGACGCCGACGCTGCGCAAGCTGGTGCGCCCGGACACCGACCTCGACGCGCTCCGCGACCAGGCGCTGCGCGAGGGCATGCGCCCGCTGCGCATCAGCGGCGCGCTAAAGGTTCACGCCGGGGTTACGACTCTGGAAGAAGTGATCAGCAACGTCAGTTAGTTTTCGACGCGCTGCCGTCGGCGGCGGCGCCGGGTTCGGCGACGGCGGCGGACAGACTAGTCAGCGCCTGCTCCATGGCCGCGCGTACCTCTTTCAGTTCCTCTTTCGGCAACGCCTCTTGGATGAGCGTCACCGCCTCGCGGTCCTGCATGGCCTCGAGCGCCTGCACCGCCTGCAAGCGCACCCCGGGATCGCGGTCTTGTTCAACGGCGCGCCGCAACTCCGGCAGGGATTCGGGATTTTTCAGTTCCTTCAACAACACCGCCGCCCAACGGCGCACGCGTTGATCGTCATCGTCGATGATCGCCGCGCGCGCCGCCGGCAGTGCTTCTCGGGCCTTTAACAGCGCCAACGCCTTGAACAATTCCATCCGTAATTCCCCTACGGCAGTCTTGGTGCGCGCGAGCAACGACGGCGCGGCCCGGGCATCGCCCAGCTGGCCGAGCGCGCGCGCCGCCGCCATGGGTACGTCGGCCTTAGCCGCCGCGCGGCTCGCGAAATACTCGCCGGGATTTTTCGGCTCGGGAATCTCCGCGGATTCTTCGGCAAGCACGGTCGACAACGGCGCCAGCCCGGCGGGATCCTTGCGCCTACCGAGTTGGTACGCGGCATCGGCACGCGCGTGGCCCGGCTGTGCGTCATCGGTGAGGATCTTGATGAAGAGTTCCGTCCGTTCCATCTCGGTGCCGCCCAACTCCAACAACGCGGTGCACGCCGAGAGACGCAGGGTCGGTGTGGGATCGGAACAATAGCGCATAAGCGCCGGCCGGTCTTCCACGGCACCGAGCGCACCGAGGCTGGCCGCCGCCGCCGCGCGCACCTCGTCGGCCTGCTGGCCGTCGTTGAGGAGTTCCGCCAGGAATCTTGTCGCGCGCGCCTTCTGCACCGCCCGGTCGAGGGTCCGTACGATCGCCGCCCGGAGCATGGGGTTTTCTGCGGCTGTCCGAATCACCTCGAATACCGGTTCCAGCGCCTTGGGATCACCGGATTTAACCAAGATCCCGGCGACATTGATCCGGGCCCGATCCGATTGACCGCGGTCGCGTACTGTTGCGCTCAGCCGCTCGACGTCGATGGGTTTTCGGATCGCGGTTTCCTCCGCCCGGGCGCTACCGCTGGAAAGAACCACGGGATGGATGAAAACGACGAAGAATACAGGAAGAAATACGGCGACCCCGAACACACCGGGGTCGCCTGGCTGTCGATACATCGAACCGCTCCGTCGAATCGGCGTTACGGACGATCACCGGCGGCTAATGCCGAGGTCTCGAACTCGTACAACGGCACGCCGTACAGGAACAGCTCCAGGGACGCGGAGTTGAAACCGGCCACCCAGCCCACGAAGCCGCGCCCGTTGATCTTCACGTCGGCGGTGCCGAAGGCCGCCGCGCCCACCGAGGAGATCACCAGCATGTCCAGATCCCTCGGGCTCAGGGTAGTAACTAGAGCCCCCTGGAAGACGTTGTTGTCGTCATAGATATTGACGGTCAGGCTCCGAGCCGTGGTCGTGGGATTGATAGACAGCAGGTAGCTCGTCCAGCTGGCCTGTTTGGTCCAGAACGGGACGCTGCCGTCGTCGGTGGTGACCATTCGTTGCGCGGTGTCCATTGCAATCGCGCGGGAGTTGTTGCTACCAAATATCGTGGTGTTGCCGGCGATCCCCCGGATCCCGGTACCGACACCGACCGAGATGCTGTCCCCGGCGGTGACCGCGAAATAACACCAACCGAAGCCGCTGAATAATGGGTCGGTGGTCAGCCCGAGGGCCTCCGGCGTGTAGAAATTCATGTTAAACGCGGTCAGGGTGAATGTGGTCCCCGCCGCCGGTCCGACCCGTTGCGTGAACTCGTTATAGCACTTCACGTTCACCGTCGTGGCCGTTGATGTCGTATTTGAAACCGTAAAAACAGTCGACCACGGACCCGGGGCGCCCCCGCCTGAAAAGGCGAAGTGCCCGTAAGGGGCGACCAAGTCATCTCCCTGCGCGTTGTTATGGGGCCGGATCCCGACTTCTGCGCTCTCGGTAGCCCATGCAACGCTGCTACACAACACAAACAACCCCGCCCCTAACAGCGAACAGGCCCAGCGATGGATATTTTGCTTGCTTGTTTTCATGACACATCCTCCTTTATGTATAAAGCGCGGAAATCGGACAACCTCCGCACACATTGAGAAACGAAGCTTGCTTACTAGCCCGGTGAGGTTTCAATGAATTTACCCTCCATGGATGTTGCGCCTTGTTCGATTTTGAGCGGTGCGCCACAACCGTGTCCTGATCTACTTGCACCCGGCCATTTACACCTAAAATAAATAACAACAGCATGGCCAGACACGAGTGAATCTACCCTCTATGCCCGGCCTTGCTTTGATGTACATCAATAATGACAATTCTGCCTGGTTGCCTTAAGGAAGCTCTGAATAATTCCATCCTGGAATTCTCAGCGCACGGAAAGCGAAAAACGCGGTTTTCGCTTTCCTTCGTTTTCAACGGCTTATCGCCATTGAAAACGGCGGCCCATCCATGCGCCGCAGGAATCTCTGAATAAATCAGAGATTCCTTAACTTGTTGCATGCATACAGTGACCGTAGCTGGCCAATATTTCTGTGATGTACGTCACAATCAGGGGAAATCCATGAATTCCGTCAAGTTTTGGCGAGAACCAGCGGGATTTCGTGGTGTCAGGGATAGGCCGAAAGATACCATCTCTTGTTATTCGCCTGGATCTAGTGGTGTTTGGCGGTTACCGTCAAACATGTTCGACGTCCACATCCGACATCCGGGGGGGTGCGGAAGAATCGACCGTCAGGGCGTCTTAATAGGCATCACGATACGATTTCACTTCCTGGTAGAGCGCCTTGGCGTGCTCCTCGCGCCCGATGGCTAGCAGCTTCTCATAGGTCCTGACGGCACGCTCGCGTTCCGCCAACTCGTGATAGCACATCCCGATCCCAAGCCAGGCATCGGGATCGTTCGGATAGATCTGCAATGCCCGCTGGTAGGCGGTCACGGCCTCCGTGTGCCGGGGAATATGACTGAGCGCCGCACCGAGGTTGATCCAGGCCTCGCCGAAGTCGGGTTTTATCCTCACCGCCTCGCGGTAGGCATTGACGGCGTCCTCGTAGCGGTGGGTCTCGAACTCGGCCGAGCCCAGGCTGTTCCATGCCTCGGCGTAGTCGGGCCGCAACTTCAGCGCCTCGCGGTAGGCGTTCTTGGCATCGTCGAATTCCTTGAGGCCCGCGTAGGCGGTGCCGATGTTGTGCCAATGCTCGGCGCTCTTGGGTTCGAGGTGCACGGCCTGCTTGAATGCATCCACCGCGTCGTAGTGTCTCCGCAGATACGCATAGGCCCCGCCCAGGTTGATCCAGGCCTCGGCGTAATCCGGCTTGATGCGCACCGCCTCGCGATAGTGTTTGACGGCCTCTTCGTAGGGCGTCAGGTTCTCGCGTTGCATATCGGTGAGGACGCGGCGATCCTCCACATATGCAGCACCCAGGTTGTTCCAGGCCTCGGCGAGCGCCGGCCGCAATCTCAGCGCCTCGCGAAACGCCTTCTTGGCGGCGGCGTACTGCTTAAGACCGGCATGTGCCTGTCCCAGGTCGTTCCAGGCGTCCGCGTCCGCCGGTTTGATCTTGAGCGCCTTCTCGTAACACGGCAGCGCCGCGCGATAATCCTTGAGGTTCATATTCGCCCCACCCAAATTGACCCACGCCTCGGCGTAGCCGGGGCGCAACCGTACGGCCTCGCGGTAGGCATGAACGGCCTCCTTGTGGTGGTGACTTTCGGCATAGGCGGCGCCGAGGTTGTTCCAGACCTCGGGAAACTTGGGGTTAAGCTTGATCGCCTGCTGGAAATTTCGAATGGCCGCCGCGTGCTGACCGAGTTCCATATTCGTCATGCCGAGGGCGTTGTGGGTATCGGCGTCGTTCGGGTCGAGGCGCAGGGCCTGCTGCCAGGCGTATTGCGCCTCCTTGTGCTTGCCGGTCTGGTGGGCGGCCGAACCGAGCGTCAACCAGGCCTGGCGATCCGTGGGGGTGGCTTTCGTCCAGGAACGGCCGAGGGTCAGCAGCCCGGGCCAGTCCCGCTTCTTCTCTAGCTCCTCGGCCGCTTGGCCCCAATCCTTGGGCGCGGACGCGGATGTAGCCGGAGCGCGCTCGCCCGGTGTTGTGGGTGCTTGGGCCGCTGGCACGGCGCTCACGTGCGTCATGAAAACAACGGCGGCAACCGGCCACCAAGGACGAACATTCAGCATGGGCAGGCGCATAAAACGCATCCGTCAGGGGGCGATAACGGCATTCTACACCTGCCGACTCGGGTATTCCGAACCCCGCAGATTCGATGATTTTCCCCATTTTTCGCCGGGTCTGAAATCGGCGGGCGCATGCGAAAAGACGATGGCCGGTGCGGCCGAACAGGATGGCCGGTCTGTGGATTACAAGGTAATCCGTCTATTAATTACCAGGCACAAGTAACGTCGGCATTTTCTGGCGTCGCTATTATAACTATTAGGTGGAGATGTTATCCCATGCGGTTTATTTTTATCGTTTGTCTCGCCTTGACGGCGACACCGGCCTTCGCTCAAGACCAAGCCACGACTTACAACTATCCCGCCTATGCGATGCGGGTCGCCGAATACCTGCTCAGCCAGCAGAGCGCCGAGGGCGTGATCCCGGACGGCAAGGGTGGACGGCTGGCCAATGTCGACTCCACCATGGAGTACGCGCTCATCGGTTTCGCCGCCGCATACTGGTACAGCCGCGACAGCCGTTATCTCACCGGCCTGGAAAACGGAATTCATTGGCTCGCCGCCCGCGAGGACATGTCCAACACCTCGTGGCGCGGCAGCTGGTACTACGCGTATTCCACGCGCTCGCCCTATCGCTCCGTTGCCATCTCGCCGGGCGCCGGCGTAACCAACGTGCGCGGCGTCGACTCCACGAGCACGCTGTTCGTTTATCTGCTCTACCTGCACAAAACCCTTTCGGGCTCCGATACCCTGGCCAAGCGCTATGAGGCCAACGCCCGCGCCGCGCTTAATTTCGTGCTGACGAAAAACCGGGCCGCGGACGGATTCTTCTACAGCTCCTGGCAGAAGTGGGGCGGCGGCGGGTGGGAGCTCTGGCCGTTCCGCTATGCAGCCGACCAAGGAGACAACTACCTCGGTTTCAAGGCCGGCGTGTTGATGTACGGCGATACCGTCTTCCAGCAGGCGGTATCGCGCCTGGAGCAGACCGGCACGGTATTTTTCGACGCCACCAACGGCAACTATGCGGTCGGGACCTACGACGATGGAAGTCTGGAACGCGCCGAACCGAGCTTCAGCCGGGTCTTTCCGCAGGGCTACCTGCCGTGGATCTTCGGCGCGAGCGCTCCGAACACGAGCGCCCTCCAGTCGCTATATGCGTGCGAGCTGTCCGGCGGCGCCCCTTGTACCACGGAAGAGTTGAGTTACAGCCTCACCACGGCGGTGCTCGCCATGGGCGCCGCGGCCCTGAAATACCCGGTTCCCACCGGCGCGCTCAACCGGCTCATCGCCTACGCCTTCGACCCCGTGGACGGTGCGGTGCGGGACACGACCGCGCCCGACAGCTACAAGTACTCCAACGTCGCCGGCCTGACGGTTGCCGCGCTCGTGCAGTTTCCGACCCTTATCCCCGCCACCACTCCCACCATCCTCGCCGCTCGCTGACGAGCATCCAGGCCGTGGCGCTATCGTCAACGCGCACACGCCGAAAACTCGGCGCCGACACGCAAGGACGCGAAGGAAAACCGATTTTTACCGGTTGAAGGCCGGTAAACCCCCGGCGCCTGGGCGTTGAGTTTGTTATCTTCCAGAGAAACGCTAGGCGCGCTCTTGCCTTCTGTCTTGCGGCGAGTGCGCCTCGCGGTCGGCGGCCGCCCGGCGGCCGCGCAGGTCGGAAGATCGGCGCTGTTTCCAGGTCATCCCCCAGGCGTAGAGCGCGATGAAGACCATGATATCGAGCGGAAGGCCGAAGATCACGAATAACACCGGCATGAACATCAGCGAGCTATGGTGAAGGATGTATGCCTGCGTCAGGTATTGCAGAGGCACCAGCACGATCAGGTGGCCCATCGTCAGAATCGCCAAAGACAGTTTCTTCCAGAGTCCAAAATAAAAGATGTTGTAAGTAAACCCCAGAATCAGCGGGATCAGGGTAATCAGCGCCAGGCCGGCGAGCATGATTCCGGCGATGTAGCCGCTGAGGTTGTAGGGGAACGTCTCCGGCGTGAGGAGAAAGTAGACCTGGGAAACACCCTGGACAGCGGCGATAAACCGCACCAGATATATCAACGGCACCTTGTTCTTCGGCAGGAAAAAAGAGCCCACGAAAACAAGCACGGTAACGACGGTTGCAATCCACCAAGCGGCGAAATCGGGCAGGCCGGAAGCCAGCTCGATGTGGGGGAAATCAAACTCATAGAGGTCCATCGCCGAATAGCGCACGAGCTCGACCTGGTCCGGCAGCGACAGAGCAGACAGGCCGTACTCCAGGAATATCGCCCAAAATTGCGTCACGAACGGCAACGCGAGCAACCATGCCCCAAACAGCAGAATGGCGAGAACCACACCCAGAACAAGATCCAGCGGATGAATGGGCAGGGTCAATAACGCCCGATGCTTCAGAATAAAGCCGCCGCCATAGCCCTGGCGTCGCAGGATATTCAGCGATTTTTTGTAGTCCGTTGCCACCTTGGCGCTGCTCCGTCCTTTCCGGTCGCCCTAAAAATCCACGAACACACCGAGCGCCACGCCGCGCCGCTCGTAAAACGGGTTCTCATAGAACTCTAGCAGCAGGTTCGTTCCGATGTTCTTGCTCCACCATTCGCGCCAGATCAGCGTGGTCACATCGCTATCGAAGTCGACCAGCGTCTGTTCCTCGCTCACAAGCTGGTAGGCCTCGTTGCCGGTGTCATGCCGAAGCGTTATGTACCGAACCTTGTCTTTGCCATAGGTCAGCGCCAGAAACACCCGATCGGATTCGACGTCCCCGGGCGAACTGTAATATTTTGTCAGCCCCGCCTCGATGATGAAGGGTGACGTAAAGTAGTAGGACGCGCCGAGCAGCACATACTTGTTTTCATGCAAATTGTCGTTCTCGTTGATACGCCCGACCCCAAGGGTGGTGATGAGGTTGCGCTGTTCCAGCCATCGATAGTTGATGGCGGCATCCACCCGCGACTTGGGGAAGAAAACCACGTCGGAACCGACGCCGTAATGGAGACTGCCGAACCAGTCCTCGTTAAAGAGATAGGTGGCGCCCAGGGCATAGTATTGCCCGGTCTGATCGAAGCGCTGGTCGTGACTGGCCTCGAAGTCCCAGGTAAGGTCCTTGTTTTGATGCCACGCTCCGCGGATGTAGGTACCGCGCCAGTCGGAATAGCCGTTGGTCAAATTGGAATAGCTGATCCCGGCCTCGATATGATTGGCGCTGCCGATCTCGCCCAGCTCGACGCATCTGCCCGCAATGGGCAGGGCGGACAACAGTACAACCAAGGCAAGCCGCAAGCTTCTAGTGTCGCGCGGTATCTTCATGTTCCTTCTCCGGTCAGGATTGTTGGGCTGCTTTGTAACTCGCGGTCAGTTCCGCTTCAAGTATGCCGGCGATCGCCTCGCCGCTGTGGCCGTTGCCGAACGGACTGGCCAAGCTGCGCATTTGCTGATGCAGCTCCGGCTGTTCGGTCAGCCTGTCCACCCACTCGCAGATGGCCACCGGACTCGTTCCAATAAGCGCGCCAGCCCCGATCCGGAGAATTTCCGGGCGTTCGGTGGTCTTGCGCAGCACCAGCACCGGCACCCGCGCCGTGACCGATTCCTCCTGTATCCCCCCGGAATCGGTCAGGGTCAGCCAGCTCTTTTTAAGCACCCATAGCAGTTCCGGATAGTTCAACGGCGGAGTCAGCATGAGGCGGCGCGCGCTGTCCTCCTCCAGCCCTTGCATCGCGTTCCGGACGGTCTGCTGAACGCTGGGGTTCGGGTGCACCGGCCAGAGAATCGCCAAGTCCTTATGGGCCCGGAGGATGCGCTTCACCCCCTCCGCGACATCGGAGATCGGCCCCTGCCAGTTTTCCCGCCGGTGGGCGGTGATCAGTATCAGCCGGCTGGTGTCCAGCGCTTCGAGGCGTTCGAGCGGCAGCACGGTGTTGACGGCCGGGTCGTCGAAATAGCGGTCGAGGTGCTCTAGTCCCCACTGGGCGGCGTCAACCACGGTGTTGCCGACATGGAAAATGCGCCGTTCGTCGATTCCCTCCGATTTCAAGTTAATCACCGACTGCTCGGTCGGCGCAAAATGCCAATGGCTCAACCTGGCGATCAGCTCGCGATTCTTTTCCTCCGGAAACGGGTTGTAGGCGTTGTGCGACCGCAGACCGGCCTCGACATGTCCGATCGGTATCTTGTCGTAGAACGCGATCAATGCCGCCGACAACGCCGAGGTGGTGTCGCCCTGCACCAGGATGGCATCCGGGCTCAGCTCGCGAATCACCGCGTCCAAATAGTCGAGCATGACCGCCGTCAGGTGCCCGAGCGATTCCCGATCGCGCACCAGGCCGAGCGAATCGCCGGGGTCCATCTCGAAAAAACGGTACAACGGCAACGACTTCTCGTCGTGCTGGCCGGTGTGCAGAACCAGCGGCTGGAGCGTGGTTTTTTTGAGCGCCCGGAAGACCGGGGCCATCTTGATGATCTCCGGCCGCGTGCCTATGCATAACAGCACTCTTGGATGTGGATTCAACGGCGTGTTCTCCTGGCACTAAAGGCGATATCTGTTCCCTCGGCGGCGGTCACCGCCCAGTAATCCGTCGCTTCCCGCACCGCCAGCTTGCCGGCGCGCGGCTCGGGGCGGGAGTAGGACTGCTTGGGCAACAACCATGTCTGGCGGGCCAGATTGACGGGGTGGGTCGCGAGAAATTGCTGTTCGCCCTCGGCCTGCCCCTCGATGCGCCACTGAACCTGCTCGCGATCGTTGAGGAAGCGCGCCATGTCCGTCATCGTGTACCAGCGGAAGCGCCCCTGGCGGGCGAGTTCGCTGGCGCGGTCGAGCCAGGCGCGCATCGCAGTCATGTACAGCGTGACACCCGGCGGGTGGAAATATACGAGCCGCGCGACCCGCCGGTCGGCGGTAAAGTCGGTCACCGCCCGCAACCAGTCGCCGACCTCCTGGCTGCCGAGCTCGCTCTCGGCGAAGTCCTCGAACGAAGCCAGATCGCGGTAGGTCATGACCGGGAACGACCAGATATGGCGGTTCTTCAACCGGCCGTCGCGATAGCTGCGAGTCGCGCCCAAACCGGGGTTGCCGGTGAAGTAGTAGGCCAGAAAACCGTTCGCCTCCAGCCAGTCGGTCACCCACTGCGGCTGATTTCCCACCGGCGCGGAATATTCCAGCGCGGGTTTTCCCATGACGTCTTCCAGGGCCTTTTTGTTCAGCACCAGGAACTTCTCGAACTCCGCGCGGTTGTCGTCGCCGACGTTGAGGCCGAAATAATCGTGGATCCAGCCGCCGTGCGGACCGATCGCATGGCCCTTGGCGGTCATGTCGCGGATCCATTTCTGGATAACGGGGTTGTTCGGCACGTTGATGCCGAGCCCATCGCCAGCCGCGCGCGCATCCGGCCCGGCGGTGATATGGATGGAGTACGGCCCCTGCTCGTAGATGCCGGTTTTGTCGATGTCGACGATCGGCTGGATCGCGGCATTCGAATCCATGTGCCAATTCATCTGGATGCCGCCGACGCCATCGGGCACCGGGGAAAGATAGGCGAGCCCGAGCACCTTGTCGGCGAAGTAGCGCAGGAAGCCGTGCAGGAATAACCCGTCGGTCCGATCCTTGAGATAGCCGAGCGGCAGATTGGCGAACAGCACGTTGCCGGCGCCGGCGCGGCGCACCCCGGCCACCAAGCCTTTTTCGGGAGAGGCCAACAGTACCTCGCCATCATAGTCCCCCTCTGAAATAAAACCTGGGTACTCCATTCGTTGCTGGGAATATCCGGAGATAACATATTTTTTCCGATCCGACGGCAGATAGTCCCGGCTACCGGCGGGACCGGCCTCGTCGACCGCCGCGTACTTCCCGGGGGGGATAAGCAGCGCCGCGAGCGTTTCCTTTGTGCCCTGGACCGATCCGTTCACAATCGCGCCCGTGCCGTGTCTTCCGAATAGAGCATAGTCGACGCCGACCAGTTTCGACAGGCGTGAACCTTCCGGCCGATACGGCACCGTGGCGGCGTCGTAGACCACCAGCAGATTCCCGCCTGCCTCGACATAGTTTTCCAGGGTGGAGCTGAACGTGCCGGGCGCCTCGCGCAGCACGCCATCGGGCAGGATGACGCCGGGGATGGCGCGGCGATTGGTGTAGGGACGCAAAAAATCCGACGATCTCATGGCCCGCAGATGCAGCCCTTCTTCCCGGGCCGCATCCAGCCAGATGGTGACACGCGGATCGCCGAACTCGATGTCCGGCGAGACCAGCAAGACCATGGCCTCGGCCTCGCTGCGAACCGCCGAGTCGGACAGAAAGTAGCGATATCCCGCCGCCCCGAGCGCAGCGATCAGGACGCCGACGACGAAAAAACCGATGGCCTTACGCATCGAGCGAACCGGCGGAGAATTCCGTCTCGGAAATCACGGGCGGATCGATCCGGTACGCCAGCCCCTGAAAGACGGCCTCCTCGAGAATATTCCAGCGGGGCGTGTTGCGCAGCGGTTCGGCGCGCCCGAGCCATTCCTGGGCGATGTCGGCGTCACCGTGACGGTAGGCGGTGAGCGCCACCAGCCCCCAGGGGAATTCGTCCACCTCAAGCGTGACCCAGCTCGATGCGTGCCTTTCCCGCCATTGCCGCCAAGCCTCCGCCGGGGCCGTGGGCGCGGGCATGCCGCTCATGGCGGGATACAGTTGCGCGACCACATCCGGATAAAACTCGTTGGTCTCGGACAGCTGCGTCGAGATGCGGAAACCGCCCGCCGCATCGTCCCAGAATACTCCCACGATGGCGCGTTCCAGGTCGTCGGCGCGGGCGGAAACCCGGCGGGAGGCATTCCACTGACCCGCAAGCATCAGCCTGCGGGCAACAACACGCAACGCGCCATAGATCTCGGTGTTATCCATGAGCAACGCAACTGGATCCGAGTGAGAGATTACGTAGACGCCCAACCGTTCGTCACGCAGGCCGGCAAGATGTTGCTCCGCCCGCGCCCGGCTTGCCTCCCATTCCGGAGGCAGTCCATGCCACGGCGCCATGGTGTGCAATAGCTCAAGCCAGAGCGCAAGCATGGCGTCATCCGCGTCCGCTTCCCGGCAGGCGGTCCACTCCGAGTCGATACGGCAATATCGCTCGAAACGACCGTCCGGAAGCTGTCTCGGCAATAGCCAGCCGATCCAGGCGCCGGCGGCGGCATGCACATCGAGGCCGGCGGCGTCGGCCGCGAGTAGCGCCTTGGTGGCAAAATACGGGTCGACGAAATCGCCCTGGGCGTAAACCGTGATCGCCCCATCCGTGTCCTGGTAAAGGTGCGGGAAAAAAGCCTCGCGTCCGGCATGCGCCGAACCGGCCAGAGTCACGAGCATCGAGAGCAGAACCAGCCACGCCCTCATACCGCCCTCCCGGTTCTCACCGTGCCCATCACCCGCGCCCGCACGGTTCCGAAGGCCACCGTCCCCGGGGCGATATAGAGATGGTCTGCATTCATGGTGGTCCGATGCTGGTGCGTGCCGATCCGGCAGCCGGGACCGAGGTAAATATCCCGCTCCGACAGGACCGGACCCCGCACCTGGCAATCGTGAACAAGATATATGTTCCCGACCCCGACCACGCTGCCGTCGATTCGCGTGCCGTGATCGATTTGAATATCCTCGTGGCCCTTGATGCTGCCGGCGATGTGGCATCCGGCGCCGACCCGCAAGCGTCCGGTCACCACAATATCGGCGTCAATATGCCGGCCCGCCGGTATGTCGACATCCTGGTTGATCAGCCAGCGCCGGCCAGTGACCTCGACGGCCTTGGACAAGGCCTTCGGGCCGATCGGGGTGGTCTTCAAATCCGCCTGGGACGCTTGCTCATGCTTTCCGGACGCACCGAACTCGATACGCGGCGCGTGCAAGTGCTCGAAGGAGCAACCGTTCTCAAGGGCGATCAACTGGTCGGACGACGCGCGTCCATAGAGGGTGCAGTTGGCATCCGCGCGGATCGCACCGCCGGCATGCAGCCAGCGCAAAACATAACTGTCCTTGCCAAGGGAGATGTCCTCGTCCGCCAGGATGGCGCGAAAGATATTCGCCTCGCCGCTGTGCAGGGAATTTGCCGCGAACAACTCGATCAGCAGGGCCGCCTCCCTGGGCAGGGTAACGCTGCTCGGCGCCAGCACGATATTGACACCGGAGCCCTTGGGATTGACGAACGCCGGCATGCTAACGGAACCGTCGTCCCGGGTCAGCAGATAATGAATGCTGTTCTGCGCGGCTTTCGCCGGCGATTTTCCGGGTTTTTTCCGCGAAGCGGGCGTGGTCTCGAGATAGGAATCCACGCGCGCCCTGAACCGGCGCGCGAAGTAATGTACGTCATTGTCATGCCCGCGAACGACACGAAGCGGCTCCACATCGCTCCGCTGGTAAAGCTCCCTGAGCGCTGGCACGAAAGCAAGCAGCCACCAGCCGATGGTTGCGGCGACAAGTGCCAGCGGCGCGACGATGATTCCGGCCAATTCGTTCATGTCGGTTTATGGACCGGTTTTCGGTAGCGTTCGGTTTTATGCCAGACAAGCTTCTTGCTGAAGAGGTTGTGCGGCAAGGCCTGGGAAAGGGTGGCACCCGTGATCGAAACGACGCTTACGATAAAGCCCAGTATGTTCAGCGGCAGCAGGCGTAAACGCCTGGTCGCCCCATCCAGGCGGGTAGCGGCGGCGATTTCAAAGAACGCGGCGAAATTTCCAAGCGCGCCATAGGCGACAACGGAGAGGATGGCGATGATGCTATGAAACGGATTTTCTCCGAGAAAAAACAGGCTCAAGGCGAGTATCCAGCCGAGCATCAGGATCGGAGCCATCAGATACACGCCTAATAGCAATATTCCGTCCAACTTTTCAAAGAAACTCGACCGCCGATTGCCCAACAGCGAAAAACCGTAGCGAAAGGCCACCTGATTGTGACCCTTGGCCCAGCGCTTGATCTGGCGAATACGCACCGGCCAGACTTCCGGGACCTCTTCGTAACACTCCGAGCGATTCTGGTACACGGTCTTCCAGCCGGCCAGCAACAACCGATAAGTAATCTCGGTGTCCTCGGCCAAGGCGTCTTCCCGCCACCCGCCCACGCTTTCGAGGGCGGCCATGCGCACCCCGCCCACGGTTCCGCCGTACTGCGGCACCAACCGGAGATTCATCCGTGCTTGCTGGTCCACCTGGTAGCCGCCGGCGCGCTCTAGGTCGAGCAGGCGCGTCAGGAGATTCTTTCCGCAGTTCATCGGAACCACCCGGCCCATCACCGCGCCGACCTCGGGATCGAAAAATGGGGACGTCAACTGCTTGATGAGCCCCCTGCCTGGAATGTAGTCCGCGTCGAACACCAGGAGCACATCGCTGTCGACCGTTTCGGTGACATCCCTGAGCGCCGCCGATTTTCCAGGCTGGCCCTCGGTACGGTGGAACGGTTTGATGTTATCCGGATAGCGGCGCGCGAAATCGTCGATGATCTCCTTGGTCCGATCCGTCGAACGATCGTTCACGGGAACGATGACCAGCTTGTCGTGCGGGTAGTTGGTATCGAGCAGCGCCTCGAGATTGTGCGCGATCACCGCCTCCTCGTTATGCGCGGGCACAAGCACCGTTACCGTCGGCCAGTCGCCCTCGTCGACATCCAGGTAGGGATGGCGCTGCTCGCCGAACAGGCGATTGAGAGTGAACCAGTAATGCCGGATCATGTAGACGCATATGAGAAACACGATGCTGTACAGCACTATCAACATGACCATCACGTACCAGGCCCGGCTACGTTCGCGCGGCACGGGCGTATTGTCCGTCACGACAGGGGCGGTGCCGGCGATCGCGGATGTGGTGGTGGTTTCGGCGGCGGGGGGCCGCTGGTTATCCGCGGTGGTGAGGAGCATACGGTCGTCAGCGGCCAGCAACGCGCCCGGCTGCTGGGCGAGTACCGGCGGCGGAGCTGTCGCCAGAATTGCCAGGCAGATCAGCGTCCATCGCAGGCCGCGAACCGACGGGCTACCGCGTCGCTCTCCGGAAATGGTCGTGGGTCTCCCGGCAACGGCAGGGCGCGCCCCGGCGGGGATAGCGCGGCCTGCCGGGGCGGCGCTGCGGCGTAGCGCGACAAACAAGTCAACCAGCCTGGTCATAGAGTTGTTCTTTAAAAATTATCGTTTCACTACGACCGCGCGGCACCTGTCGTCCTTGAGCGATGGCTGGCCAAACGGGTGCGGGAGATCTGCCGTCGAAATTCGGGCGCTCGATCGCAGTGCACTACCCTTTATCTATTCTGATTATAGGCGCAATTTACCCGACTAACGGTTATTCTTCAATTCCGCCAGCGGGTTGCGCGCGAAACATCCCTTAATTACATGGGCTTATCCCGCACGCGCTCGGAGGAGTGTTAATTCCCGATTCTCGCCGTTTTCGAAGGATTGACGTCGCGTTTACGCGCGAGAGGTAGGGGACATACCGGGCTGTGGATGCAGTAGCGATTTCATGTCCGGCAGGGTCGGGGCTTACCGCCGCAGCAGTCGGGAACCGTGCCGCCGGCGTAACCGGCGCTGCCCGTGGCCGACCGGCTCAGCGTTTTTCTTTCAGCAACAGTCGCAGGTCGTGCACGACATCGTCCACCGGCGCGCCCTGCCTCACGAGCAGCCGCAACCGCCCGCGCGCGTCCAACACGTACACCCCGCCGCTGTGGTCGATGCCGCCGGCGCCCGGGCTCGCCTGGTAGCCGATCTTGTAGTCGGCGGCCACGGCGCGGATCTCGGCGTCGCTGCCGGTCAGCCCGACGAACGCGGGATGAAACGCGGGGATGAAGCCGGCGAGTTGCGCTGGCGTGTCGTGCGCCGGATCGACGCTCACGAACAGCACCTGCACCCGCCCGGCGTCCGCGCCCAGGCCGTCGAGCGCGCGCGCCAGCAGCGCCAGAGTCGGCGCGCAGATATCCGGGCAATGCGTGTAACCGAAGAACAACACGGTCAACCGGCCGCGATAATCCGAAAGCTTGACGCGTTTGCCGGTGTGCGCGGTGAGTTCGAACTCCCCGCCCCAGTCGACGCCGCTGATGTCAGTGGCCTTGAACGCCGGCCGGCTGTCGGTGCAGGCAACCGCGACAATCAGCAGCGCGGCCAGCAACACAGATTTAAGAATTAAAAATCGCATTTCTTGGCGTCCTTGGCGTCCTTGGCGGTTCAAAATCATATTTAATACAACGCCGATTGCAGCGCTTCGCTGAAATAGAACCGGTAGTGGTCGATCAACAGCAGCGCGAACAGCCATGCCAGGTACTGGATCGAATACACGAAGGTCTTCTTGGCCAGGGCGTCGCTGTAGCTGCGGTACAACCGGGCGGCGCGATAGATGAAACCGGCGTTCAAGACGCCGGCGCCGAGCAGATAGAACCAGCCGCTCATGTGGGTGGCGAACGGCATGACGGTCACGGCCGCGAGCGCGATCGTGTACAAGAGGATGTGCAGGCGCGTGAACTCGCTGCCGTGCGTCACCGGCAGCATCGGGATGCCGACCTTGGCGTATTCCTGCCGGCGATACAGCGCCAGCGCCCAGAAGTGCGGCGGCGTCCACACGAAGATGATCAGAAACAGCAACAGCGCGTCGCCGCTCACGCCGTTGGTGACCGCCGCCCAGCCGAGCACCGGCGGCGCGGCACCGGCGGCGCCGCCGATCACGATGTTCTGGGGGGTGGCATATTTGAGGAACACCGTGTAGATCACGGCATACCCGATCAGCGACAGGAACGTCAGCACCGCGGTCAGGGCGTTCACGCCGAGCGCCAGGATCAGCATCGCCAGCGCGCCCAGCACCAGCGCGAACAGCAGCGCCTGACGGGTGTTGAGTTGGCCGGTCGGCAGCGGCCGGGCGCGGGTGCGCGCCATCACCGCGTCGGCGCGCTGGTCGAGCACGTGGTTGATGCTGGCCGCCGAACTCGCCGCCAGGCCGATGCCGAGCGTCGCCAGCAGCAGGGTCGGCCACGGCACCATGCCGGGCACGGCCAGGAACATGCCGACCACGGCGGTGAACACGATCAGCAGCACCACGCGCGGCTTGCCGAGCTCCAGGTATTCCCGGGCGAGCGCCTGAAGGCGCGCGCGCCGCGCCGTCTGGCTCAGGCTGGACACCGGGTCAGTCACGCGCGCGGCGGGTGGAGCGCGTGCAAGAGCGTCACCACGCTCAACAGCAACAGCACCGCGACGCCGTTATGCGCGACCGCCACCGGCAGCGGCAGCAGCGTGACCACATTGACGACGCCGAGCGCGACCTGGGCGAGCAGCGCGATCAACATCGCCAGCCCATAACGGCATAAAGGTAGCCCTGCTCGCTGCGCTCGCTCGTCTTGCCGTATTAAGTGTTCCTTGCCGCCGACCCGCATGAGGTGCAGCGCCAGCCAGCCGACATACAGCAAGACGATGAGCGCCCCGAGCCGATGGGCCATGTGCACGGCGGTGGCGGCGGCCAGACTCAGCACGCCGCCTTCGTAATTGACGCCCAGGCCGCGCCACAGCGTGAAGCCGTCGAGGAAATCGACGTTCGGCCACCATTCGCCCTGGCAGGTCGGAAAATCCGGACACGCCAGCGCGGCGTAATTGGCGCTGGTCCAGCCGCCCAGCGCGATCTGCAGGATCACCAACGCGAGCGCCGTCCAGGCGCGCGGCCGCAACCGGCGTAGCAGCGCCGCCGGGCCGGACACCGGCTTCCAGCGCAGTTGCTCGCGCAACGCCAGCCACCACAACAAGCCGAGCAGCGCGAGCCCGCCGAGCAGATGCCCCATTACCACCACCGGCTTGAGTTGCAGGGTGACGGTCCACATGCCGAGCAGCGCCTGAAAGATCACCAGCGCCACCAGAAAGCCGGCCAGCCAGCGCCGCCACGCTCCGCGTCTCTTGTCCCGGAAGCTGATAACGGCAAGCAGCGCGATCAGTATCCCGAGGGTGCCGGCGGCATAGCGGTGAATCATCTCCTTCCAGGCCTTGGCCGGTTCGACGCGGCTGTCCGGATAGGCCTCGGCGGCCGCGTCGATCTCCGGCGCGTGGCTGGGCGCGAGCAGCTTGCCGTAGCAACCCGGCCAGTCGGGGCAACCGAGGCCGGCGTCGGACAGGCGCGTGTAGGCGCCGAGCAGCACCACCGCGTACGCCAACAGCGCGGTCAGCAGCGCCACCCGAAGCAGCAAGACATTGGACTTTTGCATGGTTCAACCCACCTGCGAGACCTTGAGCAGCCGCACCAGATCCTTGCGCATGCCGCTGGCATCGGCGTCCGGCGGATAGTGCAGCATGAAATTGCCGAGCGGATCGACCAGGTAGATCCGGTCCAGGCCGTCGAGCGCGCCGCCGGCCGGCACGCTGAATTGTCCGGCGAGCTGGCGCACCGCCGCCGGCGGGCCGACCAGCACGATCATGCCCGGATGGTCCTTGAGCGTGTAGCGCAACAGATCGAGCGCGGTGGCGTCGGTCACCACGAATACCCGCTCGATGCGCTCGGCCTCCTTGCCCTGGGCGAGATGCACCTGGCGCATCTTGTATAAATCCTGCTCGCAGCGCGCCAGGCAATGTGCCGATCCGAAATAGATCAACGCCCATTTCTTGCCGAGCTCGCTGAATTTGCGGCGTTGGCCGTCGAGCGTGTCGAGCGTGACGTCGCCGATCGGCCGGGCCGGCTGCACCAGTTCGCCGTGGTTGGCGGTGACGGCCGGCCGCCAGCCGCTGGCGTATAAAATGAAGGCGATGGCGGCCGGCAGGGCGAACAACAGCGCCAGTATCAGGAGTTTGCGTTTGCCCGCGGACGGGAGCGATGTCGACGATTGCATGGTGTTTTCCATCAACGGCGTTTACGGGTGTTCATGACTATATAGGTAACCAGCAAGGCGAACGCCAGCACGAACCACTGGAACGCATAGGCCTTGTGGGTGGCGATGCCGGCGTCGAGCCGCGACCAGTCGCGCACCAGGCCGCCGGCCGGGCTGTGCGGATCGAGCAGCACCACCACCGGCTGCACCGGATAGCCGACCGACTCCTTGAACCGCTGCATGTCGATATTCTGCCACACCGTCTCCCAGGGACCGCCCGCCGCCGCCGGCTTGCCCAAGGTGAAGACGTGCTCGGCCGGCACCACCGCCACGCCGGTGATTTCCTGCACGCCCGCCGGGGTCTCGACCGCCGGCAGGTGCTCGCGGTCCCGGCCGAGCGCGATCCAGCCGCGATTCACCAGCACGCGCGTCTCGCTGGCCTCGAGCTTGAGCGGCGTTACGACATGATACCCGACCCGCCCCTGCTGGACGCGATTGTCGATGAATATCTGGTGGGCGCTATCGTAACGGCCCTTGGCGACGACCCGGTAGAAACGCAACTCCTCGGCCGGCTGCACGCGCGCGCCGACCGCCACCAACGGGCCGCGCAGGCGCGCGTCGTATTCGGCCTGAAGTTCGGCCTTTTGCCCGGCACGATCGAGCTGCCAGAAACCGAGGCCCGTGAACGCCGGCACCAGCAGCGCGGTCGCCAGGGTCGGCCACCAGCGCGCGGCGAAGCGCAGCCTCATGGCCGCCCGCCGCCGGCCGGCCGGCGGCATTTTGAAAGGGGCCGGCGTATAATGGCTCGCTCCACACGCCGACCCGCGGGGCCCGTCATGCTTATCAAAATCGTCATTCTCGTAATGCTGGCGCTCATCTTCATCAGCCTGTTCTCGGCGCTGCTGTTCCTCTACAAGGACAAGGGGAAAGGCACCCGCACCGCCAAATCGCTCACCGTGCGCATCAGCCTGTCGCTGGCCCTGTTCGTGCTGCTCATGGCCGGATTCTACTTCGGTATCATCCCGCCGAGCGGGCTGTCCGGCCCTACCCCGCCCTGAAGAAAGGCCCCAAAGAAAAAAGGCGCTGCCTGGGCAGCGCCTTTTTTTAACGCCTGCGCCTGTCCGGCGTTACAGCCAGTACACGAAGATAAACAGGAACAGCCACACCACGTCCACGAAGTGCCAGTACCAGGCGACCGCCTCGAACGCGAAGTGGTGATCCGGCCGGAAATGGCCCTTGATCGAGCGACCCAGGATGACCATGAGCATGATGGTGCCGATGGTCACGTGGAAGCCGTGGAAGCCGGTCAGCATGAAGAACGTCGCGCCGTAGCTGCCGGTCTTGAGCGTCAGGCCGAGCTGCGAATAGGCATGGATGTACTCGTAGGCCTGCAGCGACAGGAACAACAGACCGAGCGCCACGGTGGCGATCAGGCCGAGGATCAACTGGCCGCGGTTGTTCTTGAGCAGCCCCCAATGCGCGATCGTGACGGTCACGCCCGAGCTCAACAGGATCAGGGTGTTGATCGCCGGGATGCCCCAGGCGCCCATCGGCGAGAACTGGTTGGCGCCCGGAATGGTGTCGGCCGCGATCGCCACCGGACCCTTGGGGCCGGCGGTCGGCCAGTTGAAATCGTACCCGGGCCAGAGCAGTTCGGTGTCGCCGAGCCACGGGCCGGCGAACTGGCGCACGTACAGCAACGCCCCGAAGAACGCGGCGAAGAACATGACCTCGGAGAAGATGAACCAGGCCATACCCATGCGGAACGACATGTCGACCTGTTCGTTGTACTGGCCGCCTTCGCTCTCGCCGATCACCTGTCCGAACCAGCGCGCCATGATGTAGATGATCACGCTGGCGCCGATCAACATCAGCCACGAGCCGGCGCCGACGCTGTTGATCATCAACACGAAACCAAGCGCCAGGGTGAACAGCCCGGTCGTGATCAGCAACGGCCAGGGACTGGGGCTGGGCAGATAATAATCACCATGTGCTGCGGACATAAGGCATTCCCCTTTAGTTGGTAGGATTCAAATTAAACCGTCTCAGCCGCCGGCGGCCGCCGGGCCGGCGTGCGCCCGATGCTGATCGTGATCCACGACCGGCGCCTGGCCGTCGCCGCCGTAGCGCTTGGCCTGCGCCGGGTCGGTGTTGAAAAACGTGTACGACAAGGTCACGGTGGCGACACCGGCGGCGAGTTCGGGATCGACCACGAACCGCACCGGCATCTCGCGCGCCTCGCCGGGCCGCAACGTCTGCTCGCTGAAGCAGAAACACTCGATCTTCTTGAAATGCGCCGCGGCCGCGCCCGGCGTCACGCTCGGAACGGCGCGCCCCACGATCGGCTCGGCGGCGGTGTTGCGCACGTAATAATTGGCGACCGTGGTCTGGCCGGGATGGACGCGCAGTTTCTTCTGCATCGGCCGGAATTCCCAGGGCAGGCCCTGGGCGGTGCTGCCGGTGAACTCGACCGTCACCCAGCGGCTGGCATCGACCCTGGCGGCGAGCGTTTCCGCCTCGGCGCGGCCGGTCTTGCCGTTCAGGCCGGTGATCTCGCAAAACACGTCGTACAGCGGCACCAGCGCGAAACCGAAACCGAACATCAGGAGCGCCGCCGCCGCCAGCTTGGCGGTCAGGCGCCGGTTGCGCTCGGCCACGCGCGCGTTGCGGCCGCGTGCCGGTTGGCGCGGTGCGCGTCCGGCCATCACACGCCCCGCCACAGACTGTACAGGAAGAACCCGAGCGCGATCGCGCCCAGGATCAAGGCGGTGCGCAGGTTGGCGCGCGCGAGCGCGGCGTTCCTGGTGCTGTCGGTGCGCGCCATGGCCGGCATTTTGCTATTTGATCTTGGGCGGCGTGGCGAAGCTGTGATACGGCGGCGGCGACGGCAGCGTCCATTCCAGACCGTCGGCGCCTTCCCACACCTGGCTGGTGGCCTTCTGGCCGCCCTTGGCGGCCTGCCAAACCACGTAGACGAACAACAGCTGTGCGAAGCCGAGGATGAACGCCCCGACCGTCGACCACTGGTTGAACTCGGTGAATTGCAGGGCGTAGTCCGGGATGCGGCGCGGCATGCCGGCCAGACCCAGGAAGTGCTGCGGGAAGAACGCCAGGTTGAAGCCGATCGCGGTCAGCCAAAAATGCCACTTGCCGAGCGTCTCGTTGTACATGTGGCCGGTCCACTTCGGCAGCCAATAATAGGTGCCGCCGAGGATCGCGAAGATCGCGCCCGACACCAGCACGTAGTGGAAGTGCGCCACCACGAAATAGGTGTCGTGGTACTGGAAGTCGGCCGGCGCGATCGCCAGCATCAGTCCCGACAGGCCGCCGATCGTGAACAGGAAAACGAACGCGACCGCGAACAGCATCGGCGTCTCGAAGGTCATCGAGCCCCGCCACATGGTCGAGACCCAGTTGAACACCTTCACGCCGGTCGGCACCGCGATCAGCATGGTGGCGTACATGAAGAACAGTTCGCCGGCCGCCGGCATGCCGACCGTGAACATGTGATGCGCCCAGACGATGAACGACAGGAACGCGATCGAGGCGCTGGCGTACACCATCGAGTCGTAACCGAACAGCGGTTTGCGCGCGAACGTCGGGATGATCTGCGAGGCCAAACCGAACGCCGGCAGGATCAGGATATACACCTCGGGGTGTCCGAAGAACCAGAACACGTGCTGCCACAGCACCGGATCGCCGCCGCCGGCGGCGTCGAAGAAGTGGGTGCCGAAGTGACGGTCGGCGAGCAGCATGGTGACCGCGCCCGCGAACACCGGCATCACCGCCAGCAGCAGATAGGCGGTGATCAGCCAGGTCCAGACGAACAGCGGCATCTTCATGAGCGTCATGCCCGGGGCGCGCATGTTGAGGATAGTGACGACGATGTTGATCGCGCCCAGCACCGAGGAGATACCGAGCATGTGGATCGACAGGATCGCGAAGTCGGTACCCATGCCGCCCTGGGTGGCGAGCGGCGGGTAGAGCGTCCAGCCGGCCGAGGGCGCGCCGCCCTGGCCCTGCAGGAACAGCGTCGAGCCGAGCAGCGTGAACGCGAACGGCAGGATCCAGAAGCTCCAGTTGTTCATGCGTGGCAGCGCCATGTCCGGCGCGCCGAGCATCATTGGAATCTGCCAGTTGGCGAAGCCCACGAACGCCGGCATCACCACGCCGAACACCATGATGAGCGCGTGCATGGTGGTCATCTGATTGAAGAAATGCGGATCGACGATCTGCAGGCCGGGCTGCCAGAGCTCGGCGCGGATCACCAGCGCCATCGCCCCGCCGACGAAGAACATGATCAGGCTGAGGATCAGGTACAGGGTGCCGATGTCCTTGTGGTTGGTGGTGAACAGCCAGCGGCTGATGCCAGTGGGATGCTCGTCGTGGTGTGCTTGAGCTTGTGCCATTTTGTTAATCTCCTAAAGCCGGAATTCGCGTGGATTCGGGTTCGACAGCGGTGGTTAGCGCAGCGCCTTGACCTGGGCCGGTTGCACCACGTCGCCGGTCTTGTTGCCGAGGGCGTTGCGTTCGTAGGTCACGACCGCGGCGATATCGGCGTCGTTCATCTGGCCGGCGTACGCCTGCATGGCGGTGACGGGCTTGCCCTTGAGCACGATCTTGATGTGGTCGGCGACCGGGCCGGTGGCGATCTTGCTGCCGGTCAATTTCGGGAAGGTGGCGACACCCTCGCCCTTGGCGCCGTGACAGGCCGCGCACTGGGCGTAGACCTTCTCGCCCTTGGCGAGCAGTTCGGCCTTGGTCCATTGCTTACCGACATCGGCGGCCGCCACCTGCGCCTGGGCCTTCTGGGCGCCGACCCATTGGGTGAATTTATCCTGCTCGACCGCCTCGACCACGATCGGCATGTAGCCGTGGTCCTTGCCGCACAACTCGGCGCACTGGCCGCGGTAGGTTCCGGGTTTGTTGGCGATCGCCCAGGTCTCGTTCAAGAAGCCGGGGATGGCGTCCTTCTTCACGCCCAGTTGCGGCACCCACCAGGCGTGGATCACGTCGTTGGCGGTCACCAGGAAACGCACCTTCTTGCCGACCGGGATCACCACCGGGTTGTCGACCTCTAATAGGTAATTGTCGCCCTTCTTGGCCTTGTTCTCGATCTGGTCGCGCGGGGTGGAAAGAGTGCTGAAGAAACTGACATCGTGATCGGGATACTCGTAGCGCCACTTCCATTGATAACCGGTCACCTTGATGACGATGTCGGCCTCGCTCTTGGTGTCTTCCATCTTGAGCAGCGTGGCGGTGGACGGGATGGCCATGCCGACCAGGATCAGGAACGGGATGGCGGTCCAAACGATCTCGATGGTGGTGCTTTCGTGGAAGGTGGCGGCCTTGTGGCCGCGGCTCT
>JACREH010000042.1 GCA_016218345.1 Gammaproteobacteria bacterium | reverse complement strand
TCGATGGTGAAGGTCATGCCCGGTTCCAGCTGCATGCCGGTGCCGGGCCGGCCGTAGTGCAGCACCTGCGGGTCTTCGTGGAACTGGCGGCCGATGCCGTGGCCGCAGTATTCGCGCACCACCGAGCAGTGGTTCTGCTCGGCGTGCTGCTGGATGGCGTGGCCGATGTCGCCGAGGCGCGCGCCCGGCCTGACCAGCGCGATGCCGATGCACATGCACTCGTAGCTCACCCGCACCAGGCGCTTGGCCTGGATCGACGGTTCGCCGACGAAGAACATCTTGCTGGTGTCGCCGTGCCAGCCGTCCTTGATGACGGTCACGTCGATGTTGACGATGTCGCCCTTCTTGAGCGTCTTGTCGCCCGGGATGCCGTGACAGACCTGGTGGTTGACCGAGGTGCAGATCGAGCGCGGGAAGCCCTTGTAATTGAGCGGCGCCGGGACGGCCTGCTGGACGTTCACGATATGGTCGTGGCAGAGCCGGTCGAGCTCGCCGGTCGAGACGCCGGGCTGCACGTGCGGCGCGATCATCTGCAACACCTCGGCGGCCAGCCGGCCGGCGACGCGCATCTTTTCGACTTCTTCCGGGGTCTTGATGGTGACGGGCATGGTGGGCGGGGCGGGCGACCGGCGTTTTTCGGCGCTACTTTAACACTGTTTGCGGTTGCCGGGCCGCCGCGGTTGACCGGATTAATTGTAGGGGCGGGTTTCAAACCCGCCCCTACGGTTTCGCCGATGGGATCGAGGCGAGGGCCGCGGGCCAAGGATGGCCCGTTTGCGGCTTGGCCCGCGGGCGGTTTTTATGGTATAAAGGCGCGCTTTTTAACGTTAAACCCTAAACCTCACATGGGTCGTCACGTTTAGCGGGGTGCCCGTTTCGGCGGGTCGCTAGCGGGATCCATGGCGGACTAACCCAACGGAGAGTATTGAATGAGCAACGTCAGCATGCGTCAGATGCTGGAGGCCGGCGTGCATTTCGGCCACCAGACCCGTTTCTGGCATCCCAAGATGCGCCCCTATATCTTCGGCGCGCGCAACAAGATTCACATCATCAATCTGGAAAAGACCCTGCCGCTGTTCAACGAGGCGATGAATTTCCTCGCCAAGCTCGCGGCCAACAAGGGCACGATCCTGTTTGTCGGCACCAAGCGTCAGGCCGGCGATATCGTCCGCGAGGAGGCGCAGCGTTGCGGCTGCCCGTACGTGGATCATCGCTGGACCGGCGGCATGCTGACCAACTACAAGACCGTCAAGAAATCCATCGAGCGCCTGAAGAGCCTCGAGGCCATGCAGCAGGACGGCAGCATCGAGAAGCTCATCAAGAAGGAGCAACTGCTGCTCGATCGCGAACGCCAGAAACTGGAACTCAGCCTGGCCGGCATCAAGGACATGCCGGGCCTGCCGGACGCGCTGTTCGTGATCGATGTCGGCCACGAGTACATCGCCGTGTCCGAGGCCGTGAAGCTCGATATCCCGGTGGTCGCGGTGGTCGATTCCAACTGCAAGCCGGACGGTGTCGACTACGTCATCCCCGGCAACGACGATGCCATCCGCGCCATTCGGCTCTACGCCCAGTCGGCCGCCGATGCCATCATCGAAGGCCGTAACACCGTCGCCCCGTTGCCGGTGAGCGACGGCGAGGAATTCGTGGAAGTGAGCGAGGAGCCGAAGGTCAAGGTCGCCGCCAAGCGCAAGATCGTCGCCAAGCAGGCCGCGCCCGCGCCGGCCGAGGTCGAAGCGGACGCCGCCGCGCCGCCGGCGGTACCCGCCAAGCGCGCCGTCAAACCGCGCGCCAAACCCGCCGCCGCCGGTCGCCCCAAGGCCAAGACCGGCAAGAGCGAATAGCTCGCCGAGCAGCAACACGAAAGAGGGGCCTGGCCCCTCTTTTTTGTGAATCTTCAACGAAGTTGAATGGAAGTTGCCTATGACGATTACCGCGAATCAAGTCAAAGAACTGCGTGAGATCACCGGCCTCGGCATGATGGAATGCAAGGCCGCGCTCACCGAGTGCAACGGCGATCAAAACGCCGCCATCGATCTGCTGCGCAAGAAGGCCGGCGCCAAGGTCGAGAAGAAGGCCGGCCGCACCGCCGCCGAAGGCGCGATCGGCATTTCCATCAGCGCCGATCGCAAGCTCGCCGCCATGGCCGAGGTCAACTCCGAAACCGATTTCGTCGCCAAGGGCGACGACTTCATCGCGTTCGCCAACGCCGTGGCCGCCGCCGCCGCCCGGCACAACCCGGCCGACGTCGAGGCGCTGAAGAACGCCGCGCTCGACAGCGGCCAGACCGTCAGCCAGGCGCGCGAGGCGCTGGTCATGAAACTCGGCGAGAACATCAACGTGCGCCGATTCGTGCGCTATCGCTCCGACAACGGCCACATCGGCGCCTATGTGCACGGCCGCAAGATCGGCGTGCTGGTCGAGCTGGAAGGCGGCAGCGAGACTCTGGCGCGCGACATCGCCATGCACATCGCCGCCAGCCGCCCGGAATGCGTCGACAAGAACCAGGTGCCGGCCGATATCATCGCCAAGGAGCGCGAGATCTTCACCGCTCAGGCGGCGGAGAGCGGCAAACCTCCCGAGATCGTCGAGAAGATGGTGCTCGGCCGCATCAATAAATTTCTGGGCGAGATCACGTTGCTCGGCCAACCGTTCGTCAAGGACCCCGAGACCACGGTCGAGAAGTTGCTGAAGACCGCCAACGCCAAGGTAGTGCGATTCATGCGCTACGAAGTGGGCGCCGGCATCGAGCGCAACTCGAATGACTTCGCCGCCGAGGTGATGGCGCAGGTGAAGGGTAACTAAATCCATGCCAGGCGCGGCCGCCATGACGCCCGCCTATCGTCGCATCCTGTTGAAGCTGAGCGGCGAGGCCTTGATGGGCGAGGACGCCTACGGCATCAACCGCGCCGTGGTCGCGCGCCTGGTCGGCGAGATCAAGGAGATCGCGGCCATGGGCGTCGAGATCGGCCTGGTGGTCGGCGGCGGCAACATCTTCCGCGGCATGGCGCCGGCCGCCGCGGGCATGGATCGCGCCACCGCCGATTACATGGGCATGCTCGCCACCGTCATGAATTCGCTGGCGCTCCACGACGCCCTGCAACGCGCCGGCTGCCCGGCGGCGGTGCTGTCGGCGCTGCCGATACCGGCGGTGGTCGAGGGCTACGCGCGCGCCGCCGCGCTCGCCCATCTGGCCGCCGGCCGGGTCGTGATCTTCGCGGCCGGCACCGGCAGCCCGTTTTTCACCACCGATACCGCCGCCAGCCTGCGCGCCGTCGAGATCGGCGCCGACATCATGCTCAAGGCCACCAAGGTCGACGGCGTCTATACCAAGGACCCGATGCGCCACCCCGACGCGGTGCGCTATGATGCGCTGAGTTACGACGAGGCGCTCGCCAAGCGCCTGGGCGTGATGGATGCCACCGCCGTCAGCCTCTGCCGCGAGCAGAATCTGCCGGTGCGGGTGTTCGGCATCAACAAGCCGGGAAGCCTGAGACGCATCGTCCTCGGCGAGAATGAAGGAACCCTGGTCCAACGCGGAGACCCGCCATGCAAGACCTGATACCAAAAATAAGCAAAGACACCGAGACGCGCATGGTCAAATCCATCGACGCGCTCAAGACCGACCTCGGCAAGATTCGCACCGGCCGGGCGCACGCCGGGCTGCTCGACCACGTGCAGGTCGACTACTACGGCAGCCGTTCGCCGCTCAACCAGGTCGCCAACATCAGCGTCGGCGACGCCCGCAGCCTGACGGTCACGCCCTGGGACAAGGGCATGTTGCAGGCCATCGAGAAGGCCATTCAGGAATCGGGCCTGGGGCTCAATCCGGCCGCCGCCGGTCAGACCATCCGCGTGCCGTTGCCGATGCTCACCGAGGAGCGCCGCAAGGAACTCGGGAAGGTGGTGCGCACCGAGGGCGAGAACGCCAAGATCGCGATCCGCAACATCCGCCGCGACTGCATCACCCACCTGAAGGACTTGCTCAAGAAGAAGGAAATCTCGCAGGACGACGAGAAGCGCGCGCTCGACGCCGTGCAGAAACTCACCGATCGCTTCACCGCCGAGGTCGACAAGCTGGTCGCGGCCAAGGAACAGGACATCATGGCGGTCTAGTCTATTTGGTCCGCCCCGACATTCTTTACGAGCATAACGATATGAACTTTGAACCACGGGGAGCACGGGGAAAGGCGAAAATTTCCCTGGCAATTTTCCCCGTGTCCCCCGTGGTTTAGGATTCGGACGTTCGGAATAATGCCCACCGGAATTTTCCACGTGCCATGACCGACCCTTCGTTCACGCCCGATCCCGCCGCGTTCGACGCCTTGCCGCGCCACGTCGCGGTGATCATGGACGGCAACGGCCGCTGGGCCAAGGCGCGCGGCCTGCCGCGCGTCGCCGGGCACCGCAAGGGCCTCGAGGCGGTGCGCGAACTGACCCGCGCCTGCGGCGAACTCGGCATTTCCCATCTCACCCTGTTCGCGTTCAGCAGCGAGAACTGGCGCCGCCCCGAGACCGAGGTGCGGTTGTTGATGGAGCTGTTCATGACCGCGCTCGACAAGGAGGTCGCCAAACTGCACACCAACAACGTGCGCTTTCGGGTGATCGGCGACCTCGCCGGCTTCAGCGACAAGCTCGTCGAGCGCATCCGGCGGGCCGAGGCGCTCACCCGCGAGAACCGGGGCCTGTGCCTGACGGTGGCGGCCAACTACGGCGGCCGCTGGGACATCGCCCAGGCCTGCCGGGAACTGGCGCGGCGCGTGCGCGCCGGCGAACTCGCGCCCGAGGCAATCGCCCCCGAAACCATCGCGCCGCTCCTGAGCCTGGCCGACGGCCCCGAGCCGGATCTGTTCATCCGCACCGGCGGCGAACAGCGCATCAGCAACTTTTTACTGTGGCAACTCGCCTATACCGAACTGTATTTCACGCCCACGCTGTGGCCGGATTTCGATCGCGTCCAGTTCGACCTCGCCTTGCGCTCGTATGCCGGGCGGCAGCGGCGCTTCGGCCAGACCGGCGAGCAGGTCGAGGACGCCAAGCGCCGCGGCACCGGCGGCCATGCTTAAGGTCCGCGTGCTCACGGCCGTGGTGCTGGTCGCGTCGGTGCTGGCGGCGGTGTATCTGCTGCCGACCCCGTGGCTGGGCGCGCTGGTCGGCGCGGTGCTGTTGATCGCCGCCTGGGAATGGACCGCGCTGTGCGGGGTGCACGACCGGTTGCTGCGCGTCCTGTACCTGCTGGCGTTCGCCGCGGCCGGCGTGAATCTTCTGTATCTACCGCCGCTGCCGGTGTTGACGGTCGCGGTGGCGTGGTGGAGCTGGGAGGCGCTGCGGGTGTGGCGGCGGCGCGCCCTGACTGTGCCGATTCCGGACTCGCGGCTGTTCATGCAAGTGCGCGGATTTTTCATCCTGCTGCCGGCCTGGTACGCGATCCTCTATCTGCACCGCTACGACCCGCAGTCGCCGGCGGTGCTGGTATTTTTGTTCGCGATGGTGTGGCTGGCCGACAGCGCGGCGTATTTCGCCGGCAGCGTGTTCGGCCGGACCAAGCTCGCACCCGGCGTGAGTCCCGGCAAGACCCTGGAAGGCGTGCTCGGCGCGCTCGTGGCGGTCGCGGTCGCGGCGCTCGCCAGCGGTATGGTCATCTGGCAGATGAGCGCCGTCATGCTGGCGGCGTGGCTGACGATCGCGCTCGTCGCCACGGTGTTCTCGGTGATGGGCGACCTGGTCGAAAGCCAGGCCAAGCGTGTCGCCGGCGTGAAGGACAGCGGCCGCCTGTTGCCCGGCCACGGCGGCATGCTCGATCGCATCGACGCGTTTTCGGCCGCCGCCCCGCCGTTCGCGCTCGGCTGGACGCTGCTCATGGGCATCAAGACGTGAGCCTGCCTCGCCAACACCAGGCGCCCGGAGCGGCCGCCACCGGCGCGGTGCGCGGCGTTAGCCTGTTGGGCTCGACCGGCTCGATCGGCGAGAGCGCCCTGGACGTGCTGGCGCGCCACCCGCAGCGCTACCGGGTGCTGGCGCTGAGCGGCAACACCCGGGTCGACGCGCTGTTCGAGCAATGCCGGCGCTATCGCCCGGCGTACGCGGCGATGTACGACGCCGCCAGCGCCGCGCGCCTCGCCGAGCGGGTGCGCGCCACCGGTCTCGGCATCGAGGTGCTGAGCGGTCCGGAGGGGCTGGCGCACATCGCCTCTCTGCCGCAGGCCGACATCGTCCTGGCCGGCATGGTCGGCGCGGTCGGACTGCTGCCGACGCTCGCGGCGGTGCGCGCCGGCAAGCGCGTGCTGTTCGCCAACAAGGAACCGCTGGTGATGTCCGGGCATATTTTCATGCGCGAGGCGCGCGCCTCGGGCGCCGAGCTGCTGCCGATCGACAGCGAGCACAACGCCATTTTCCAATGCCTGCCGCACGACTACCGCTCCGGCGATGCCGCCGCCGGCGTGCGCAAGGTCGTGCTCACCTGCTCGGGCGGGCCGTTCCGCAATGCCCGTCCGGAGGAGTTGACGGATGTCACGCCGGCCCAGGCCTGCGAGCATCCGCGCTGGCGCATGGGCCGCAAGATCTCGGTGGATTCGGCGACACTCATGAACAAGGGCCTGGAGCTGATCGAGGCCTGCCGGCTGTTCGATCTGCGCCCCGATCAGGTCGAGATCGTCATCCATCCGCAGAGCGTGATTCATTCGATGGTCGAGTACGCCGATGGCTCGGTGCTGGCGCAGTTGAGCAATCCCGACATGCGCACGCCGATCGCCCACGCCCTGGCCTGGCCGGAGCGTATCGACGCGGGCGTCGCGAGCCTCGATCTGGTCGAGATCGGCCGGCTCGATTTCGAGCGCCCCGACGACCGGCGCTTTCCCTGTTTGCGCCTGGCGCGGGCCGCGGCCGAGGCCGGCGGCACCGCTCCGGCGATCCTGAACGCCGCCAACGAAGCGGCGGTGGCGGCGTTTCTCGCCGGCGAGATCGGGTTTACCGCTATCCCGCCGGTGATCGAGCACTGCATGGCGACGGTGGCGGCGCGCGCGGACGCCGAACTCGCCGCCGTCCTGGCCGACGACGGACGCGCGCGCGATTGCGCGCGCGACTATATACTGCGTCACGCGGCACGGACCGGAGGGCGATAATGGATTGGCTGTTAAAGCTGGCGATATTCATCGCCGCCATCAGCATCCTGGTGGTGGTGCACGAGTTCGGTCACTACTGGGTGGCCCGGCTCATGGGCGTCAAGGTGACGCGCTTCTCGGTTGGGTTCGGCCGGCCGCTGTGGCTGCGCCGCGCCGGCCGGGACCGGACCGAATGGGTGCTGTCGGCCATCCCGCTCGGCGGCTACGTCAAGATGCTCGACGAAAGCGAGGGCCGGGTGGCGAAGAAGGACCTGCGCCGCGCCTTCAATCGCCAGCCGATCCCGCGACGCTCGGCGATCGTGCTGGCCGGGCCGTTGTTCAATTTCCTGTTCGCGATCCTGGTGTATGCGCTGCTGTTCACGGTCGGCATCGACGGCCTGAAACCCGTGGTCGGCAAGGTCGACGAGGATTCGCCGGCGGCGCGCGCCGGTTTCCGGGCCGGCGACGAGCTGGTCAGCATCGACGGCAAGCCGGTGGCGAGCTGGGATCAGCGCCGCATGCACCTCTATCAGCGCGCGCTCGATCAGGCGCAGGTCGAGGTCGTGGCGCGCGACGCCCTGGGGGTGCTGCACACCCGCCGGCTCGATCTGTCGGCGCTCAGCGCCGGGCGGGTGAGCGCCGGGCTGATCGAGCGCGAGATCGGCATGTACGGCTACAGCCCGGAGGTGGCGCCGGTTCTCGGCAGCGTCGAGGCGGGCAGCGTCGCCGCCCAGGCCGGACTGCGGACCGGCGACCGGATCGCACGCATCGACGGCGCCGAGATCCGCAGCTGGCAGGAGGCGGTGACCCGGATCACCGCCAGCCCGGGCGCGGCGTTGGCGCTGACCGTCGATCGTCAGGGCGTCAGCCAGGTCATCAAGCTCGTCCCCCAGACGGTCGAACGCAACGGCCAGCGCATCGGCCGGATCGGCGTCGGCGTGCGCGCGCCGGAACTGCCGCCCGAGATGCGCGTCGTGCTGCGCTACGATCCGCCGACCGCGCTCTGGGAGGGCGCGCAGACCACCTGGGACATGTCGGTGGTGACCCTGCGCATGCTGTATCTGATGGTGCTGGGCGAGGTGTCGATGAAGGCCGTCAGCGGACCGATCACTATCGCCCAATACGCCCATTCCTCGGCCATGGTCGGGCTCGACCGGTTCGTGATGTTCCTGGCGATCATCAGCGTCGGCCTGGGGGTGCTCAATCTGCTGCCGATCCCGATACTGGACGGCGGCCAACTGCTGTACCACGTCATCGAGGCGGTGAAGGGCGGCCCGCTCTCGGAACGCGCGCTGTATTGGGGGCAGATGATCGGCCTGAGCCTGCTCGGGGCGCTGATGCTCTTGGCGTTTTACAACGATTTTGCCAGAATTCTGCAATAATCCCACTCAATAACCGGCCATACCCATAAAACAACCTATGAAAAAATTCCTCGCACTGTTGATGCTGGCGGGCGCCGTTTCGTGGCAAGCGGCCATCGCCGCGGAAACCTTCGTCGTCAAGGACATCCGGGTGGAGGGTCTGCAACGCATCTCGGCCGGCACGGTGTTCAATTATCTGCCGATCAAGGTCGGCGACAGCGTCACCGAGGACGGTTCGCGCGACGCCATTCACGCCCTGTTCAAGACCGGCTTCTTCAAGGACGTGCGCCTGGAGCGCAGCGGCGACGTGCTGGTGGTGACTGTGGTGGAACGCGCCTCGATCGACACCATCGCCATCACTGGCACCAAGGAGATCGACGAGGAAACCTTGAAGAAGGGCCTCAAGGAAACCGGGCTCGCCGAGGGCCGGATTTTCGACAGCTCGTTGCTCGACAAGACCGAACAGGAATTGAAGCGCCAATACTTCAGCCGCGGTTATTACGCGGTCCAGGTCAAGACCACGGTGACGCCGCTCGAGCGCAACCGGGTCGGGATCAACATCGACGTCTCCGAGGGACGCATCGCGCGCATCGGTGAGATCACAGTGGTCGGCAACCAGGCGTTCAGCGACAAGCAAGTGCTGGAGAATTTCTCGCTCGGCACCACCGGCATGTTCAGTTTTCTGAGCAAGAACGACCAATACTCGAAACAAAAACTGGCCGCCGACCTCGAAGCGTTGCGGAGCTTCTACCAGAACCGCGGTTATCTGGAGTTCACTATCGACTCCACGCAGGTCTCGATCAGCCCGGAAAAAGAGCATATCTACATCACCGTCAACGTCAGCGAAGGCAAGAAGTACACCATTTCCGGCTACAAGCTGGCCGGCAAACTGATCGTGCCGGAAGCGGAAGTGAACGCGCTCGTCCATATCAAGCCGGGCGACGTGTTCTCGCGCCAGGAGATCACCGAGAGCAGCAAGCGCATCAGCGACCGCCTGGGCGACGACGGCTATGCGTTCGCCAACGTCAACGCCGTGCCGGAGGTCAACAAGGAAACCAACAGCGTGGCGTTCACCTTCTTCGTCGATCCCGGCCGGCGGGTGTACGTGCGGCGCGTCAATTTCGCCGGCAATCTGAGCACGCGCGACGAGGTGCTGCGGCGCGAGATGCGCCAGCTGGAGGGCGCCTGGTATTCGGCGCAGAAGGTGCAGCGCTCGCGCGAACGCCTGCAGCGCCTGGGGTATTTCGACGAGGTGACCATCGAAACCCCGCCGGTGGCGGGCGTGCCGGATCAGATCGATATCAACGTCACCGTCAAGGAACGCCTGGTCAACAATTTCCTGGCGAGCGTCGGTTACTCCGACGTGGACGGCGTGGTGCTGGCCGGCAGCGTGACGTTGAAGAATCTGTTCGGCACCGGCAAGGAGTTGACCACCAGTGTCGACACCAGCAGTTCGAACAAACACGCCAACATCAGCTACGTCAACCCTTACTATACGGCCGATGGCATCAGCCGCAGTTTCAATCTTTACGTGTCCAAGATCGACGCCGCCGAGGCCGATCTGGCCGCCTACAATTCCGACACGGCCGGCGCGAGCGTCACCTACGGCATCCCGATCAGCGAGGACCGGAGCATCTCTTTGGGCATCGGGTATGAAAAGGTTTCGCTCTCAGTGCCGACCACCGGCGCCAAGGTCGCGCAGGATTTCGTGGCCGCCTACGGCGAGAGCAACAACGCCATCAAGGCCACGCTTGGCTGGGCGCACGACACCCTGGACAGCCCGATCTTCCCGACCCGCGGCGTGGTGCATCGCGTCACCGCCGAGGTCGCGGTGCCGGGCGGCGATCTCGAATATTATCGCCTGACCTACGCCGCCACCGCCTACATGCCGATCAGCAAAGACTATACCTTCAAGCTCAAGGGCGAGCTCGGCTACGGCGGCGGCTACGGTGACACCGGCGAACTGCCGTTCTTCAAGAATTTCTACGCCGGCGGCGCGAGCAGCGTGCGCGGTTACAAGTCCCGCACCCTCGGCCCGCGCGACATCGGCGGGCCGGACGAGACCCTGCCGATCGGCGGCAGTTCGCGGATATTGGGTAACGCCGAGTTTCTATTTCCGGTGCCGGGCGCGTCCAGGGACAACAAATCCATGCGCCTGAGCGCGTTCGTGGACGGCGGCATGGTTTATGGACCGAACGAGAACATCGATTTTGGGGCGTTGCGTTACTCGACCGGTTTGGCGTTTAATTGGTTCTCGCCGCTCGGCCCGCTCAGCATCAGCGTGGCCGCGCCCTTGAACAAGAAAACCGGAGACCAGACCGAAACTATACAATTCACCCTGGGCACCCTGTTCCGGTGATCGCGGTTATACCTACGTCGAGGCAAGCAGTGATGTCTAAATTTCTATCGTTATTGCTGGCGTTCGGGCTGACGGGCGCACTGGCGCCGGCCGCGGCCAACGAACTCAAGATCGGCTATGTCAACGCCGTGAAGGTGATCGAAGAGGCGCCGCAGGGCGAGGCGGCGCTCAAGAAGCTCGAGGCCGAGTTCGCGCCGCGCGACCGGGAGCTGGTCGCGACCCAGAACAAGATCAAACAGCTCGAAGACGATCTGGAAAAGAACGCGCTGGTCATGAAGGAAGCCGATCGGCGCAACAAGGAGCGCGAGGCCTTGACGCTCAAGCGCGAGCTGAAGCGCACCACCCAGGAATTTCGCGAGGACTACAACCTGCGCCGCAACGAGGAACTGGCCGCGCTCCAGAAGGTGGTGTACAAGGCGATCGTCGAGATCGCCAAACAGGAGAAGTTCGACCTCATTCTGCACGAGGGCACGGTCTACGCCAGCGACAAGATCGACATCACCGACAAGATTCTGAAGAAGCTCGGCAAGAAATAACGGAAGCGAGCCATGGCCGTCACCCTTGCCGAGTTGGCGCAACGATTTCAGGCGCGGCTGCGCGGCGACGGTACCATCGCGATCAGCGGCGTCGCCACCCTCGAGGCCGCCGGCCCCGGCGACCTCGCCTATGTGTCGAATCCCGCGTATCAGAAGTATCTGAGCGGCACGCGCGCCGGCGCGCTGGTATTGAACGATGCGGACGCCGGCCTGTATTCCGGTAACGCCCTGATCACCGCCAATCCCCAGCTGTGTTTCGCGCGCATCGCGGCGCTGTTCAACCCGCTGCCGGCGGTTCGGCCCGGGCGCCATCCGAGCGCGGTCATCGACGCCGCCGCCCGGGTCGCCGCGAGTGCCTGGATCGGTCCGCAGGCGGTAATCGAGGGCGGGGCGGCGGTCGAGGACAACGTCTTTATCGGCCCCGGCTGCATCGTCGGCCAGGGCGCGGCTATCGGTGCCGACACGCGCCTGATCGCCAGAGTGACGGTGGCGCACGGTTGCCGCATCGGCCGGCGCTGCATTGTGCATCCCGGCGCGGTCGTCGGCAGCGACGGCTTCGGTTACGCCAAGGACGGCGAGCGCTGGGTCAAGGTGCCGCAGCTCGGCCGGGTGGTGGTCGGCGACGATGTCGAGATCGGCGCCAATACCGCCGTCGATCGCGGCGCGCTCGGCGACACCGTGATCGGCGACGGTGTCAAGCTCGATAATCTCGTGCAAATTGCACACAATGTGCAAATCGGCGAACATACCGCCATGGCCGGCTGCGTGGGCGTGGCCGGCAGCGCCGTGATCGGCAAGCGCTGCGCGATCGGCGGGCAGGTCGGCATCGCCGGCCACTTGCAGATCGCCGACGACGTGACGGTGATGGGAACCTCGCTGGTCGGCGGTTCGCTCACGCGCCCCGGCGTGTATTCGTCGAGCATGCCCGCCGAACCGGCCGAACAATGGCGCAAGAATGCCGCGCGGTTTCGGCATCTGGACGAGATGGCCAAGCGCCTCAAAGAACTTGAACGAAAGATAGAGCAACTATTCACCCAACGCGATCGTTCCTGACCGAGGCCGGCCTTCATGGCGGTCGTTACGAATGAATTTTTTTCCGCCGCAATAACCGAGGGGAAGTCAATTTGAACAGCATGGACATCAACGAGGTGCTGCGGCACCTGCCGCACCGCTATCCGTTTCTGCTGATCGACCGGGTCATCGACTACAAGCCCGGCGAATACCTGGTTGCGATCAAGAACGTCACCGTCAACGAACCGTTTTTCCAGGGCCATTTCCCGGTGCGCCCGCTCATGCCGGGGGTGCTGGTGATCGAGGCCATGGCCCAGGCTTGCGGGATTTTGTCGTTCAAGACCATGGGGAAACTGCCCGGCAACAACGAGATTTACTTGTTCGTCGGTATCGACAAGGCGCGCTTCAAACGGCCGGTCGAGCCCGGCGATCAATTGGAGATCCGTGTCAACATCGCGCGCCGCATGCATGGCATGTGGAAGTTCGAGACCACCGCGCAGGTCGCCGGCGAGGTCTGTTGCAGCGCCGAATTGATGTGCACCTTCAAGGAATTCTAGGTTGATCCATCCGCAGGCCATCATCGACCCCGGCGCGCGCCTCGGGAAGAATGTCCAGGTCGGACCGTTCAGCGTCATCGGAGCGGACGTCGAGATCGGCGACGACACCTGGATCGGCCCGCATGTGGTCGTCAATGGGCCGACGCGCATCGGCCGGCATAACAAGATCTACCAGTTCGCCTCGCTCGGCGAGGCTCCGCAGGACCTGAAATACGCCGGCGAACCGACGCGTCTCGAGGTCGGCGATCGCAACGTCATTCGCGAATACGTGACCTTCAGCCGCGGCACCGTGACCGGCCATAGCCTCACGCGCATCGGCAGCGACAATCTGTTCATGGCCTATGTGCATGTCGCCCACGACTGCCAGGTCGGCGATCACACCGTGTTCGCGAATTGCGCGACGCTGGGCGGACACGTGACGGTCGGCGATCATGCGGTGCTCGGCGGCTTCACCGGCGTCCACCAATTCTGCCGGGTCGGCGCGCATTGCATGACCGGCGTCGCGACCGTGACCTTCAAGGACATCCCGCCGTACCTGCTGGTGTACGGCAACACCGCCCAGCCCTACGGCTTGAATCTGCGCGGCCTCAAGCGTCGCGGGTTTTCCGAGGACAGCATCGAGACGCTCAAACACGCCTATAAGATTTTGTACCGTTCCGGGCTGCGCCTCGAAGAGGCGCTGGCACAGTTGCGCGGGCTCGAGCCGCAGTGTCCGGAGGTGGGGGCGCTGGTTGCGTTTATTGTCGCCTCGGAGCGGGGGATCATTCGTTAAGGTGTGCGGGTTTTTTCGGGTTTAGTTTGGGTGGGCGTTGTTACTGGGGCACGTTTTTTTGTATCGCCTGCGGCGATGAATTATATTATCGCGGTTCCCGCACCGCGGGCGGGTTACTTTCGTTTCGGCGAAAGTAACCAAAGCCATTTTGCCCCATTGTCGCACCCCACCCCAACGCGCTAGCGCGTTGGGGTGGGGTGCCCGGCGCTCCACGGGGGGCGAGGGGTTTTTCGACAGCACGTCCGTGTGCTGCGAAAAACGCGCGTATCCCCTACGCGCCCCGCATGATAATTCCATGCGGGCTTTTATCTCGCCGACCTCCGGTGCTCGGTGCGACTCAAGGGGCGACATCCAAACCTGAAACCTAACCCGAGCACAGAACCTTAGGGCCTTAAGGCTTAGCTGTAAGGGAGTAACACATTCGGGTGTTGACATCTCCCCTTGAGCGCGCGGTGAAACGCGCACTAAAAAAAATCGCCAAAGGCGATTCATTATTGAGGACGTCCAAATAAGATGACCGATGGTGTACGAATTGCGGTGGTTGCCGGCGAGGTGTCCGGCGACCAGTTGGGTGCCGGGTTGCTGCGTGAACTGAGCCAGCGCCTGCCGGGCGTCCGTTTCGAGGGCGTGGGCGGGCCGCTCATGATCGCCGAGGGCTGCAAGAGCCTGGTGCCGATCGAGACGCTGTCGGTGCTGGGCGTGACCGAGATCGCCGGCCGGTTGTTCAAGCTGTTGCGCATCCGCCGCGATCTGGCCAGGCATTTTCTCGCCGATCCGCCCGATCTGTTCATCGGCGTCGATTCGCCCGGGTTCAACCTGGGGCTGGCCGAGCGGCTGAAGCGCGCCGGCATTCCGACCATCCAGTACGTCAGCCCGCAGGTCTGGGCGTGGCGCAGCTACCGGGTGCGCAAGATCCGGCGCGCGGTCGATCGGGTATTGGCGCTGTTCCCGTTCGAGTCGAAGTTCTACAAACAGCATCGGGTGCCGGCGACGTTCGTCGGTCATCCGCTGGCCGATGAAATCGCCGGCGACGTGGATCGGGTCGCGCTGCGCAAGCATTTACAGCTGCCCGACGACAAAACCATAATCGCGCTCCTGCCCGGCAGCCGCGTGAGCGAGCTCAAGGCGCATGCCGAACTGTTTGTGCGCACCGCCCAATGGCTGCATGCGCGCAACCCGCAACTGCATTTCATCGCGCCGTTCGTGAATCGCCGTACGCGCGTGATCTTCGAGGATGCCGTCAAGCAGCAGGGCGCCTGGGACCTGCCGATCACGCGCCTGCACGGCCATTCACGCCAGGCGATGGGCGCCGCCGATATCGTGCTGCTCGCCTCCGGCACGGCCGCGCTCGAGGCCATGTTGCTCAAGCGGCCGATGGTGGTGACCTATAAGGTCTCGTTGTTGAGTTCCTGGCTCATCCAGGCGTTCGCGCACGTGAAGTATTTTTCGATGCCCAATCATCTCGCCGGCCGGCGCCTGGTGCCGGAATACCTGCAACGCGATGCCCGTCCGGCCGCTCTCGGCCAAGCCGTGGAGCGCGGCCTGAAGGCCACGACCGAGGCCGCCGAAACCCTGCAAGCCTTTGAAAGACTGTCGAAAAAACTGCGGCGCGGCGCCAACGTACGCGCCGCCGCGGCGGTGCTGGCGGTGCTGCGACGCGCCGGCAAGCTCAGGCGTCTCGCGCGGCGCGCGCCATGAGCGGTACGCGCATCGCCGGCGTGGATGAGGCCGGCCGCGGGCCGCTGGCCGGCCCGGTGCTGGCGGCGGCGGTGATTCTCGACGGTCGCCGGCCGATCGCAGGCCTGGCCGATTCCAAAACCCTGAGCGCGGCGCGCCGCGAGCAGTTGGCCGAAGCGATTCGCCGCCACGCCTTGGCCTGGGCGCTCGGCGCGGCCACGGTCGAGGAGATCGATCGGCTGAACATATTGCAGGCCAGCCTGCTGGCCATGCAGCGCGCCGTGCAAGCGCTGTGCCTCGCACCCGACGAGGCCTGGGTGGACGGCAACCGCGCGCCCGCGCTCGCCTGCCG
>JACREH010000003.1 GCA_016218345.1 Gammaproteobacteria bacterium | reverse complement strand
ACGCAGAGAACGCAGAGAAAACCATTACTTTTGGTCAAACCAAGAAATTGTTTCTTTACTGTGCCGAAAATCGACAGAGCTCATCTCTCTAACAAGATTTTTTTGGATTTAAACCTAGATACGCTTTTCTCTGCGTTCTCTGCGTCTCTGCGTTGAAAATTAATAGTCGTTCTCGGCTCCTGCCTGCCACGACACTTCCACCTTCCCTGTAGGTCGCAAATTCTCTCTTCATTTTGTTCAAGCCACGCGTCGCAGCATTACCAGGGCGAGCACGAAAAACAACGCCGCCGGCAGGATCGCGCCGAGCGCCGGCGGCAACCCGTATAACAAGCCGAAATAGCCGAACACCCGGTTAATCAGGTAAAACGCCAGTCCCAGCACGATGCCGATCAGCAGCCGCGACCCCAAGGCACCGCTGCGCAACTGGCCGAACACGAACGGGATCGCCAGGATCACCATGACGCCGGTCGACAGCGGCAGCATGATCTTGTGCCACAGCGCCAGGTTATAGCGGCTGGTGTCCTGCTTGTTCTGTTCGAGGTGCTGGATGTAGCGAAACAGATGCCAACCCGACAGCCCCTCGGGTTTGACCGCGAACACCCCGAGCATGTCGGGGGTGAGCACCGAGATCAACTGATCGCTTTCCAGCCGGCGGCTGTGCACCTTGTTGTCCTCGATCCAGCTCTGGCTCACGTCCTCGAGCCGCCAGTGGGTCTGCTCGTAGCGCCCGCTTTGCGCCGCGGTCTGGCGGCGCAGCCGGGTGTCGTCGTCGAATTGATAGATGTTGACGCGCAGCAGGGTCAGGTCCGGCAACACCTCGCCGACGTGCATGAACGCGCTGCCGTCGCGCAACCATAAACCCCGGTCTTTCAACTGGGCCACGCCGCGTTGCGTGGCCGCGGCGCGCCCGCGTTGCGCCAGGTCCTCGGTGACCGGCGCCACCACCTCGCCGACCACCACCGCGATCGCCATCAGCACCACCCCCACCTTCATGACCGAGCCGACGATCCGCAACAGCGACACCCCGGCGGCGCGCATCACGATCAATTCGGAATCGACCGCGAGCGACGACAGTCCAAGCGTGGTGCCGAGCAGCGCCGTCATCGGAAACAGTTCATAAGCATCGCGCGGCAACGACAGCAGCACGTATTTGATCGCCGCGACCAGGCCGAAATTGGCCTTGCCCAGGTCGCCGAACGCCTCGACGAAGGTGATGAAGGTAAACAGCGACATCAGCACGCCGAACACCAGCAACGTGCTGAAAACGATGGTGCGGCCGATGTGGCGGTCGAGGATGCTCATGCCGCGACCCGTCGGCGCTTCCTGAACTCGGGCAGCAGCGGCCGGTTGTTGATGCGCCGGCGAATCAGATACACGGCCAGCGCCAGGAACGACAGGTGCACCCACCACAGGCCGACGGCCGGCGGCACCCGCCCCTGCTTGACCAGAATATTGCCGATGCCCAGGAAATTGCTGTACACGAAATACACCAGAATGGCGACGAACAACCCGGTATAGCGCCCGCGGCGGGCGCTGGTGTGGGCGAACACCATCGCCAACAGCGCCAGCAGGATCAGGCTGATCGGCTTGGCCAGCCGCCACTGCCACTCGGCCTGGGCGTTGCGGTCAGGCGCGCCGAACAACTGCCACATCGGCATGGCGTCGTGGCCGGTGAGCGGCGCGGCCGGCGGGCGCGGCTCGATGCGCACCGCATAGCTCTCGAAGTCCAGAATGCGATAATCGGCGCGGCCGGGCGCGCCCTCGTAACGCGTGCCGTTCTTGAACACCAGGAATTTGTCGCCGGTGGTTTCGTCCAGATACTGGTAGCCGCTCTTCGCCACCAGCACCCCATGCCGTCCGTCTTCTTCCTTGCTCATGAAGATATTGGTCAAGGTGGCGTCGTCCCGGTTGACCTGCTCGACGTAAAAGAACCCGCCGCCGTCCTTGATCTCGTTGAACACGCCGGGCGCGATCTCCTGGACCTCGTGGCGGCCGGCGGTGCCGCTCTTGGCCTGGGCGATGAGCGTGACCGACAGCGGCGCCAGGTAAAACGCGAACAGCGCCGCGACCATGGCAAACCCGGCCGCCAGCATCAACACCGGGCGCAAGAACCGGCCGAGGCCGATGCCGCAGGCGGCCAGCACCGTCATCTCGCTGTCTCGATACCAGCGGCCGAGGGTGAGCAGCAAGCCGACGAACAGCGCCAGCGGCAGAATGACGCTGAAGGTCTTGACGGTCTGGAGGCCCAGCAGGATGAACACGATCCCGATCGGGATCTCGCCGAGCGCGGCCTTGGCCAGGATATTCGTCAGGCTCACGATCACGAACAGCAGCACGAATACCAGGATGACCGCCAGGCTGGTGGCCAGGGTTTCGCGGATCAGCGCCCGATCGACGATCAGCATAAGTCCGCGGGAAATTTTGACAGGTTCGCAGGAAACATTGGAAAATGGCGCAAAAGACGCTGGCTATGCCGACAATCCCCGTATTCGAACAGCTTTCTCACCCGTCATCGCGAAAAAAGCCGGCGTACAAGGCTATTGCGCGTGCGCCGAAACGGGCAATATAGCATAACCGCCAGCCGGCAAAGGGCCTTACATGACCGACAAAAATCTCGAATTCAGCGTCAAGAGCGGCGATCCCGAAAAACAGCGCAGCGCCTGCCTGGTGGCCGGAGTATTCGAAGGCCGCAAGCTGAGCAGCGCCGCCCGTCGTCTGGACGAGGCCAGCAACGGCGCGCTCGGCGCGATCCTGCGGCGCGGCGACCTGGAGGGCAAGAGCGGCCAGAGCCTGCTGCTGCACAACCTCCCCGGCGTGTTGTGCGAACGCCTGCTGCTGATCGGCTGCGGCAAGGAAAAGGAATTCCACGAGAACCGCTATCGCGAGACGCTCGCCAAGGCCGCCAAGGCCTTGCAGGACACCGGCGCCGGCGACGCCACGCTCTATCTCACCGAACTCGAGGTGCGCGGGCGCGATATCCGCTGGAAGCTGCGCCAGGCGGTCGAGACCGTGGAAGACGCGCTCTATCGTTTCGACCGGCTCAAGAGCGAAAAGACCGAACGCCGCCGGCCGCTGCGCAAATTGATCCTGCCGGTCGCCAAGCGCAGCGATCTGGCCGCCGGCGAAGAGGCGATCAAACAGGGCAAGGCGATCGCCGCCGGCATGAGCCTCGCCAAGGACCTCGGCAATCTGCCCGGCAACATCTGCACGCCCGCCTACCTCGCCGAGCAGGCCATCGAACTCGGCAAGCAATACAACTTCAAGACCACCGTCCTCGAACAGGCCGACATGGAAAAGCTCGGCATGGGCGCGCTGCTGTCGGTGGCGCGCGGCAGCCGCCAGCCACCCAAGCTGATCGTGCTCGAATACCACGGCGGGCACGAGGGCGAGGCGCCGATCGCGCTCATCGGCAAGGGCCTGACCTTCGACGCCGGCGGCATCTCCATCAAGCCGGCGGCCAACATGGACGAGATGAAATACGACATGTGCGGCGGCGCGTCCGTGCTCGGCGCCTTCAAGGCGCTTGCGCAGTTGCAGTTGCCGATCAACGTGGTCGGCGTGATCCCAAGTTCCGAGAATCTGCCCGACGGCAACGCCAACAAGCCCGGCGACATCGTCACCAGCATGTCCGGCCAGACCATCGAGATACTCAACACCGACGCCGAGGGCCGGCTGATCCTGTGCGACGCGCTTACCTACACCGAGCGCTACCATCCGGCCGCGGTCGTGGACATGGCCACGCTCACCGGCGCCTGCGTAATCGCGCTCGGCAGTCACCCGAGCGGGCTGTTGAGCAACCACGACGCGCTGGCGCGCGAGCTGATCAACGCCGGCAAATACGCCTGGGACCGCGCCTGGCAACTGCCGCTGTGGGACGATTACCAGAAACAACTCGACAGCAATTTCGCCGACATCGCCAACATCGGCGGGCGCGAGGGCGGCGCCATCACCGCCGCCTGCTTCCTGGCGCGGTTCGCCAAGAAATTCAAATGGGCGCACCTCGACATCGCCGGCACCGCCTGGAAGGGCGGCAAGGAAAAAGGCGCGACCGGCCGGCCGGTGCCGTTGTTGGTGACGTTCCTGTTGCAGCGCTGCCAGCCGCACGCCGAATGACGCGCGTCGATTTTTATCTGTTGAACGACGCTCACGGCGACAAACAGCAATTCGCCTGCCGGCTGGCCGACAAGACCTATCGGCTCGGCCATCGCAGCTACCTTCTCACCGCCGGCGCCGGCGAGGCGGCGGCGCTCGACGAACTGCTCTGGACGTTCGCCGCCGCGAGCTTCGTCCCGCACGCCGTCTACCGGGCCGACACCGAACCGCCGGATCAGGCGGTGCTGATCGGCCACGTGCCGCCGCCCGATGCCTGGCACCAACTGCTGATCAGCCTCACCCCCCAGATACCGGAATTTTTCAGCCGGTTTGCCCGCGTCGCCGAGATCGTGGGCCCGACCGAGAACGAAAAGGCCGCGGCCCGCGAGCGTTTCCGGTTCTACCGCGAACGCGGCTACGCCCTCGAAACCCACAGCCTCTAGCGCCCGGTGCCCGTGGCGAACGGGCGGCTAGTCGCCCGCCGACCCCTGGCGCTACACTAGCGGCATGGTCGATCCCGGCGAGAAGCCCAAACACAAGCCCTCGCAGAAACACACCCTGGATGAAGTCCTGCGCTCGCTCCAGGACATGATCCGCCACGAACTCGCCGACGTGCCCGCCCACCAGCCCGCCGACGCCGCGCGCGCGCCGCGCGCCGCCGGTCAGGATATCCACGGCGATCTCGAGAAGGCGCTCGAGACGCTGAAATCCGATCTCGAGGGTTCGCTGTTGCGCGCCGGCGGCTCGACGCCGTTCCAGTCGCTCGACAGCCTGCTGCCGGCCCTCGGTACCCCGCCCGGCGCGACGGCACCGGCCGTGCCGCCGCCCTTCACGCCGCGCAAGGAATTGCCGGAGTTGCGCAGCGCTCACGCCCCGCCGCCCGCGGCGGGCGCCACGGCGCGCAAAGAGCAACGCGACCTGCCGTTCCTGGATGCGGTCGTGCCGACCGGCGACGCCGCGCCCGCGCCGCTGCATCACGATCACCCCTCGCCCAGCCGGCCGGGGCTCACCGACCTGGCGGCGCAGACCGCTACCGACCGCGCACCGGTGGCTCCCGACGACCCGTTGGTCAGCGCCACGCTCAGCGACGCCGAGGCGATCGCCCGCGAGGCGGCGCTGCTGGCGGACAGCATCCCGGTGCTCACCGACGCCGTGGTGTTCCCGGATGCGGACGGCGAGATCGCCGCCGAAGCCCCGGCGCAACTCGAGGCGCCCCTGCCCAGTCCCGACCGGGCGCGCGATATCGCCATCCAGGTCGCGGCCCGGCTCAACATCGAAATGCGCAAGTCCGGCCGGCGCGGCCTGAACACGCCGGCGATCATCCGACTCGCGCAGCTGCTGCGCGACGCACTGGCGCAGGCCCAGCCAAACATGGACAATAGCGACCGCGATCTTGACCGTTGAAGGAAATACTTTAGAGAAGAGAGAATTAGTATTAATTTTCAACGCAGAGACGCGGAGACGCAGAGAAAAGAATTTCGGGTGTTTAAACCCGAACAGCCTAGTTTGTAAGGATATCCAGAATCCTTCACGCAGAAGTTCCATAATCATGCTGTTCACATTTTTTGAGTTCCGAGCCGACATCCCGCCGCGCCTATCAGTATGAGCACCGACGATAACAGCAGCGCGCTGAGCAAGGCCTACGATCCGCACGCGATCGAGCAGCGCATCTACGAATCCTGGGAACGGGCCGGCTACTTCTCGCCGCGCGGCGCGGGCGAGGCGTATTGCATCATGATCCCGCCGCCGAACGTCACCGGCAGCCTGCACATGGGCCATGCGTTCAACAACACCATCATGGACGCGCTCACCCGCTGGCATCGCATGCGCGGCGACAACACCCTCTGGCAGCCGGGCACCGACCACGCCGGCATCGCCACCCAGATGGTGGTCGAACGCCAGTTGAACGTCGAGGGCAAGACCCGCCACGACCTCGGGCGCGACGCGTTCATCGAACGCGTCTGGACCTGGAAGGCCGAGTCCGGCGGCAACATCACCCGCCAGCTGCGGCGCATGGGCGCATCGCTCGACTGGTCGCGCGAGCGCTTCACCATGGACGCCGGCTTGTCCGCGGCGGTCACCGAGGTGTTCGTGCGGTTGCACGAGGAAGGCCTGATCTATCGGGGAAAACGCCTGGTGAACTGGGACCCGGTGTTGCACACCGCGGTCTCCGACCTGGAGGTGGTTTCCGAAGAAGAACAGGGATCGCTCTGGCACATCCGTTACCCCGTTGTCGGCGCGAAAGAATTTCTGGTGGTCGCCACCACTCGCCCCGAAACCATGCTCGGCGACAGCGCCGTGGCCGTGCACCCGGACGATGACCGCTACCGGCACCTGATCGGCAAGCAAGTCGAGCTGCCGCTCACCGGCCGCAGCATCCCGGTGATCGCCGACGACTACGTGGACAAGGAGTTCGGCTCGGGCTGCGTCAAGATCACCCCGGCGCACGACTTCAACGACTACGAGGTCGGCAAGCGCCACGACTTGGCGCTCATCAATATCCTCACGATCGACGCCAAGATCGACCTGCCGGGTTCACCGTATCACGGCCTCGACCGCTACGCGGCCCGCAAGCGGATCGTCGCCGATCTGGAGGCGAAGGAGCTGTTGGCCGAGGTCAAGCCGCACAAGCTCATGGTGCCGAGAGGCGACCGCTCCGGCGCGGTGGTCGAGCCGTTCCTCACCGATCAGTGGTACGTGAAGATCGCCCCGCTCGCCGGCCCCGCCATCCAGGCGGTGGAGGATGGACATATCAAGTTCATCCCCGAGAACTGGAACAAAACCTATTACGAATGGATGCGCAACATCCAGGACTGGTGCATCTCGCGTCAGATCTGGTGGGGCCACCGCATTCCGGCGTGGTACGACAGTGACGGCAAGATCTACGTCGGCCGCAGCGAGGCCGAGGTGCGCGCGAAGCACAAGCTGGCCGCGAGCGTCGTTCTCAAACAAGACGAGGACGTGCTCGACACCTGGTTTTCCTCGGCGCTTTGGCCGTTCTCGACGCTCGGCTGGCCGCAGCCGACCCCGGAGCTGAATACCTTCTATCCCACCAGCGTGCTGGTCACCGGCTTCGACATCATCTTCTTCTGGGTGGCGCGCATGATTATGATGGGCCTCAAGTTCACGGGCGAGGTGCCGTTCAAAGAGGTCTACATCCACGGCCTGGTGCGCGACGCCCACGGCCACAAAATGTCCAAGTCCAAGGGCAACGTGCTCGATCCCATCGACCTGATCGACGGCATCGACCTCGACGCGCTCGTGAAAAAACGCACCAGCGGCCTGATGCAGCCGCAGATGGCCAAGAAGATCGAACAGGCCACCCGCAAGGAATTCCCGGCCGGCATCCCGGCGTTCGGCACCGACGCGCTGCGCTTCACCTTCGCCTCGCAGGCCACCCAGGGCCGCGACGTGAAGTTCGACCTCAATCGCATCGAGGGCTACCGCAACTTCTGCAACAAGCTCTGGAATGCCGCGCGTTACGTGTTGATGAACACCGAAGGCAAGGACTGTGGGCAATCTGGCGGCACAATGGCCTTCACCGCCGCCGACCGCTGGATTATTTCCCGCCTGAACGACACCGCCGCCGAAGTCGAGAGCGCGTTCCGCGAGTACCGCTTCGACCTCGCCGCCCAGGCGCTCTACCACTTCACCTGGAATGAATACTGCGACTGGTACCTGGAGCTATCCAAAGTTGTGCTCACCGATGCCAATGCCAGCCCCGAGGCCCAGCGCGGCACGCGCAACACGCTGGTGAACGTGCTGGAAACGCTGCTGCGCCTGCTGCACCCGCTCATGCCGTTCATCACCGAGGAAATCTGGCAGCGCGTTTCGCCCCTGACCGCCCGAACCGGCGCCACCATCATGCTCCAACCCTATCCGCAATCCGATGGCAAAAAGATCGATGCCCCGGCCACCGAGGAGATGCGCTGGGTCATGGGCGTCATCAGCGCGGCGCGCACCATCCGTGCCGAACGCGATATCGCGCCGTCCAAGACCCTGCCGGTGCTGCTCGCCGACGGCGGCGCGCGCGAACACGCCTGGATGCAGCAGAACGAACATTATCTGAAATTGCTGGCGCGCATGGAGTCACTCACCTGGCTGAAAGCCGGGAGTACTGCGCCCGAGTCGGCAATGGAGCTGATCGGACAGACAAAAGTGCTGATCCCGCTCGGCGCCCTGATCGACAAACAGGCCGAGCTGGCGCGCATCAAAAAAGAAATCGATAAATTCGAGAAGGAACTGACCAAGGCCAAGGGCAAACTCGCCAACGCCGACTTCGTGGCGCGCGCCCCGGCCCAGGTGGTCGAACAGGAACAATCACGGGTCGCGGAATTCGAGGCAGCGCTCGTGAAGCTGAGCGCTCAGCGCGCCCAGGTCGAGGCACTGCCGGACAGTGCGTGATAATTTATGTCAGGAACCCTGATTTATTAATTTTTGACGCAGAAGCGCTAAGACGCAAAGATTTATTCATTTATTTCAGCAGGTTTTTCTTTGCGCCTTGGCGTCTTGGCGTCAAATAGTCATAATAGATTTAGTTACTCCTTATGCGAAGCCTGCATTCCCTGTGGTCCGGTCTGGTCGCGATCTGCGCCGGGATTGCGCTCGGCGCGCAGGCCGCCGAACTTGCGCCCGGGCAGCCGGCGCCGGCGTTCGCGCTCACCGATCAACACGGCACGCTGCAGCGCCTGAGCGACTACCGCGGCCAATGGCTGGTGGTGTATTTCTACCCCAAGGACGACACCCCCGGCTGCACCAAAGAGGCCTGTAAATTTCGCGATAACTTCCAGGATATCACCGCGCTCGGCGCGCGCGTGCTGGGCATAAGCGTCGACAACACCGAAAGCCACAAACGCTTCGCGGAGAAATATTCGTTGCCGTTCCCGTTGTTATCCGACGGCGACGGCACGATCGCCAAGACCTACGGCGCGCTGTGGTCACTGGGGCCGATGAAGTTCGCCAAGCGCCACAGCTTCATCATCGACCCAGCCGGACGCACCGCCAAGATTTACCGCGACGTCCAACCCGAGCGGCACAGCCAAGAGATCATCGACGACCTCAAGGCGCTGCAAAAAACCAACTAAGGAAGATTTGATTAAATATGAATTTTTGACGCAAAGGCGCGAAGACGCAGAGGAAACCGGTTTTAGGGGAAAGCAACCCTGGGAAGGAAAGTACCGTATTTATTGAACCATCCCTAGCGCCCGTCATTGCGAGTGCTTAAGCCTTTAGCCGCGAGCGGAGCGCGGCGGGAAGCAATCTTGGCAACAACAACCGGATCACTCCGGCGCGTTGGTGGATTTCAACAGATAATGCTTGGTGATCGGCGCGACCACCTGCCAAGTGCAGCGCAGCCCGGGCGAAAAATTGACCAGATCATAGGCCCGAATCGTGACCGGCTCGCCCCCCTCCGGCGTCACGATCGCCTCGCCCTCCAAGATGTAACAAATCTCGGTAGTGTCATAAGTCCACTCGAAGGTCGAAACCTCCTTGCTCCACACCGGCCAGCCCTCGACGTTGAGCACGTCGAGCTTCATGGGCGAGGGGTTGTGTTCGACGGTGATCCAGGTCATTGACGTCCTTCAGGCTTTCTCGCACCCACATGAATTCGCTCGTTGCAGAAACCCAGCGGTTACTAAGCAGCGCGGCGCCGTTTGGCTCGTCCGCTTGCACGCGTGGTTAGGCGCGACGATTTCTCCGTGAACCGGCCTGTCACGAACTTATGCAGCACGCTGGCAATGAGCGTTTGGTAAGGCACGCCTTCTTCGGCCGCACGGGTTTGAATATCCATCAGATCGGGCGAGGACAACCTGACATTTACCCTCCGGTCCTTGATGAACGTAGCCCGGGCCGCTTCTTTGAAGCCTTTTAGTTCGGCTTTTGATGGGACAACGGACTTAAACCGGCCTTTATCGTAGTCTTCGGAAATTCGATTTTCGTACGATTGTCTGCGCTTTTTCATTTAAACACCGCCTTTCAGATAGTCTCGGGTAGCCTTCCTGTTCGGAATTACCGTTTTAAGGAAATAGCAGTCAGTCTCTTCCACAAACGGAACCAAGTAGGCATATTCCTCGACCGCTACAATAAACATGCGTTGATTAGGGTATCTGCCGGGGTTGGAGTGCACCACGATATCGAGTAATCCGTCGGCTTCGATGGCAAGAACGATTTCCTCAAAAGAAATATTCCGCTCGGCCTTAAGTTGTTCGTTCTTCTCGTGGTTCCAACGAAACGGCTTCATATTT
>JACREH010000039.1 GCA_016218345.1 Gammaproteobacteria bacterium | reverse complement strand
TGGTGCCGGTGACCGGAGTCGAACCGATGACCTACTGATTACGAATCAGTTGCTCTACCAACTGAGCTACACCGGCAATTTTACAAGGTTTGTACCTGCCCTCCCTGGCGCAACGGCGCGGCTTCGTTCTATCCCGGCCCGGTCATCCTGACCGGGCGTTCGCAGCTCGTCGCTGCTCACCCAACTGAGCTACACCGGCGGGGATTGGAGTATAGAGGGTTCCTGCGCCCGGCGAAACCGCGAACGGGCCATCCTTGGCCCGCGGCCCTCGCCTCGATCCCATCGGCGAAATAACCGCCGGGGGCAGGCTTGATTAATGCGTGGGGCGATCGCTCTGGCGCAGGCGCACGATCACATCCACCCCTTCCATGCGCGCGCCTTCCGGCAACGACGGCAGGCCGGTGATCTGTACGCCCTCGGCGTCGATATCGGTGAGTTGGCCGGTGGCGACATCGTAAAAATGATAATGCGGCGCAGTATTGGGGTCGTAAAACACCTTGTTGGGGTCGGCGATCACCTCGCGGATCAGACCCCGCTCGGCGAACAACCCGAGGGTGTTGTAAACCGTGGCCTTGGAGACTGGGGTGGCTGCGGTATTGACCAGCATAAACACATCTTCGGCGGACACATGCTCGGCGCGCGCGAACAACAACCGGGCGATCTCCAGGCGCTGGGCAGTGGGATTGATCCCGTGGCGCTGCAGCAGTGCCGTCAATTCCTCTTGCGTGTAGGTACGTTTTACCAGCATGTCCAAGCAATAAGTGTCGATTTAGAATGATTATAGATGGTTTGCCGGGGTAAGTCTAACCGCCCCGGTTAGCGCCCAGTGCCGGGGGTGAACGGGCGACTCCCTTCCGAGGCGAAGCGTCTTCGAAGGGAGGACGTCGGGCCGCCACAAGAAACGACGCACATTGAGTCGCCTGGCCGCCACCGCCGAAAGCGCTCACGCCTCGGGCGGTGGCGGTCCCTTCGGCTATGGCGCAGCTAGCAGCGATGCCGATTCATTGGGCGCCACTGCCGCCCGCCTCCGTGAGGTAGAACTGAACCCTTGTAGCATCTCGTCGGCGGCCTGCGGTCATTCGCCGGTCGCCCCCACTTCGTGGGGCCCCGCTCCGCGGCTCAGGCCGCTATCTCCGAAAGCGCTGTCGCCTCGGGATCCGGCGGCTATCCGGTACGGCGCGGGGTCGACGATCGGCGGGCGATCCAGCAGCATGTCCGCCAGCAGTCGCGCCGAAGCCGGCGCCATCACCAGGCCGTTGCGGAAATGGCCGGTGCAAATATACAGACCCTGAATGTCGGGATGGCGATCGATGATCGGAATGCCCTGGGGCGAGCCGGGCCGCAGACCGGCCCAGTGCTTCTCCACCTCGGCATCGGCCAGCGCCGGCACCATGGCGTGCGCGGCAGCGCGTAATTCCTCGCGGGCGGCGCTGCTGGTGGACTTGTCGAAGCCGGTCCGTTCCTGGGTGCTGCCGACCAGAATATGCCCGTCGCGCCGGGGAATGAGATAGTAGCCGTCGTTCAATAGCACCGTCGAGATCAGCCGCGGGTGCGGACGCAGCAGCAGCATTTGTCCTTTTACCGGAGGATGGTCGAGACTGAGGCCCGTGCCGGTGAGCAGCGTCGCGCTCCACGCCCCGGCGGCGACGATGGCACGCTCGGCGGGCAACACGCCGGCGCTGGTGTGCAGCGCGTGCAGCCGCCCGTGGCACGATTCGAAGCCGTGCACCTCCACCCGTTCGCGCAACTCGACATCGCGGTCGTCCAGGTCCTGGCGGAGCGCCGTTACCAGGCGCGGATTGCGCACCTGCGCTACCTCGGGAAAGTGCAAGGCGCTGGTGATCGCCGGGTTCACGGCCGGCGCGAGCGCATGCAGCGATCGATCGTCGAGTTGAACGAGCGGAACCCCGGCCTGCTCGGCCCAGGCGAGCGCCTGCCCGGCCTCGGCGGTGTCGAGTATCAGCAACCCGGAGCGGACCCATTCGACATCGAGTTGCGTGCTCGCGAGCAATTCCCGGGCAAGGTCGGGATAGGCCGTCTGACCCCAGCGTGCCAGCCGGTTGACCGGTTCCGGATACCGCCACGGATACAGCGGCGACAAGATCCCGCCGCCCGCCCAGGACGATTCGCGCCCCAGCTCACGACGGTCCAGCACCGCCACCGTCTCGCCGGCCATGGCCAGTTCGCGGGCCGACAGCAGACCGATAATGCCGCCGCCGATGATATAGATTGGTGATTTCACTACTGCCGGAGAGATGCGGGTAGGTAGTACCCTGCTAATTTAGGTCCGCAATGCCTTCGGCACCGGAAACACCACATGCTCGGGCGCGCCGACCTGCTCGGCGGGTTTCGATGCGCCCCACGCGCGCAGCCGCGCCACCACCGCCTGCACCAGCACCTCCGGCGCCGAGGCGCCGGCCGTCAGCCCGACGGTCTGAATGTCCGCGAACCACTCGCGTTGCATCGCTTCCGGACCGTCGATCAAATACGCGCGCGCGCCTTGCGCGACCGCCACCTCGACCAGGCGATTGGAATTCGAGCTGTTGGGCGAACCGACCACCAACACCAACTGGCAGTGCGCGGCGAGTGTGCGCACCGCGTCCTGGCGATTCTGGGTGGCGTAACAAATGTCGTCTTTTTTCGGATGCTGGATGGCCGGAAAGCGCGCGCGCAGCGCCGCGATCACGCGCGCGGTGTCGTCGACCGAGAGCGTCGTCTGGGTGACATAGGCGAGATTGGCTTCATCCCGCACCGTGAGCCGCGCCACGTCGTCGGGGGTCTCGACCAGATACACCCCGTCCGCGGCCTGCCCCAACGTGCCCTCGACCTCGGGATGGCCGGCATGGCCGATGAGAATGCACTCGGTGCGGTGGCGTCGATGGCGCACCACCTCGCTGTGCACCTTGGTGACCAGCGGGCAGGTGGCGTCGAACACCGTCAGTCCGCGCGCCGCGGCCGCGGCGCGCACTGCCTGGGACACGCCATGGGCGCTGAATATCACCGTGGCGCCGTCCGGCACTTCGCCCAGTTCATCCACGAACACCGCGCCCTTGGCGCGCAGGCCGTCGACCACGAAACGATTATGCACGACCTCGTGGCGCACATAGATCGGCGCGCCGAAGCGCTGCAAGGCCTGCTCCACGATCTCGATGGCGCGATCGACGCCGGCGCAGAAACCGCGGGGATTAGCGAGGGTAAGTTGCATGCTGGAACGTGGCGTGGAAACCGGACCGACATTATCGCCCCGATCGGGCCGGCTGGTCTATGCCGGCGCTACGCCGCCGGTTCGACATCCAGGATCTCGACCTCGAACACCAGGTCATGACCGGCCAACGGGTGCGAGAAATCCACGGTCACCTCGGTCTCGGCCACCGCCACGACCACGCCCGGGGTCTCCTGGCCCGAGGGCATGGCAAACCCGATCACCTGCCCGGCCTCGACCGCCAATTCGGGCGGGAAGACGCTGCGCGGCAACGTGTGGACGGCGTCGTCGCGCGCCGGACCGAACGCCTGCTCGGCGGGAATCTCGAAGCGCCGGCGAGCGCCGGCCGACAGGCCCAACAAAAATTCCTCCAGCGCATCGAACAATTCGCCGCTGCCGATGGTGATGACGAGCGGCGCCTCGGGCGCGGCGCTGTCCACGAGCGTGCCATCGGCCAGGCACAAGGAAAAGCTCAGGCGGACGCGGCTGCCGGGTTCGATAACGGGGTTGGTCATGGATGGTCGCGTACGGGCGTCGTTGCCCGGCATTATGAACGCCGTTTGCCGAATCCCCAACCCAGGCTGTCCAGGATCAGCAACAGCGCGCCGATGAAAATCGCCGAATCGGCGATGTTGAACGTCGGCCAATGCCAGGCGCGGTAATACACGTCGAGGAAATCGACGACGTGGCCGTGATACAACCGATCGAACAGGTTGCCGAGCGCGCCGCCCAGGATCAACCAGAGCGCCACGGCCAACTGGGTATCCTTGGCGCCGAGGCGCCGGATCATGAACACGATGGCCACCGAGACCACCGTGGCGATGCCGGCAAAAAACAGATTCTGCCAGCCGCCGGCGTCCCGTAAAAAACTGAACGCCGCGCCGGTGTTGTACGCCAGCGCCAGGTTGAAAAACGGCAGCACCTCGACCGGGCCGCCGGCCAGGTAATGTAGCGCGGCAAACTTACTGGCCTGATCGAGCGCGATCGTCAGCAACGCAATCCAGAAATACTTAAACATAAATGAATCGGATGCTCATGCCAGGGTGCTAGGCGTAGTTCCGTGTCTCGCCGGCGCCATCGACATTCTCCACGCAACGCCCGCACAGCTGAGGATGCGCGGCGTGCGCACCGACATCGGCGCGATGGTGCCAGCAACGCACGCACTTCGCGTGCGTAGATGGCTTCGCCTCTACTTTCAAACCATACATCGCAGCCACGAGAGGGACCTGCGCCCCTGCCGAAAACAGGTGCAGACGCGCATACGAGGTGATGAACACAAAACGCAGTTCGTCCTCGAGGCGGTTCAATTGCGTATGCAGATCCGGTTCGCAATACAGGTCGACCTCGGCGTCGAGCGATCCACCGATGGTGTCGGCGACGCGCAGCCTTTCGAGCTCGCGCGCCACCTGCTCGCGCACCGTCAGCACCTGCCCCCAAAAGGCCTCGCCGGTCAACTCGTCGGGCAGGTCATCCGGGATGCGATACCAGGTTTCGAGAAACACGCTGTCACCGCGCGGGCCCGGCAGGTGTCGCCAGATTTCCTCGGCGGTGAAACTCAGGATCGGCGCCATCCAGCGGGTGAGCGCCTCCAGGATGTGATACATCGCGGTTTGCGCCGAGCGCCGCGCGCGACTGTCGGCGCGCGCGGTGTAGACACGATCCTTGAGCACGTCGAGATAGAAGGCGCCGAGATCGACAGCGCAGAACTGGTGCAGGCGCTGGTAGATGACGTGGAAGGTAAAGCCGTCATATGCGGCAACCACATCCTGGTGCAGCGAACGCGCGCGGTTCAGCGCCCAGCGGTCGAGTGCCAGCATGTCCGCCGGCTTCAACAGGTCGCGCGCCGGATCGAAGCCGGCCAGGTTGGCCAGCAGATAGCGCGCGGTGTTACGAATACGCCGGTAGGAATCGGCGGTGCGC
>JACREH010000036.1 GCA_016218345.1 Gammaproteobacteria bacterium | reverse complement strand
GCTTAGGAAAGGGAGGCCCTGGAACCGCTCAGGTTCCAATCATAAGCGCAATCGAGCTGCACCCGCACCGCGATGACGCCGCTCAGGCCGTCCGCGAGCATGGCGGCAAGCGGCGTGCGGTTGTCGAAGCGGTGGTTGACTGTGTTCATCCAGATCGCGCCCATGCGCGCGTTGCGCGGGTAGCTGGTGCGCAGCGCGTCGGCGATGCCGATCAGGTGTTCGATGCGCTCGGTCACGGCCGGGTCGGCGGGGAACGCCGCGCCCTGGCGGTGCTGGCGGATACTGCCGGGCCGCGTGCCGTCCGGCAGTGCCAACAGCGCCACCTGGTCGGCCGGCGCCAGGCCCCACTCGTCCAGCAGCAGCACGATCAAGCGGGCGAGTTGCGCGCGGTCGTCGGTGGTGAGCGGTTCCATACGAATGTCTTTTAACGGCTGTGTCAGGCCAGATCGCCGGACAGCACCGCGTCGAGCAGCCGGTTATGGATCCACAAAAAGCTGACCGGCGTCAGGGTTTCGACGGTGTATTTGCGCGGCTTCAGGAACGAGATCGGGCTCTCGGCCTTGGGGGTGTTGCCTTCGACCACGATGACCGCGCCGTCTTCCGCCTGAAGCGTCACACTGCCGCTCAACAGGTACATGTTCCACTCGTCGGTCATGCCGCGCTGCACCAGGCGCGTGCCGGGTGGCGCCTCGTAGATGAAGCTGTTGCTGGCGAGCGTGCCCAGCCGTGTGTCATCCAGCTCGCGGAACTGCGCGAAATCATGCAGCGTCGTCGTGCCGACCGGGCGCGGCGGCTGGGGCAACCAACGCTCGACCTCCTCGTAATAATAGTCGGAATGCAGCCGGTCGATATCGGCCACGGGCAGCGTGGTCTGGCGGGAGTGGCGCTTGTCGGCGTCCCCATACGCCCCGGGGTCCGTGCCGTCGTCCTGCCACTCGACCTTGTCGAGAATGGTCAGATCGGAGGTCTTGCGCAGCTCGCTCTTGATCAGGCTTTCGCGCAATTTGGCGCGAAGTTCCATGATCGCCGGCCGGTTGCGGGCCGCGGCCGGAATGATGGCCGCCAGATTCAGCACCTCCAAAACCGGGGTCTGCCGGTCGGTTTCCCGCTGCTCGCGGCCCAGCAACGCCAGGTACTGGTCGAGCGTGGTATGGCGATCGAACAACACCGGGCAATAAATGGCCGACGCCGGGCCCGCCTCGGCCCCGCCCAACACCGCCTCCATGCCCCGATACACGCTCTGGGTCAGATGGCGTTTCTGAAACGCGGTCAGCTGGCCGGTGGCGGTACCGGCGATCGGATAGACGTTTCGCACCACCGACTCTTCCAAGACGAAGGTCGCGCCTTTCCACAGCCGGCCCTCGCGCGCGCCGTAGACGATGCCGATCCGGCACTGGCCGTCGTCGGGGTTCTTCAAATACGCCTTGAGAAGCACCGCGTTGTGATCGGCGAACGCCTTGGTCAGTTCGGCGTCGACGGTGAAGCGCTTGTCCTCGCCGTACACCCCGAGCGCCGCGTTGCCGGTCAGGACGTACAGACCGACCGGGGCGGGTGCGGCATGAACGGTGCGCAAGCCCGCGGTATTCATGTTAGTCGGCGGTCAGCGACCGCATCATGTCGTCGTGAACCCACAGAAACGTCACCGGGGTCTGGGTGAACACGGTATATTGGCGCGGTTTGAGCAACGCCACCCGGTTGAGCGCCTTCTCGGTTTTCCCCTCGATCGTCAGGCGCGCGCCGTCCTGCGGTTCCAGCACCAGCGTGCCACTGACCAGGAACAGGTTCCAATTGTCTTTCATGCCGCGCTCGAGCAGGCGCATACCGGCCGGGGCCTGATAAATCTGGCATTGGGCGGCGAACTGGATGAGTTGCTGCTCGTTGCGTGTCCGGAAGTCGGAAAAATTCCGCAGCGTCACGAGATCGATCGTGCGCGGCGGTTTCGCCAGCCAGCGCTCGACTTCCTCGTGACGATCGGTGATGTGCAGCTTGGTGAAATCCTTCAGGGGCGCATTCACCGCCGCGTTCGCCGCTGCCCTGGCCTTGGGCGAGTATTGCACGGTCTGAGTCGTATTCGAGCGCCAAGTGTCGTGCTCGACCACCGCCAGGCCGGAATCCTTGCGCAGGTCGCTCTTGATGAGGCCTTTTTGCAGCTTCTCGCGCAGTTCGAGAATCTCCGAAGTGTTGCGCGCCAACAGCGGAATGTTGGCCACCAGGTTGAGCACCTCCAGTACCGGCGTGTGTTTGTCGTCCTCGTGCTCCTCGCGTCCGAGCACGGACAGGTAAGAATCCAGCTTGGTGTGGCGGTCGAACAACACCGGGCAATAGACTGCCAGGTTGGACTTGGCCTTGTACCCCAACAGCGCCTCCATGCCGCGGTAAATGCTGTTTATTCGGTTGCGCTCCTGAAACGCGGTGAGCTTGCCGGCCGCACCGCCGGTCGCCACGCCGGTGACCGGATAGAGATCGCGCACCACGGACGCTTCCATCAACAACACCGCGTGCCCCCAAGGCATCTTTTCGCTGGCGTTGTATATGAGGGCTATGCGGCTGTCGGCCTCGCCCGGGTCGGTCAGGTAGGTCTTCAGAAAACCGGCGATATGCTCGGCAAACGCCACGCTCAACTCGGTGTCGAGCGTGAATTCCTTGTTTTCGTTATAAAAACCCAGCGTGCCCTTGGTGGTAAGCACGTACAGCCCGCTCGGGTCGGGCAAGGTCTGAATCGTTTTCAATCGCTCGCTCCTAAGAACCCCAGGCAAAAACCATTAACCGCCAAGACGCTAAGAACGCCAAGTTTTATATCGCTGAAGAATGGACTTTCTTGGCGTCTTGGCGGTTCAAGATCGTATTCGTTTTGTTAAAAACTCAAAAATAAATCCGCGCCATCGGTGCCGGCCGCCGTCACAGCTCGCACGCGAGAATAATCGCGTCCTCGCGACCGTTGCGCGCCGGGTAATAACCCTTGCGAACACCGATCTCGTTGAAGCCGATGCCGGTATAAAGCCGGTAGGCGGCGACATTGCTGGCGCGCACCTCGAGCAAGGCGCTCCGGGCCTTTTGGGCGCGCGCCAGGTCCATCAAATGCCTGACCATGTGGACACCCAGGCCGCGGCGCTGATAGCCGGGATGCACGCAGATATTGAGCATATGGCATTCGCCCGCGCCCACCGACATGATGCCGTGGCCGATCAAGCCGCGCGCGTTCTGGTAGACGCGACAGGTGTAACCGAAGGTCAAGCAATCCCGGAAGATGCCGAGCGTCCAGGGAAATTCATAGGCGGCGCGCTCGACCTCGAGCACCGCCGGCAGGTCCTGCTCGCGCATGCTGCGCACCATCGGCAGACCCTCGCTGACCACCGCGCTCATGTCACCGACTCCGCTGCCTCGACTATGCCGCGCGCCAGGCGCAGATCTTCCCAGGCCTTGCGCTTGTCGGCCGGGGTACGCAGCAGATACGCCGGATGATAGGTCACGATCAACGGGATGCCGTGATACTGCAGGCGCCGGCCGCGCAGCTTGGCGAGCGCCAGATCGGTTTTCAGCAGGCTATGGGCCGCGTGCCGCCCGAGCGCCACGATCAGGCGCGGGCCGATGAGTTCGATCTGGCGCATGAGATAGGGCTCGCAGGCCGCGACCTCGCCGTCCTGCGGGTCGCGATTGCCGGGCGGGCGGCATTTCAGCACATTGCAGATAAACACATCCTCGCGCTTCAAGCCGAGCGCGAACAACATGGCGTTCAGCAACTGCCCGGCGCGTCCCACGAACGGCTCGCCTTGGCGGTCCTCGTCCGCGCCCGGCGCCTCGCCGACGAACAGCCAGTGGGCATTGCGGTTACCGACGCCGAACACCGTCTGGGTGCGCGTGGCGCTCAGCCCACATTTCGTACAGCTACGCACCGCCGCCTCGAGCGTTGGCCAGTCCATGTCGGCGACCGGCTCCCGAGGCGAAGCGCTTTCGGAGACGGGCGTCAGTCCGCCGGAACGCGGTATGTCACGGAGAGACTCGGCGTCAGGCTCCACATTACTGTTTAAGGCCCCACCGGCGGCGGCGACCGGCTCCCG
>JACREH010000007.1 GCA_016218345.1 Gammaproteobacteria bacterium | reverse complement strand
TCACGCTGCTGATCGCGGTGCTCGCGCTGCACACCGGCGTGGTGCGCGACCAGGTCGCCTATCTGCTGGAACTCTGCACGATCCTGACGATGATGGTGTCGATGTACCTGATCGTGCTGCGTTACCCGACGCCGATCGCGGTGCGAGACGATTTGCGGCGCAACTGAGTCGCTACGTCACCGCCAGACGGAGCCGTGCCGGCCGATCAATAGTCCGGACCCTTGAGCTTGCCGGTCTTGAACGCCTGCGAGGCAGTCTGGTAATACGCGATGGCCTCGTCACGCAGCGCTTCGTCCACCGGCGCCGGCGTGGCGTCCAGGGTTTTCGGGTCGATGGCGAAGCTCTCGACCCGGCGCTTGGGCTTCAGCACGGTGAGGATGCCGCGCTTGTAGTAGCCGAGCGACTGGTAGTTACTGATGAACGCGCGTTCCGGGAGCTTACTCTGCTCGTGAACGCCCTTGCCGAAGAAGTGATCGTCGCCCTCCGCGCCCAGCATATCCAGAAGCATCGGCGGGATGTCGATCTGACTGATCAATCGCGCCACCCGCTCCGGCTTGACGATCCGCGGTCCGTACAGGATGAGCGGGATGTGATAGCGCGCCACCGGCAGTTCTGCCCGGCCGGCCACGGCCGAGCAATGGTCGGCGACGATCACGAACAGCGTGTCGTCGAACCAGCGGGTATTTCGCGCCGCTTCGAGAAACTGGCCGATGGCGAAGTCGGTGTACTTGACCGCGCCCTCGCGCCCGCCGGGCGACGGGATGTCGATGCGCCCGTCCGGATAGGTGTAGGGACGGTGGTTGGACGTCGTCATGACATGCACCATGAAGCGCTTGCCGTTCGTCGACATGTCGTCGATCAGCCGCACGGTATTCGCGAACAGCGATTCGTCCGCCACGCCCCAGACGTTCTCGAACACCACCGATTCCTTCGGGAAGTCGGTGCGGTCGTGGGTGTTGTAATCGTTGCCGGCGAAATAGGCGTTCATGTTGTCGAAATAGCCGTAACCGCCGTACACGAAATGCGTGGCGAACCCCTGGTGTTCGAGGATCTCGCCGATCGTCGCGAGGTGTTCGTTGCCGGGCCGGCGCACGATCGCCTGACCGGGCACCGGCGGCGTGCCGAGCGACAGCGCCTCGAGGCCGCGCACCGTGCGCGTGCCGGTGGCGAGCACCCGATCGAACAGCACGCCGCGACGGGCGATCTCGTCGAGCCGCGGCGTGAGCCCTTTCGATGACCCGTATACCCCGAGGTAATCGGCCGACAGGCTTTCGACCGTGATCAGCACGACATTGCGCGGCTTGCGCAGCAAGAAGGCGGGCAGCGGCTCGCGTCGCTCTTCGGACGGGTCTTGCCTGAGCGCCTCGGTGAGCGGTTGGCGCTCGACACCGAGCTCGCGCAGGATGCGGTCGGCGCGTTCCTGGGGGATGGTCGCGTACCAGCGCGCGTAGTCGAGCTCGTTGCGGCGCATGGCGGCGGCGAACGTATACAGACCGTTGCCGGACAGCTCCTCGGCGTAGGCGTTACCGGATCCGCGCATCTGATCGGCGTTGGCCAGCAGCAAACTCGCCGATGGCAGCACCAGCGCCGCCGCCAACAGCCGCCAGCGGGCGCGCTTCACCAGCATGGTGTTCACGGAGCCGCCGATATGCGTGCGCAGCGCCCAAGTGAGCGCCGTCGCCGCTACGACGATGGCCAGCAACAACTCGGCGACCGGGTAGGATTCGCGGATGTTGCCGATCACCTCGCGGGTGTAGATCAGGTAGTCGACCGCGATGAAATTGAAACGCGTGTCGAACTCGATCCAGAACAGCGCCTCGGACGCGGCGCCGAACAGCAATACCGCCGTCAGCATCCAGAACACCGCCAGCCGCAACCCGTACGGCCAGCGCGCCTTGCGCAGGCGCGAACCCAGCAACGCCTCGTGCAGCAGCACCGGCACGAGCAGAAAACAGAGCACGGCAATGTCGAACCACAAGCCCTTGGCGAAAATCAGCGGCCACTCGCCGGCCGGTACATGGTCGATCCCGGTTTGCAGCACCAGACCGATGCGGGTGACGGTGAATGCCGCGAGTACCACCAGCGCCAGCAGGCCGGCGAACAGCAGGCCGTGTTTGGCCAGGTGGCCGGACCAGCGATGCAGCCGAGGATGGGTCATGTCATTTTAGAGGGAGAAGCGGCGCGGGAGTATAAACCATGGCCGAACTGAAAGCGCCTTTTGTAGAATATCCCGGGCGAGTTGCGTTGGCGTGCACCACCGTTCCAGTCGGCGGAGGGTACAGCCGCAAACTCAACTATTGAGCTTCGGCGCCGTTGTAAACGGTTACACGATCAGGACGTGTGCTGGGCAAGCGCCGAATCGATTTGTTCGAGGGTGAATTTGTCCAACTGCACGACCTTGGCCTGGGCGCGGAACGCGGCCGGGACGATGCGCAGCGCCTCTTCCTTGGAATCGACATCGACGCTGATCCAGGCCTTGTGTTCGCCGTCCATGCAGCCCCAATCGCAGTGGGTGAGAAAATGCGAACCGGTCTTGAGGAAAATCTGAATCGCCTGGAGGCAGGCGAGCTTATCGGCCGCGTGGGGCACTTCGATCAGGTATCTTGCCATGGTTGTACTCCTCCTCTGGAACGATTGAAGAACGGGTTCACCGCCGGGGTGCAATGTTGTAAGCCGTTGGGGATGGCCGCGCCGCTACCATGCTAGACGATCCGACGAACAGCCGGCAAGCCGGCCGGAAAACCGGCAACAGATCGCGGTTTCGGCCGGTATTCGAAGCTGGTTTCAACAATACCTGGCTGTCCGGCCGTGATGGGCCCGGCTGCGCCGGCGGGGAGCGCGCTTCGCGCGCTGGGGCTTCCCGCGCCGATGGCGTTCCGGGCCAACGGCCTCGGAGTGTTATAAACTTCGACTACTTCGAGCCTCGGCTTTTCGTTTATTAATCGCGTTGCAGGCATTCCGGTTCGGGGTTCGGGAAATCCAACATGTTCAAATACGGAATCGTGGCGTTGGTGCTGATCGGGGCGGCGCTGCTGGCGTACTCGCTCAGGCCCACGGCCCAGTTGTGCCGCGAACCCGACCAGGGACCGGGCTGGCGGGTGCTCTATGTCCTGATCATGCTCTTCATCGCCGGTTACCTGGCGTTCGTGTGGCACACCTGGCCCGATCCAGCCGCGCTCACCGAACTGATCGTGGCGCTGATCCTGTTCGGCGGCGGTTGTTTCGTGGTGATCGTGACCCGCATGAGCCGCCTGAGCATCGACCACGTCAAACAAATCGCCGCGCTCGAACGCCACAACGCCCTGCACGACAACCTGACGGGCCTGCCCAACCGCAACCTCCTGTATCAACGCCTGGGCGCGGCGCTGGACGCGGCGCGCTCCGAAAATCACTCCGTGGCCGTGCTGCTCATGGACCTCGACCGCTTCAAGGAGGTCAACGACACCCTCGGTCACCACGTCGGCGACCGCTTACTGGAGCAGGTGGCGCCGCGGCTGCGCGGCGTGGTGCGCGGTCCCGAGACGGTCGCCCGGCTCGGCGGCGACGAATTCGCCATTGTCTTGCCGCATGCCGGTCTGGCGGCGGCGATACTGCTGGCCAAGCGCCTGCTCGCGGCCATCGAGCAGCCGTTCAAGGTCGAACAGTACAGCCTCGGTATCGGCCTCAGCATCGGCATCTGCCTCTACCCGGAGCACGGCGAGGACAGCCAGACACTGTTGCAGCGCGCCGACGTCGCCATGTATGTCGCCAAGCGCAACGCCTCGGGCTACACGGTGTACGACAGCAAGCAGGACGTTCACTCCCTGAGCCGCCTCAAGCTGATGAACGAGCTGCAGGGCGCGATCGAGAGCGGCCGGCTGGCGCTGCACTATCAGCCGTATATCGGCGTCGCGCGCCGCGGCCCGATCGGTCTCGAGGCGCTGGCGCGCTGGGATCACCCGGAATTCGGGCTCATTCCGGCCGCCGACTTCATCCCCCTGGCCGAGCAATCCGGGCTTATCCAGCCGTTGACGCGCTGGGCGCTCACCACCGCCATCGCCGACCTCACCGGCTGGTGGGATGTCGGTCTCGAGTGCCGGGTGTCGGTCAACCTGTCGGTCAAGGACCTGCAATCCCCGGCGCTCGCCGACCTGGTCGGCGGCCTGATGGAGGCGCAGGCGGTGCCGCCCGATCGCTTCGTGCTGGAGATCACCGAGGGCAGCGTGATGACGGACGAGCAGCACGTGATCGAGAACATTGCCCGCCTCAATCGCCTCGGCGTCATGCTCAACATCGACGATTTCGGCACCGGCTACTCGTCGCTCTCGCGTCTCAAGCAGTTGCCGATCGACGCCATCAAGATCGACCGCACCTTCGTGCTCGACATGATCGAGGACGAACACAACGCCATCATCGTGCGCTCGACCATCGATCTCGCGCACAACATGGGAAAGCAGGTGGTCGCCGAAGGCGTCGAGAGCCAGGACGTGCTCGACATCCTCGAGATACTGCACTGCGACTACGCCCAGGGGAATTTCATCGCCGCGCCGATGCCGGCGCGGGACGTGCCGGCCTGGCTGCGGGCGCACGATCCGCGCCAGACGCGGCGCCGGCACTGACGCGCCCCACGACCACGCGGTCTTCGCCGCTATCGCTGACTTAATCGCGGGTATTGCTGAAAATGAAATCCTGCTCCTTCACCTGGGTATGGCATTGGTAGCAGGCGGTAGCCGCGTTGTGGCCCACGGCGCGCTCTGTCTTGCTGTCGCCCTTAAAGCCCTCGAAGCCCCAGCCGCCGGTAGATCGATACAGGCGGCTATTCTTGTGCATCACGCCGGCGATCTTGCGGTTGCCTTCGACGACAGCGTTGCCGTCGCTTTTCGCTTCGAGCAGGTCGAATACAATCACCGCGCCATCCTGAAACACCCCGGTCTTGTAACCGTGCACCGCCTGGCGGTTGGCGTAGAGGTGGTGAATGCCTCCGAACGACTCATAAAGCGGGTGGCCCTGATGGATCACCATGCTTTTCACGTGACGCCAGTCACGATAGTCTTCAGGATACGGAACGGACGGATCGGACGCGAACGCAGCCGACAACGGAGCAACCAACAGGAACGCATGCAATCTATTCATTAGACCTCCGCGAATTATGCAGCCGAATTGGCTAAGCGGTGGCGACGCTAACAGCACGGCCGGTGGCCAGAAAGCGGGCACCAAACGGTGGGGTAGGCACCTTTCGGTACAAAATGGCGAAAATGAAGGCAAAAAAGATTTCCACGACGACACCGTCGGTGTCCCGGATGGTCGAGGACATCGTCGGTTGCAAATGGTCGCTCGCGGTGCTCGATCTCGTGCGTCGCGGCGTGTGCCGGCCGGGCGCGATGGAACACGCCATCGACGGCCTGACCTCCAAGGTGCTCAACGAACGGCTTCGCAAGCTTCAGCGCTTCGGCATTCTGGACAAACGCAGCTACCCGGAGGTGCCGCCGCGGGTCGAATATTCGCTGACCTCGTTCGGTAAAAAGTTCTCGGCGGTGCTCGATCAGATCGCCCATCTCGACCGCGAGCTTCACCCCTAACGTATGCACACACGCCTGTTGCTTTTATCGATTGGATTTCTTTTCTCCGCCCATGCCCTTGGCGCGGACGGCGGCCAGCCCGTGGCCGAGATTTTCGGGCAGAAACTATACGCCGCCGACTTGGCGGCGCAGGGCGTGGCCGCGCCGGACGGCGAGCAGCTGCGCGCCCGGGTGTGGAAGGCGGTGTTCGACGACTATGCGCGCTCCCGCGGCATCGCCCCGACCGAGGCCGAAATCGTCTCGCAGATCGAAGGTCAGCGGCGCATGAAGGCGCGTTCCGAGGCCGAGCGCGTGCGGCAACGCGAGGCGCTGGTCGCGGAACTGAAGTCGCCGACGCTGAGCGAGAAACGGCGCAAAGACGCGCAACAGCTTCTCGATTTGCTGAACCAACACGCCGAGTTCGACATGAAGTACCAGGCGGAGCTGCGCGACCCGGCGATGCGCAAGATACAGCAGCAGTCCGAGCGCACCGTGGCCGAGCACTGGGTCAGGCAGTGGCAGCTCAATCAGGCGCTGTACCGCGAGTTCGGCGGGCGTATCATCTTCCAGCAGGCCGGCTGGGAGCCGATCGACGCCTACCGCAAACTGCTCGACCGCTACGCGGCGAAAAAGGCGTTCGTCGTCCACGACCCGGCGCTGCGCGCCGCCGTGTACAGTTATTTCGAGCACAAATTTATCTACGCCGACGACGCCAAGGCCCGGTTCTACTTCGAAAAACCCTACTGGGAGCGCACGCCGGAAGAAATGAAGGCGGCTGGGTTCTAGCGGGTTTACAATCGTCCCCGGTCAGCGCCTATCCCCACATCGGGACGGGACCCACAACGAGTCGATACCATGAAAAATATTTTTCAGCACGCATTCCTCGCCGTCGCCCTGTGTCTGGTGTTTCCTGCGTCGGCCTTGGCCGCCGAGGTGACGGTGTACAAGAGCCCGACGTGCGGGTGCTGTAAGGAATGGGTCAAGCACCTGCAGGCCAATGGCTTCAGCGTTGCCACGCACGACGTGGCCGATATCATGCCTTACAAGACGGCCAACGGCGTGCCCGCCGCGCTCGGTTCCTGCCATACCGCGAAGGTGGATGGCTATGTGATCGAGGGCCACGTGCCGGCGAGCGATATCAAGCGTCTGCTTAAGGAGCGCCCGGCGGTGCGCGGCCTGGCCGTGCCCGGCATGCCGGTCGGCTCTCCGGGCATGGAACAGGGTGCGCGTAAGGATCGCTACGACGTTTTGACCTTCGACACGCAGGGCAAAACCGCCGTGTACGCCCGGCATTAGCAACGACGAATCACCCGATCGGGTTTTCCTGGAATTGCGTCTGGATGGATTCGGCCTCGGCGCGGCCGTCGAGCAGCGCCTGTACGCAATCGGCATCGAGCTTCTCCCCGGCCAGCCGTTGCAGTAGCGCGAATGCCTCGTCGTTGGTCCAGGCGTCCTTGTACGGGCGCCGGCTGGTGAGCGCGTCGAAGACATCGGCCACCGCCACGATGCGCGCCTCCAGCGGGATCTCCCCGTCCTTGAGGCCGCGCGGATAACCGCCGCCGTTCACGGCCTCGTGGTGGAATTCGGCGATATTGCGCAGGATGTTCACGTGTTGCAGCCCCTCGAGCCCGAAATTCGCCAGCATGTCGTCGATCATCTCCCGACCCTTGCGCGAATGCGACTGCATGACCTGGGTTTCATCGGCGGTCAGCAGGCCCGGTTTCAACAGGATCTGATCGGGGATGCCGACCTTGCCGATATCGTGCAGCGGGGAATACATGAACACATGCTCGATGTATTCGTCGTTCAGACGATATTGCGGTGCGAGTCGCCGGGCGATGAGACGCGCATAGCGGGACATGCGGTCGAGGTGGCTGCCGGTCTCGGGGTCGCGCAGATGGGTGATGTGGGCGGTGGTGGTGACCGCGGCGATGAGCGTGCGCATCACGGTCAACTCGCTCAGCACCATGAGCGCGATCATGTGACCGAAGACATCGAGTTCACGCAGCGCGGTCTCGGTGAACACTTCGGCCTCATAAGAGTTGAAGAAGGTGAACCCGAAGAACGCGCCGTTCGTGAACATCGGCATGGTGTAGCTGGCGGTGTAGCCCTGGCGGCCGAGACGCCGGGTATGTTCGTGCCGACCGGATTCGAAGGTCAGCATGTTGTTGATCACGCGCGGCTGGCCCTCTTTCAGAATCCGGGCGAGCGACGGGGCATTTGTGAGTTGCGTCTGGTAATGGGACAGCGGATCGTCCTCGCCGCTGCTGTGTAGATAGGTCTTGAGCGCCGCGGTCTTGGGGTCATAGAGGGCGATGGCGATCCGCGCCACGAACGGCAGGTGGGCCTGAATGGCGCGATGGGTCTCGACCAACTTTTCCCGCAACGGGATGTTGTTGTTGAGGTTTTCGAGCGTGTCGTGGTGTGGTTCCATAACTCCCGGCGTTCCCGGTTGCGCCAGCCCTGGTGTGCGGCGATTCTCTTGAGTATGGACCAGTCCGGAAGCGTAACAACCTCGCCGGTCGATTCTCCAACCCTACTTTATTTAAGGGTTAGCGGGCGGACATGCAAATCGTCCTGCGGCGCGTAAGGCGCGAGGAGGTTCGACCGTCAAAGCAGTCGATAACCCGCAACAGGTTTTGGGCGCGATGAAAAGGCTGATCGTTTCACTGGCTACCACGATACTGCTGGTGCCCACGGCCGGGGCCGCCGAGGATGTGCGTTTTTCCAGCGGGCCCGGCCAGACCGTGCTGGTCGAACTGTTCACCTCCGAGGGCTGCAACAGTTGCCCGCCGGCCGAGGCCTATCTCAACCGCTTCGTGAACGATCCGGCACTGTGGAAAAAATTCATCCCGCTCGCGTTTCACGTCGACTACTGGGATTACCTGGGGTGGAAGGACCGGTTCGCGCAGCCCGCGCATGCCGAGCGCCAGCGCCGCTACGCGCAACAACGCCGCGTATCCACGGTGTATACGCCGGCGTTTGTCGTGAACGGCCAGGGCTGGCGTCCGTCATGGGGCGGCGGCGAGCCGGTCGGCGGCGGGGTTTCAGTCGGGACGTTAACGGTCGACATCACCGGCCAGGAGTTTGAGGCGCGGTTCGACGTGTCGCCGCCGGCGTCGAACGCGCTGCAACTGAATCTGGCTGTGCTCGGCATGGGGCTCGTCAGCGAGATCCAGGCCGGCGAAAACGCCGGCCGCCGTTCGCAACACGAGTTCGTGGTGCTGGCCCACAAGCAGATCGCTTCCGATAACGGCCGGTGGCGCGACCGTCTGCCGGCCGTCGACCGCGATCAGCGTGCGCGCCGCATGGCCGTGGCGGCCTGGGTGAGCCGGCCGGGCGACCTCGCGCCGCTCCAGGCGACCGGCGGCTACCTGCCGGTTGCGCCCCGCTGACGGCGGGCGGCATCGATCGCCGCTACTGTTTGATTAAACGCCACGATTTCTTACGCGGCTTTTTCTTGGCGCGCTTGGACGACTGGGAATGCGCGCACCGGGAACCGACCGCCAGCCACGTTCCGAGCGCCTTGCCGGTGGCGTAACCTTTCGGCAGGACCACGACAAAACCCTTCATCGGTCGTCCAGTCATGTCCATTACCCGGGTATGCGGACGGTTCATCGCGGCGTCGTAGTGTTGCGACTCGACCCGCACGATCAACTGATCGTCGAGCACGCCGCAACACATGTGGCCGTGCAACAGGAAACAGAGGCCGCCGAACATCTTGCGTTCCGATAGCTCGGGCTGCCGGCTCAGCAGCCGGCGCACGCGGGCGGCGAGTTGCTCGTCGTAGGCCACCCCGGCTTACATCTTGGGCGCGGTCTTGGCAAAGCTGGGGCGGGCTTTCAGGGCATCGAACCAGCGCCGGATCGCCGGATACGGAGCGAGGTCGTATCGGCAATGATCGAGGTACGCGACATTGGTCGCGACTGCCAGATCGGCCAACGTGATCGCGGCGCCGCACAGGTAGGGCCGTTTGGCGAGCGCGCCGTCCATCACCGGCAGAATCTTCTCCAGCCATTTCTTGGCGTCCTCGATGGCCTGGTCGTTGCGCTTGTCGCCGGCGAAATGGGTGTTGTACATGATCTTGCCGGCCTCCGGCCCCAGCCGGGTCTGGTTCCAGTCGAGCCATTGTTCGACGACGGCACGCGCCTTCGGCTCGGTCGGGTACCAGGTGTTGGCCTTATGCTTGTCGGCCAGGTAGCGCATGATCGCCTGCGATTCCCACAGCACGAAGCCATCGTCGTCGATCACCGGCACCTTGGCGTTCGGGTTGAGCGCCTGGAATTCGGGCGTGTATTGGGCGCCCTTCATCAGATCGACGGTTTCGTGCGAGTAGGGAATTTTCAGTTCCTCGCACAACAACTGCACGCGTCGGGAGTTGCTCGACCAGGGATGTCCGTAGAGTTTCATGGTGTCCTCCTGAACAGGGTGGTTACCGTTAGACGGCGGAAAGAAAGATGGCGATGATGCAGATAATTCCGGCGAAAAAGCTCAGCGAGCGCGGCACGCCGAAATCGGCGAGGTAGAATGCGCTGTAGGCGAGACGCAAGCCGATGAACGTCAGCGCCAGCGCGTCGAGCCGGGCCTGGGGCGCGCCAAGCTGGTGGGCGACGATCACCGCGGCCGCGAACGGGGGAAATACCTCAAGGCCGTTCAGGTGCGCCCATTGGGCGCGTTGCCTCCAGCCGGTGAGGGTTTCCTCGAAGCGCCGCGGCGCACGATTGGCCGCGAGCGTGTAGGCCGGCGAGCGCCACGACAGCGTCAGCAGGTAGGGCAGTACGGCGGCGATGAATACGCACCAGTAGGCCACGGTCATAAACACTCCCATTGTCATTGTTGGTTGCTCCGGGGTGGTAATGCCAAGTCACTTGCAATACGCAAGCAACGGTCTCACCTTAAACCACACACTTTTAAATTGCAAGTAACCAGGCAGGGTGATACCGTGCGGACATGAAACCGGGCAAAAAACCGGGCAAAAAGGCCGCGGACTTCAAGCGTTCGCCCTGCCCGATCGCCAACACCTTGGACCTGGTGGGCGACAAGTGGACCCTGCTGATCGTGCGCGACCTGCTGTTTTTCGGGAAGCGCCAGTACCGCGAGTTTTCCGCCTCGCCCGAGCGCATCCCGAGCAACATCCTCGCCGACCGGTTGAAGCGCCTGGAGCGGGCCGGGCTGGTGGCGAAAACGCCCTATCAGCAGCGCCCGGTGCGTTACGCGTACGCGCTCACGCCCACCGGCGCCGACCTCAAACCGGTGTTGCTGGCGCTGATCGAATGGGGCAACCGCCACATCGCCGGCACCTACCGGCCGCCGGCCGAGCGGCTGAGGAAAGAACGCAGGCGGTAATCCGATGCACACTCGCGGAGCCGGCGCCTCCCCGGGGTCGTCAGGCGGCGGATTGGATGTGGAAGACCCGGCCCAACTGCGCGCGTTCCTCGCAATTCGCGATTTCGTCGCAGCATTCCGCGGCTTCCTCGATGCTGGCAAACATCCACACCATGCGGCCGAATTCCGACCCACAGGATATGGGAAGTGTCGCGGTAGGAGGAGCCGAGAGCGACCGTTATCAGGATTACGTATTGTCCGGCCACTCCTTGATATAGAAATGCATGATTCACCTCCACTGCCTGGGAAGAGATAGCCTCAGCTCGGCCGTTTAACCGCCCATGACAGTTTGATGATTGTTATATGGCGATTCGTGCAGTCGCATAGGAGAAACCACGGATAAGTTTCTGAATTAAGCGGCAATGGTATTTGACCGGAAAAACACGGCGAGTCTCAACCCGGCGTTAACACTTCCCCTGCAGCTGCGCCTCGGCGGCCAGCCGCTGCCAGAGGTTGGTTGCTTCCAGATTGGTGATGGGGCGAGGACGAGAAGTGGCGCTGAAGCCACAGGTTAGATGGTAGAAGACAGAATCCGGGAAATATACTCCCGGATTCCGTTTACGCCACATTGGGGTACATGCTGCCGAACGATTGCTTGTGTCTATCCGGCAATTGAAACCGGCCCAGGTTTCAGCGATTCAGGCTCTTCCAGTTCTTGTCCGCCTTGGGGATAAACTTCGCGGCCTCGCTGGTGAAGGTTTTATTGAGATCGGCGTTAAAGTTGAGATAGAGTTTCCCGTTCACGATGGTCCAGCCGTTCACCGGATCGACATCGAAGAGCTTGCCGTTCGCCGCGCCCCATGAGCAAAAACCGCCGTACTGGGGAGCGTACTTTTCGGGATTGGCGGCAAACATGTCGCGATGCGGCTGACTGGCGAACCGCCAGGTGACGCCGCCGTAAACGTATTCATGGTCCGCGGATCCCTGAGCCGGTTTTCCGTCAGTGAAGTAGGCGACCACGTCGTAGCCCTTGGCGCCCAGACCGGCGTACATGGTGTTGTACTCACCGCCCGTCTGCTTTATCGCGTAACCCGGGAGCGGTGCGATAGCGCCTGCCGCCACGGCCACGATCACCAGGGCTTTGAGGGTGTGTTTAACGGTAGCGCGGGGATGTACTATGCGATTCAAGCTCATGTTGCCTCCTCGTAGGTAAAGTAAGTGGATACGACAAGCCGCACTGTAGTGATTCGACCGGCTGTCCACTATGTCCAAACGCGGGAGTTTTATGTCCGATCGTCCAGGTTTTGAGCTCGCACCAGAAGCCAAACGGGTTCTCGATGAATATTTTCGGACCATCGGCTTCCGTTCCGAGGTGTACTATCGTGGCCAAGTGTGCGAGGACTGGTTTCTGGATACGTCAGGAACCGGTCACATCAACGTGCACGTGGTTTGCCACGGCGATTGCTGGTTTCGGCTGCCCGGGCTGAACGAGCCGCAACGGCTGTACGAGGGCGACGTGGTGGTGTTGCCGCACGATGCGGCGCATCTGCTGACATCCGCGCCCGATTTGCCGGCCGAGTACGGTATGGTCTCGATGCCCCACCAAGCCGCGCACAACCGCGCGGCACCCGGGACCGCGCTATTTTGCGGCTATCTGATCGTGGACAAAAACGCGTATCGACACGTGTTTGCGATGTTGCCGGACTACCTCATCATTCGCAACCGGGAAGGTGCAGAGTCGACACAGTTTCGCGCGCTGATCGATCTGTTGTTTTCCGAAACCCAGAGCGACCATCTGTGCGCGCCGGCCATTTTGGACCGCTTGGCCGACGCCTTGATGTTTTACGTGATCCGCCACTCCATGACGCAGGGCGGGCAATCGGTCGGTCTGTTGGCGGCGCTGGCGGACAAGCAGATTCGTTCTGCGCTGGCGGCGATGTGCGACGAGCCGGCGCAGCCGTGGACGGTGGATGCCTTGGCGGACAAGGCGTTCATGTCACGCTCCAGTTTCGCGGAGCGCTTTAGCGCCCTGGTCGGCAAGACCCCGATGGAGTTTCTGACCGAATGGCGCATGCAACTGGCGCGTCGCTGGTTGAAGCAGGATCGCCTCAGCGTCGCCGAGGTCGCCGCGCGCTGTGGTTATCAATCCGAAACCGCTTTCAGCAAGGCCTTCAAGCGCATTGCCGGGGTAGGCCCGGGGGAGTTTCGGCGCGTCCGACGGATGTAATGCGGACGGCCGAACGTTAACACTTCCCCTGCAGCTGCGCCTCGGCGGCCAGCCGCTGCCAGAGGTTGGTTGCTTCCAGGTCGGTGACGCTGTAACCGTGCGGCGAGAATAGCGCGTACACCTGGCCGCTGGCATGATCGAGACCGTTGGCCTTGTCTTGGCAGTAATAAAAGAGCAGCGCGTCGCCGATGTGCCAGACGGCGAGGTCGATCACCCGCCGGCCGACGTGCTGGCAGGCGGTCGCCTGGTTGGCCGGGTTCTGCGGGTCGTTGGGATCGAACGGGAACCAGCTGTTAAACGTAGCCTCGTCGAGCAACAACAGCTCGGCCGGGTAATTGGCCCTGGCGAGCGCATTGTACGGATCGTCGCCGTGGCTCAGGTAGCGGCCGGCGCCGATGAAGTACGGCAGGGTGTGTCCGCAGCGAAACTTGAGGGTGACCGGGATGTTCACCGCCCGCAGCAGCGAGCGTAAAAAGCCGCTGGTACCCCAGCAGCCCGGCGTCCAGTGTTTGGGCGCCGGAATCACGCCGGGGTTTTGCGGGTTGAGCAGCGGCGTGCCCTCGATAATGCGCCGCACGGGTGCCGCGCCGCGGTATTGCCAGTGGTTTTCGGCGTTTTGCGGGGTGAAGGAACCCAGATAGTGGGAAAGATTCCAGCGGCACCAGTCGAGCACATGGGCGATGGTGGCGAGCGCGGTGGACCCGACCAGACTGTTCTGGGTAAGAAACGGATAGGTGAAGGTCGGATGCGATGGCGTGACTTTTTCCAGGCTCATGGCGCCGCCGAGCACGTATCCGCCGGGATGATCGGAGTCCCAGGCGCCGCCGTCGTTGGTGTCACGGCGGAACATCAGGGCGCCCGACAGGATATGTTCGAGTGCTTCCGGGGAATAGCCGCGCAAAGACCACGGCACCCAGGCGTCGATCTCTGTCGCCAGACTGTGAGCGACGATCGCCAGGTACAGTGGCCATGCCTGAGTCTGGGCGTCGAATACGGTGCGAAAGAAGGGCGCACCTTCCAGAGCGAAGTCCTGGTTCGGCGGCGGGTCCTCGATGAAAGTACCGGTGAAGTTCGTCATGCCGTTCGCATGCCAGGTACGCGCATCCATCCACGCCTGGCGAAGCTCGGCCTTCATAGCGTTGGTCCAATCGGGCCAGGCGAGCTGCGACGCGTTAGAGACGTCCGGTGCCGGCTGCCAAATGATGGCGTCTGCGACCTTGGGGTTGTGCTCCAGCCAGCAGTCGAGCAGGTTCGGAGAACCGATCAGTGTCCGGCAGGCGCGCGGGATCGAACCCGAACGCGGGCCACGCGGCCGTTTCTTGAGCGGTTTTTGCGGTTTCTTGCCGCGCTTGCGCCGCGGTTTGTCCGGGTCCGGTTTGCCGGGCCGATGGGGCTTTAGCGGCTGTTTCGGTTTTTTGGGTTTCTTCGGTTTGAGCTTTTTCGGTTTGTGCTGCTTCGGTTTCTTGGGTTTCTTCTTCGCCATGACGCGCTCCTTTGCCTTGCGTGTTCTTGGGGATGGGAAATCCGGTCGGAACGGATTACTACCAACTACCCGACGAACCGCCGCCGCCGGAACTGCCGCCGCCACCGGAGAAGCCGCCGCCCGAGCTGCTCGAACTCCACGACGAACCGCCCGTCCCGCCACCGAGCGTGAACCCGCCGACGCTGGCGCGGCCCTTGGTCTTGAGGTCGTGCTTGGCCTTGCGGTACCAGTCGCTGCGCGCGATGAAAAGCTTGGCGATCGGAAATCCGATCAGGTAGGTGCCGAACAGGTAGAGCGCGCCGGTGGTGCCGAGCACCACGATCGGGAACATCGCCCAGAACGGGATCAGAAAGAAATACAAAAACCAGCCGGCCCCGGGGGTGACGAGCCCGATGGCGGTGAACAGCCCGATGATCCCGAAGACGAACGCGCCGATCAGGATGCGCGCGGGCCAAGGCAGATCCGGGCCGTCGAAGAAGTTGTCGGAGCCCTTGGCCGTGCCCGTGGACGGCGTCTCGTCCAGGGAAACGGCTTCGCCGCGAAGCGTCGCCAGCACCGCACCGACGCCGTCCCGCACCCCGCCGTTGTAGTCGCCCTGCTTGAAGCGCGGGGTGATGATGCTTTGGATGATGCGGCCGGCGATCAGGTCGGTGAGCGTGCCTTCCAGCCCGTAGCCGACCTCGATGCGCAGCCGCCGCTCCTGCGGAGCGATCACGAGCAGTACGCCGTTATTCTTGTCCTTGCGGCCGAGCTGCCAGGCGCGGAACACGGCGTTGGCGTAGTCCTCGATGCTTTCGCCCGCCAGGGTCTTTACCGTAAGTACCGCGACCTGGTTGGTGCTGGCGCGCTCATGCTCGGCGAGCAGCGCGGTCAGTTCCCGGCGCGTCTCGGCGTTCAGGATTTCGGCGTTGTCGGTGACCCGGCCGGTGAGATACGGAATATCGGCGGCGGCGTATGCACCGATTGTCACCACCAGCGCGAACGCGGCCAGCAGCGAGCGGCTCATGTCGGCCGGTCCTCGTCGAGGCGGTCGGGCAACTCGTTGTCGCCGTCCCCGCCGATGAAACCCCGGGCGCGCAACAACTCGTCGAGCGCCGCCAGCCCGGCCTCGAAGGCCTGGGCGGTGCGGCCGCCGGCCAGGAGCGGCGTCATGCGCGCGATCACGCCGTCGAGTGCCTCCGGTGCGAGGCGCGCGCGGATGGCGCGATCGGGAACGATCGCCACCCGGCGCTCGAACTGCGCCACCAACAGCAGGATGCCGGTGCGCGCGCGGGTCTGGAACAATTGCTCTTTCAGGAACAGCGACTCGGCGTATTGCAGCACTTCCCCGGCGGCGCGCTCGCGCCCGAGAAACAGCCGGGCGAAGGCCGGCCAGAATACCGTCAGCAGGGCGGCGACCAGACCGGCGCCGAGGATCGAGGTGCTGATCGGTAGCGGCGACCACAGGGACCATCCGGGCTTCGCCACGGTCAGCGCGGCCACGATGAGCGCGGCCGCGCTCGCGCCGAGCGCGAACGCCTTCCAGGGAATTTCCGGGTAGTGGTCGCACTTCGCGACCAGCGTCGTGACGATCTCGGCGCCGGTGCGCGCCTCGATCTCGGCGATCCGCCGGATAAGCAGCTGTTGTTCTTGTTCGTTCAGCGCCATGCGGAGATGGTAGGCGTTTCGGCGAAGCTGTTCCAGCTTCGACTGACAGACGCCAAATATACTGATCTTGAACCGCCAAGGATGCCAAGATAGCTTATTATTGATAAAAAAATCGGAGTCCTTGGCATTTTGGCGGTGAAATCCTTTGTTATGGTACCCCCGGAATAAACGGCCTGGCGGTGGTGTTCTCTCACGGCGGGGTTATAGAATGAACACACCGTTTCCTGAAATGACACGGAGCAGATCGATGAAGCGCCTGGCTGTTTATTCCGCAGTTCCGCTGCCACCGGCCGTTTGCGCGGCCGCGCCCGCGATGCAACCCGGTCTGGAGGGGGTGGCCCGGAAGTCCAACGCCCGGCCCCTCGGCGACGGTCGCTAGCCCATGGCCGGGTTGATCTTACGCGTACTGGTGGTGGCGCTCGGCCTGTGGCTGGCCGCGGAACTGGTGCCGGGCATCGAGGTGAAGGGCACGGCCACCTTGCTCGGGGCGGCGCTGTTGCTCGGCCTGGTCAACGCCATCGTGCGGCCGCTGCTTGTGCTCCTGACGCTGCCGTTCACGATCCTTACGCTCGGATTATTCCTGCTGGTCATCAACGCCGCGACGCTGGCGTTGGTCGCGTGGGCATTCGACGATTTCACGATCGCCGGCTTCTGGCCGGCGGTGTTCGGGGCGATGGTGGTGAGCGTGACCGGCTGGCTGGCGTCGTACTTCATCGGCCCGCGCGGGCGGGTCGAGGTGGTCGTCATGCGCCCGCCGCGGGATTAACCATACCTCGCCGGGCTATTGCACGCTGTAGCCGCGTGCCTCCAGGCAGGCCTTCATGGCGCGTTGGTAGTCGGTACGCTTGACGGCGTGTTGCCCCTCCGGGACGTTGCCGCCCGGCTGGGTCGGATCGAAGCCGGTCTGATCCGCCGACCAGCGATGGCACTGGTAGCGGTCGGCCGCCAGCTGCTGTTCGCCCTGGCCCTTCTTCGGATAGACGAATAACTGCTCCGGCACCGCCGGCGGTTCGCGCACGTCGGCCTCGGGCGGCGGTTCGGTGACGACGTAGCCGCGCGCATCGGGCCGCCAGGCGTAATACACGCCGCCGGCGTAATAATAGGGCGCGCCGCCGACCCAGATGGTCGTGTAATACGGCGGCAGTACCGGCACGACCAGGCCGATCGGCGGAAATACCACGGTGAAGCGCGGTCCGTACGGGCGGTACCAGATGCCGCCGTGGAAGTAATAGTGCGAGCCGTGGTAGGGCACGACCCGATGGCCGGGCGGCAAAACCGGGACGACATGGCCGCGCGGCGGATAGTAGTGGTCGTGACGATAACGGTTGTCATGCACCCAGCCGCGCTCCTTGTACTGCTCCGGGGATTGTCGGACGTCACCCGGGTAATCGCGGTGAAGCAAGCGCCCGTCGTCGCGGCGTTCGCGATCGGCCCAGGCCGGAACCGCCGCGCATGCCAGCAACACGACCAAGGCCACGCCGGTGGTGAGTATGCGATCGATTTTCATGGTCCGCTCCTTGTTGGGTTCGATGTGTCGTGGTGCGCGCGCCGCCCTCAGCGCACGCTATAGCCACGGCCCTCAAGACAGGCGGCCATGGCGCGGCGATAGCTGTCGGCCTGCTGCTCGGTGCGCGCGGCGCGCAATGCGTCGCGCTGGTCGTAGCGCTCCTGGATACGCTCGGCCTGTTCCTGGCGGGCCGTGTCCGAGGCGCCGCCGATGATGGCGCCGAGCACCGCGCCGACCGCCGCGCCCTCGCCGGTCCGGCCGGGACGGGCAACGATCGCGCCCAGTACCGCGCCGGTGGCGGCGCCGGCCGCGATGTCATGACCGGGCGGAGGTATCGGCACGACCTCGACGCGTTGATGCGGCGCGAGCTGCGGTGCGCTCGGATCGAGGCCGGTCTGTTGCTTGGCCCACAGATAACATTCGTAGCGGTCGCGGTCCTGCTGCGCCGCGCTCTGGCCCTTGAGCGGATAAAAATACACCTGGGTCGACGGCGGCGGGGCGGCCGGTGCGTCGACCGGTCGGGCCACGACCCGCGGCGGCGTGGCGCAGGCACCGAGCGCCAAGGTCGCGGCCACGGCCAGCAGGCGAAGCGCCGGGCCGATACGGCGTGAGAGCCGATCCGTCGATAAGTGGTGAATCGCAATGGCTGGCATGAGTCCCTCCCTCCGGTGTCAGGTGCTTACTTAAAGAATAGACTTCGGTTTTGCCGGTTCGTTCACGCTCCCGGCTCCGTCCGGCCACTCAACGTGTACATAGATACCAGGTTACTAACGCCGCGGACGGCGAAAGGTTGACGCCGCGACTGGGCAAACGGCGCGGCCGGCCAAGAACGGGTACAATGGCGGTTGCGAATTGTTCATTGCCAGCCTGTGTCGAACGTCCCCAACCCGCCGCCCTCTGAATCCCCGCCGTCGCCCGCGCCGACCCCCGCCGCTCGGCGCTGGCTCCGCTGGACAGTCGAGATCGCGCTCATACTGGCGCTGATTGCCGGGGTGCGCGCCTGGCAGCAGAGCGGCACGGTGCGCGGCCCGGCCCCGGCGCTCGCCGGTGTATTGCTCGACGGCGGCGCCTATACGCTTGCGCCCGCCGCCGGCCAACCGGTGCTCGTGCATTTCTGGGCGACCTGGTGCCCGATCTGCCGCGCCGAGCAGAGTTCGATCGAGACGCTGGCGCGCGACTATCCGATCGTGACGGTGGCCATGCAAAGCGGCGACGACGCCGAGGTCGCCCGTTACCTGCGCGCCGAGTCACTGAGCTTCCCGGTGCTAAACGATCCCGACGGCGCGATCGCGACGCACTGGGGCGTGCGCGGCGTGCCGGCGAGTTTCGTCGTGGATGGCGCCGGCCAGATCCGATTCGTCGAGGTCGGCTACACCACGAGCGTCGGGTTGCGCCTGCGGCTGTGGCTGGCGCGGGTGTGGACCTAAATGTATCGGGACAGGTGAACTACTTTCTCAATCCCAAGGGATCGTCCGGGTCGACGCCATCCATGAACGGCCGCTTGCGGTCGTTGTTAGTGATCTGATAGACCTTACCCACCCAATTGTCGATCACCGCCTCGGCGGTGTCGTGCCAGGTGTTGTCGAGGCTGGCCGCGACGATCGCCTCCGGAAATTCCGGCACCGGCGCGCCCCGGGCGCGCGCCACCACCACGCGTTCCCGGTGTTCCTCCAGGATCGCCTCGGTTTTTTCCGAGAAATAATTCTCCGGAAACGGAGGATAGTCGTCGCGCTCGCCCGCGACGAAACGCGCGAGCTCGCGCTTGTACTCCTTGAGCAGGCTGACGGTGTCGTATTCCGGGTGGCCCTGGAAGAACACCAGACGGAATCCGTCCTCGCTCGTGGCCAGGTGCACGCCGGCAACCTCGCTTTCCACGAGAATTCGCAGGTTCGCGGCCTCGAATTGTTGACGCTCGACGTCGTTGAAGCGCGAGTGCGGCACGTCGAAGCGCGTGTTCACGTCGCCCACCAGCGGGTGCTTGCGGTCCACGACCCGATGGGAAAACACCCCCCAGCGCTTGACGCCGAGATGCCGGCGTTTTTGGGTATAGCGGAATTGCAGCACCGCGTGCGTGGCCAGGCACGAACACAGCGTGGACGTGACATTGGCGTACGCCCAGTCGATCACCTCGATCAGCGGTTGCCAGAACGGTTCCCTGGCCAGGTCCGGCTGGGTGACGTTGGCGCCGCTGATGATGAGCGCGTCCAGGCCCTGCGCCTTGATCTGGTCGAAGGTTTCGTAATAGTGCTCGACATGCGCCCGGCCCTCGCGGCCGCGCGGCAGTTGCTTGAGCGTGAACGGGTGCATGTAAAATTGCGCGATCTGGTTGGATTCGCCCACCAACCGGAAGAACTGGCGCTCGGTCGCGGCCAGCGCCGCGTCCGGCATCATGTTGAGCAAGCCGATATGCAGCTCGCGGATGTCCTGGTGCAGCGCGGCGTCGCGCGTTACGACGTTCTCGCCTTCCCGTCGCAGACGTTCGAACGTCGGTAATGTCGAGTTGGCTACCAATGGCATTGTTAGAATGTCTCTTTGTCCGGTCTGAATCGCATCGATCCGCGGGTGTCCGCTATCTATATTAACGGTCAGGGCGCTATAATAGACGCCGAGCAGGGCGTGGTGCGCCGGCCTCCCCGCCGTAAAAAATATGGCCATACTATATATCAACCCACCCGCTCCGGCGGAGTCGATTAACCCCCCCATGACCGCCCGCTGCTTCATGCCAGGGGTGCGATCGGCAGTGATGGAGGAAACGCGTGCACGCCGACACTGATCTCGCGATCGACAGCGCCGCCCTGTTCAGCGAGCGTCCCGGGGCCAACGGCTTACACCGGGACGAGGTGCGGGCGCTGGCGCCGCGACTCGAGGCGTTGACCGCCCGACTAAGCGGCGGACACGCGGGCGAGACGCCGTCGTTTTTTAGCCTGCCGTTTGCATCCGATACCGGCGCCATCGCCGAGCGCGGCGGACATCTGGCCAAGCGGTTCGCGCGCACCTGCGTGTTCGGAATCGGGGGCGCGTCGCTCGGCGGCGAGATGCTGGTGCGGCTGCTGGGTCGGGGCACCCACCCCATCCGCTTCTACGACAACATCGATCCGACGACGCTTTCCGAGCTCGATAGCGCCGGGTGGCGCGACACGCTGCTGCTGGTGATCTCGAAATCCGGCAACACCGCCGAAACTCTGAGCCAACTGCTCACGGTGTTGCCGCAACTCGAACGCGAGCTTGGGCCGGCGAAGTTGCGCGAGCAGGTACTGGTCATCACCGAAGACACCTCCGGGGCGCTGTATGAACTCGCGCGCGAGTTGAAACTGGAAATCCTGCCGCACCCGGCGGTCGGCGGGCGCTATTCGGTACTGTCGGTGGTCGGGCTGCTGCCGGCGGCGATCGCGGGGGTCGACATCGCGGCGCTGTTGAGCGGCGCGCGCGCGATGGCCGAGCGCTGTCGCGATCGGGACATCGAGCGCAACCCGGCGATATTCAACGGCGCCGCCCAATTTTTGCACGCCCAACGGGGCCGGCGGCTGTGCGTGCAGATGGTCTATGCGGACCGGCTGCGCGTGCTGACGCGCTGGTATCGGCAGCTCTGGGCCGAGTCGCTCGGTAAGCGCGATGCCCGGGGGCGGATGGACGGATTGACCCCGATCGAGGCGCACGGCGTCACCGATCAACATTCCCAGCTGCAACTTTTTCTGGAAGGACCGGACGACAAACAGTTCACGTTTCTGGTGGACCCGTCGTTGCGCGCCCAGGGGGCGCGCATCCCCGAGCGTTTTCAAGCGCTCCCGGCGATCGCGCCGCTCGCCGGCCGCACCACCGGCGAGCTGTTCCTGGCGGAGTTCGATGCCACGCGCGAGACGCTCACGCGTCACGGTCGCCCGAACCGCACGATAAGTCTTTTGTCGACCAGCGCCAGTGCCATCGGCGAGATGATTTTGCTGTTCGAGATGGAGACGGTGACGGTGGCCGAGCTGCTCGGCGTTAATCCCTTCGATCAACCCGCGGTGGAAGAAGTGAAGCTTCTGACGCGCGAGTATTTGATGAAACGCTGATGCTCGTCGCCGGTGCGACCGACGACCGCGTGCCCGGCCGTGCTAGGCCTGCCGGTCCAGCAACTTCTCCACCAGCCGCAGGAAACCCGCCTCGTCCTTGACCGCCGCCAACTCATCGGTGCCGACGGTGTAGCCGTAGCGGTCGGCGATCGCCTGATAGCGCGGCAGGCGCGAGTAGAACAGGCGCGGGAACATCCAGCGCACGAAATCGTCCGGGTCGATCTGGGCGACGTAGTCGAAACCCCGTTCGCGCTGATAGATCGCCAGCTGCTCGTCCAGGAACGCCTCGCGGTAATAGAGCGGCTTGGGATCGTCCTCGGCGCGCCGGATCAGCTCCTGCTCGTCCTTGTCGCTGGTCTTGATGTAGAGCACCAGCGTGTTTTCGGCCAGCACGCGCAGCACCTCCGGGTCGTCGAGTTCGCACAACGATCCGCCGGCGTCGTTCACGAAATGCCGGTAGCCGTAAATCTCATGACACTTGCGGATAAATTCTGGCACGTCCTTCATGGCCGCGATCTCGGCCAGGCGATGCAGTTCCTGGCGGCGCTTGAATTCCTTCAGTCCCAGGCCGCCCTGCTCGGGATTGCCGAGCTTTCCCAGGAAGCTCGACACCGGCTTGAGGTTGTCGACGGTGATGTTGTTGCGCACATAGATGGAATCGGTGCGCAGCAACTCGCGCAGGAACGGAATCTGCATGGCCTGCTGCTTGATGTTGTCGAGGATCGGCTCGTCCAGGTAGCGGGTGCCGATGCGATAGTCGCCGGAGTAATGAAACCAGTTGCGCCGGCGCAGCCGGTTGGCCAGGCGCGTCTTGCCGATCCCGGACATGCCGAGCAAGGTAATGGACTTGTTGTCCCAGGCTTTGAATTCTTTGGCGGTCAGTTTCACGGCGTGCTCCCGGCCAGCGGTTATTTATTGTGTGGCAGCGGCGGTTCGATCGGGCCGGATTCGACCGGCGGACGGTCGCGAGGTTCCGATCCCGCCTCGTATTCGCGGCTACCGGCCGCTATAATAGCGCCGAATTCGCCACCCGTGTTCAGAGGCCGTCATGACCAGCGTTATCCCGATCAAGCCCGCCGGCAGACTGAAGATCACCCCGGAAAACAAGTGCAGTTTCTGCAAGGGCTCGACCTGCTGCACCTATCTCAGCCAGCAGATCGACACGCCGCGCTCGATCGACGAGTTCGACACGCTTATCTGGCAGCTCTCGCACCATAATACCCAGGCGTACAAGGACGAGGACGGCTGGTTCCTGCTGGTCAACAGCGCGTGCATGCACCTCCAACCCGGCGGGCACTGCGGCATTTACGAAACCCGGCCGCTCATCTGCCGCGAACACTCCAACGACGAGTGCGAGTTCGACGGCCCGTCCGGCCACGACGACTTCGAGTTGTTTTTCCCCACCCACCAGGCGCTCGACGCCTTCTGCCGCAAGAAATTCAAACACTGGGATGCGCGCTTCAAGCAGCCGGTCAAAAAGGCGGCCAAGAAAAAATAGCCCGGCGCGAGCATTGCGCGGGGCTCACGGGTAACCAGGATGGTTCCGGCAACAATTCCTCAACCCAGCTTCGTCCGGCCAGTGACGGACGGCATCGAGATCAAACTCAAGGTCGTGCCCGGCGCCAGCCGTTCGCAGATCGTCGGGCCGCTCGGCGACCGGTTGAAGGTGAAGGTCGCCGCCCCGCCCGAGGACGGCAAGGCCAATCGCGCGGTGGTCGAGTTGCTGGCCGAGGTGCTCGGCATCAAGGAGATCGAGATCGTCGCCGGCCACGGCCACCCGGAAAAGACCGCGCGGGTGCGCGGCCTCAGGACGCTGAGCGAGGCGCAGCTGGCGCACCTGAAATAGAGCAGGAAACTCTGATTTATTAATATTCGACGCAGAGCCGCAAAGATTTTTTCTTGTTTCTCGAAGTCCTTCTTTGCGCTTTCGCGTCTTTGCGTCAAATAATCATATATAAATCAGACCTTCCTTAGTTCGTGTCGGGCAGCTTCAGGGTGATGAGTTCGCCGAGCGCCGTGCGAATCTGGCGGATCGTCAAATGCTGCTGTGACTGCGACGGAATCTCCCAATGCTGGCAGGTCAGGCGAAACACCTCCGGCTGCTCGATCGATTCCAGGTCCATGACGGTCGCGTAAATCACGAAACTCGGATCGGAATCGGCAAACAGCCGCGCATACCGCGTGCCCGGACGTATCCCGGACAGGTGCTGTTGGCGGACCTTGCGGACGGTGAAGGTGCCGGGCTGGACGCGTTGCGGCGTGTCTTTGACCTTGTACACCTCGAAGATGCAATGCGGGTGATAGGAATTGACCTCCTGCCAGGTCGCGATCAGGGTGCCTTGGATATAAACGCTGGCGCGCGCGGCCGGGATCGTCAGCTCCTTGTGCAGGGTCACGCGACTGCCAACCGGCACGGTGTAGTACGGCGATTCCTCGCGCGGCAGCGGCGCGGTTTGACAGGCGCTCACGGCGAGCAGGGCGATCAGTCCGATCAGGCGTTTCATGGAGACCTCCGTCGCGATGGATACAAGTAAGACAACGACCAGGAAAAAATTATTCCCCACGGATCAAGGCATGATATCCATAAATGTGTGAATCGCCTGGAATTCGCCGACGTCCTTGGCGGGCGCCCGGGAATCCGGGGTTTTTACCGCCAGCAGGTGACCGATGCCGGAGGCGCGCGCCGCGCGCAGCACCGCCAGGCTGTCATCGATCAGCAGCGCGGTCGCTGGCGCGAACGGCTCGACCAGCTGCAGCTTTTCCCAGAATCCCAGGTGTTCCTTCGGCAACCCCAGGTCGTGCGAGCAGACCACGGCGTCGAAGTGCCCGCCCAGGCGGGTGCGTTCGAACTTGAGCGCGATGCTCTTGCCATGGGCGTTGGTGACCAGCACCATGCGCTTGCCGGCGGCGCGCAGTGCGTCCAGAAAATCGGTGACGTGCGGGTGCACGGCGATCAGGTGCTCGACCTCCTGTTTGAGCAGCGGGATGTCGAGGCCGAGCTCGCGGGTCCAGTAATCCACGCAATACCAGTCGAGCGTGCCCTCGGCGCGTTTATAGCGCGCCAGCAACTCGGTCTTGGCGTCGGCCAGCGACAACCCGCGCTGTTCGGCGTAGCGACGCGGTACATGCTCCAGCCAGAAGTGGTTGTCGTAGTGCAAATCGAGCAGCGTTCCGTCCATGTCGAGCAGCACGGTGCGGATCTGTTCCCAGGCGATCATGACAGTCAGTGATGCGGCGGTGCGATGAGGTATTATAAGCGTTTTTTCCAGACCGGGTGAGCGAGGAACCATGCTGGATTGCCCGCTGTGCAAGGCCCATAACGAGCAACTGTTGTGGCGCGATAACGATCTCCGAATCATCCTGGCGGACGAGCCCGACTACCCGGGTTTTTGCCGGGTGGTGTGGAACGCGCATGTGCGCGAGATGACCGATCTCGACCCGGAGGCGCGCGTGCATTTCATGAACGCCGTGTTCGCGGTCGAGCAGGCGGTGCGCGAGTTGGTGCGGCCCGACAAGATCAACCTGGCGTCGCTCGGCAATCAGGTGCCGCACCTGCATTGGCACGTGATCCCGCGCTTTATTGATGACCCACATTTTCCCGATCCGATCTGGGCGCCGGCGCGCCGCGCGCCACGCGCCGGTGGCGTCGAGCGCGCGGCGCTGGCACACGCGCTGGCCACACGCCTGGCCTAGCCCCATGAATCCATTTCGATATTTCCGCCGGCAGGTGCCGGCCTTGTCGAGCGGCCAGAAACCCCATGAGCGGAAAAGATGGTTTTGAACCGCCAAGGACGCCAAGAAAAGCGATTTCAGGGCCCCGGCCGCGGCGTTTCCACGGCCGGGCGGCACGCTTCGGGAAATAACCCCGCGACGAAAAAACCGTCTATGCTTAAGACGTTAGGCATGAAGCCCGAGGTAATTTCTCGCGATACGAGGGTCGGGTTCTAGGCAGGCGCCGGCGGGGTGTTCTAGACTGGCGTCGCCTGAATACAACAACGACGGGGTTGGGCGCCGCGCGCCGGTTTAACAATACTCAAGCCGGGCGCGCGCCACAAACGGGTGCATGGAAACAAATCTTAAAATCCTGGTGGTCGACGGTTCGCGCGTCGCGCGCAAGCTGATCAGTCGCGCGCTCGCCAGCGAGATCAGCGCCGCCACCATGGACATCACCGCGGTCGCCTCGGCCGGCGAGGCGCTCGAACAGCTCGCCGCCCAGCGCTTCGATCTGATCACCTCGGCGCTGTTGTTGTCGGATATGTACGGCATCGAGCTGTGCCGCCGGGTGCGTTCGAGCAATGCCCACCGCTTCACGCCATTCGTGCTGGTCACCGCCGAGCCGCACGAACGGCTGATGAAGGAGGGGTTCAGCGCCGGCGTGACCGATTACTACGACAAGACCCGCGGCTTCAAGGATTTCGTCCAATTCATCCATTCGTTCGCGGCCCGCTACTCGCGCCTGTTCGGCAAGGTCCTGTACCTCGAGGACAACGAAACCGAGGCGCGCATGACCGCGGCCATCATGGAGCATCACGGCCTGCAAGTGGTGCGCGTGAAGAGCGCCGAGGAAGCGATCCAGGTCATTGACCGGAGTTTCGATCTGGTGGTCAGCGATTTCTTTCTGGAGGAAGACATGTCGGGCGGGGATTTCCTGCACAACCTGCGCTGCGGTTCGCACTTCACCCGCGAGGAGCTGCCGGTGCTGATCGTCACCGGCGGCGATACGCCCAATCTCCAGGCCGAGATCTTCCACGCCGGCGGCAACGATTACGTCACCAAGCCGATTGTCGAGGAGGTGTTCATCTCGCGCATCCGCTCGTTGCTGGTGATCAAGCAGCAGTTTCACCTGCTCAAACAGCAGTCGGACGAGATGCAGCGCATGGCCACGGTCGACAGCCTGACCGGTATATACAACAAGCGCTTCCTGGTCGATAACATCGACACCGTGCTGGAGGACAGCCAGAACCATCCGGTGTGGGTGGCGCTGCTCGATCTCGATCACTTCAAGTCGATCAACGATCACTACGGTCACATGGCCGGCGACCGGGTGCTGCAGGGCGTGGGCAAGCTTCTGAAGGGGTTCTTCCGCGACCACGACATCGTGGCGCGCGTCGGCGGCGAGGAGTTCGTGGTGGTGGCGACGCGCCGCACGCCGCGCGAGTGCCTGGCCGAGATGGAGGCGCTGCGCCGCGCCATCGAAGCGCTCAAGCCGGGCGGCTTCAGCGTGACCGCGAGCATCGGGCTGGCCAACACCATCCAGCGCCGGCAGGCGAGCTTCAACGATCTGACCTACGAGGCCGACAGCGCCATGTACCGCGCCAAGCAAGCCGGCCGCAACCGCATCCGCCAGGCCGGCGAACCGACCATCGGCGCCAACGGCGGATAGCCTGTTTTCGCCGCACCCGGGAGTTCGTCCCGGTTCCCCGCGTGTGTGTATACTCGCCGGTAAACGAGCGCGCGCATGATCGATCCCAATATTTGCCGTTATCTCGACGCGGTCGCGGCCATCGCCGCCGCGGCCGGCGCGCGCATTTTGGAGATTTACCAGCGCGGCGTCGAGGTTGCGCACAAGACCGACGGCTCGCCGCTCACCGAAGCCGACCGCGCCGCGCACGAGCTTATCAGCGCGCGGCTGGGCGCGCTCACCCCCGACATCCCGATTCTGTCCGAGGAATCCACGGACGTCCCGGCTGCCGTGCGTGCCGCCTGGCGGCGTCTGTGGCTGGTCGATCCGCTCGATGGCACCAAGGAATTCATCAACCGCAACGGCGAGTTCACCGTCAACATCGCCTTGATCGAGGACGGCCATCCGGTGCTGGGCGTGGTGCACGTGCCGGTCAGCGGCGTCAGCTATCTCGCCTGTCGCGGGCTCGGCGCCTTCAAGCAAACCGACGGCGCGCGCCAACCGATCCGGGCGCGCGCCTATCGCGGCGGGCGCGCCACCGTGGTCGCGAGCCGCTCGCACGCCGGTCCCGAGACCGCGGCATTCCTGAAGAGCCTCGACGACCCCGCTGTCGTCAGCATGGGCAGCGCGCTCAAGCTCTGCCTGGTGGCCGACGGCACCGCCGACGTCTATCCGCGCCTCGGCCCGACCATGGAATGGGACACGGCCGCCGCGCAGTGCGTGGTCGAGGCCGCCGGCGGGCGCGTCACCGACATCGAAGGCCGGCCACTGGCGTACAACAAG
>JACREH010000038.1 GCA_016218345.1 Gammaproteobacteria bacterium | reverse complement strand
GATTCGCGGATGGCGCGGCGCTCCACCTGGGTGGAGCCGCTCGGCACGCAGATGATGATCCGCGGACTCGGGGAAAACAGCCGCGAATCATGCACTTTCTTGATGAACTGCTTGAGCATCTGCTCGGTGACGGTGAAGTCGGCGATCACGCCGTCCTTCATCGGCCGGATCGCCGTGATGTTGCCCGGCGTCTTGCCGAGCATCTGCTTGGCCGCCATGCCCACGGCCTGGATGGTCTTCTTGGCGTTGGGCCCGCCTTCGGTGCGGATCGCCACCACCGACGGCTCGTTCAGCACGATGCCCTTGCCGCGCACGTAAATCAGCGTATTGGCGGTGCCGAGGTCGATCGCCAGGTCGTTGGAAAAATAGGAACGCAGAAAGCTGAACATCGGATATTCCCAATCAGATCAGTAAACTCGCGCAGTCATCCCGCCGCGCAAAGAAGATAGTGCGAAGAAAAAGTGCCTTATGATACCCTATCACGCTTTGCAACACAGCCTCCCGAGCACTCGCATGGCCATAAACCTTGAACAGGTGGGACGCATCGCGCGCCTCGCCAATATCGAAATTTCCCCCGGCGAAGCGGCACAGACCAGCGCAGCCCTGAACGGCATCCTCGGCTTGATCGAACAGCTGCAGTCGGTCGACACCGCCGGCATTACGCCGATGGCCCATGCCCAGGAGGTGGCGCAGCGCCTGCGCGAGGATTGCGTCACCGAGCAGGACCAGCGCGAAAGCTTCCAGGCCGTCGCGCCGGAAACCGAAGCCGGCCTGTACCTGGTTCCGCGGGTGATCGAATGAGCTTGCAGCCGACCCAGGCCAGCTTGGGCGAACTGGCACAGGCGCTGGCAAACAAAACCATTTCCAGCGTCGAGCTGACCAGCCTGTTCCTCGAACGCTGCGAGCGTCTCAACCCGCAGCTGAATGCCTTCATCACGCTCGACCGCGAGAAGACGCTGGCCCAGGCGCGCAGCGCCGACGCCCGCCTGGCCGCCGGGGAGAGCGGACCGTTACTGGGCATCCCGCTGGCCTACAAGGACATTTTCTGCATGCGCGGCTGGCTCACCACCTGCGGCTCGAAGATGCTGGCGAATTTCGTGGCGCCGTACGACGCCACCGTCATCGAAAAATTCAACACCGCCGGCAGCGTCTGCCTCGGCAAGACCAACATGGACGAGTTCGCGATGGGTTCGTCGAACGAAACCTCCTATTATGGTGCGGTCAAGAACCCCTGGGACACGACCGCCGTGCCGGGCGGCAGTTCCGGCGGGTCGGCGGCGGCGGTGGCCGCGCGTCTCGCGCCGGCCGCGACCGGCACCGACACCGGCGGTTCGATCCGCCAGCCGGCGGCGCTCACCAATCTCACCGGCCTGAAGCCGAGTTACGGGCGGGTGTCGCGCTACGGCATGATCGCGTTCGCCTCCAGCCTCGATCAGGGCGGGCCGATGGCGCGCACCGCCGAGGACGCCGCACTGCTGTTGAACGTCATGGCCGGTTTCGATGCGCGCGACTCGACCTCGGTCGAGGCGCCGGTGCCGGATTACACCCAAACCCTGAACGGCGACATCAAGGGCCTGCGCATCGGCCTGCCCAAGGAATATTTCAGCGAAGGCTTGACTAAGGACGTCGCCCAGGCGGTCGAGGCGGCGATCGGCGAATACAAAAAATTGGGCGCGCAGGTCGTCGAGGTGAGCCTGCCCAATTCCCAGTTGGCGATCCCCTGTTATTATGTGCTGGCGCCGGCCGAGGCGTCCAGCAATCTGTCGCGCTTCGATGGCGTGCGCTACGGCTATCGCGCCCCGGAATACACCGACCTGCTCGACATGTATTGCAAGACCCGCGCCCAGGGCTTCGGGCCGGAGGTCAAGCGCCGCATCATGATCGGCACCTACGCGCTCTCGGCCGGTTATTACGACGCCTATTACCTGAAGGCGCTCAAGCTGCGCCGGCTGATCGCCCAGGATTTCCAGGCGGCGTTCGAAAAATGCGACGTCATCATGGGTCCGACCAGCCCGAGCACGGCGTTCAAGATCGGCGCCAAGAGCGACGACCCGGTGGCCATGTACCTGAGCGACATCTACACGATCTCGGTCAACCTCGCCGGCCTGCCCGGCATGTCGATCCCGGCCGGCTTCGACCCCGCCGGCCTGCCGGTCGGCTTGCAGTTGATCGGAAAATATTTCGACGAGCCGCGCCTTTTGAACGTCGCCCACCGCTATCAGCAGGTGACCGATTGGCACCACCGCACGCCGAAAGGGTTTGAGTAAGAACATTTTCCGCAGAGACGCAGAGAACGCAGAGGTTTTTTGAGTTAAACTTTTTAGCCGTCTTTCTCTGTGTACTTTGCGCCTCTGCGGCGAGAATTCATATATGAAATGGGAAACCGTCATAGGCCTGGAAATCCACGCCCAGCTCGCGACCAAGAGCAAGGCGTTTTCTGCTGCTGCCACGAAATACGGCGCCGAGCCGAACACCCAGGCGTGCGCGGTGGATATCGCGCTGCCCGGCGTGCTGCCGGTGTTCAACAAGCAGGCGGCGCGCATGGCGGTGAAATTCGGGCTCGCCATCGGCGCGCACATCAATCACCGCTCGGTGTTCGCGCGCAAGAATTATTTCTACCCCGACCTTCCCAAGGGCTATCAGATCAGCCAATACGAGCTGCCGATCGTCGCCCAGGGCAAGCTCACGATCGAGTTGGACGGCGTGGAAAAGGTCATCGGCATCACCCGCGCCCACCTGGAAGAAGACGCCGGAAAGTCGCTGCACGAGGATTTTCACGGCATGACCGGCATCGATCTGAACCGTGCCGGCACGCCGCTCCTGGAAATCGTCTCCGAGCCGGACATGCGCTCGGCCAAGGAGGCCGTGGCGTATCTCAAGAAGATCCACGAACTGGTGCGTTACCTGGAGATCTGCGACGGCAACATGCAGGAGGGTTCGTTCCGCTGCGACGCCAACGTCTCGGTCCGCCCGCTGGGCGAGACCAAGCTCGGCACGCGCGCCGAGCTGAAGAACATCAACTCGTTCCGGTTCGTGGAGAAGGCCATCGACTACGAGATCGAGCGCCAGATCGACCTGCTCGAAGGCGGCGGCAAGGTCGTGCAGGAGACGCGCCTGTACGATTCCGACCAGAACCTCACGCGCCCGATGCGCAGCAAGGAAGAGGCCAACGATTACCGCTACTTCCCCGATCCCGACCTGCCGCCGCTGGTGCTGGACGCCGCTTTTATCAAGGACGTCGAACGCACCCTGCCGGAATTGCCGGCCGCCAAGCGCGCACGGTTTATCAAGGATTACGGCCTGTCGGCGTACGACGCCGGCGTGCTCACCGCCACCCGCGAAATGGCCGATTACTACGAGCAGGCGGTGAAGGCCGCCGGCGCCGATCCCAAGATCGTCGCCAACTGGGTGACCGGCGAGTTGAGCAGCTGCCTCAACCGCGACAACAAGGAGATCGGCCAATCGCCGGTCAGCGCGGCGATGCTCGCCGGGCTGTTGGCGCGCATCGCCGACAACACCGTCTCCGGCAAGCTCGCCAAGGAGGTATTCGAGGTGATGTGGCAGGGCCTGGGCGATGCCGACGCGGTCATCGACAAGAAGGGCCTGAAACAGATCACCGACGGGGCAGCGATCGAAAAGGTCGTGGACGCGATCATCGCCCAGAGTCCCAAGCAGCTGGAACAATACCGCGCCGGCAAGGAGACACTGTTCGGCTTCTTCGTAGGCCAGGTCATGAAGGCCACGCAGGGGAAGGCCAATCCGGCGCAGGTCAACGAACTGCTCAAGAAGAAGCTCGCCCCCTGACCAGCGCCGCCCGGCGTGTGTTCGTAACCGTAGTCAGGGTGTGATTGCGCCAAACCAGACATTACACCCGATGGTTCAGCGCGGTTTGAATCACGCGACGGACGGTCGCGTGCCCCCGTCAACCGGCCCGCGGCCAGCACGTTACTATAAAGAAACTCTGAATAATTCCATCCTGGAATTCTCAGCGCACGGAAAGCGAAAAACGCGCCCTGTAAATAGACAAGGGCGCTTTCTTTCATTTTCAATGGCTTATCGCCATCGAAAATGACGGCACATGCGTGTGCCGCGGGAATCTCTGAATAAATCAGAGATTCCCTAAGCTGATGCTCAATCCCGGCGCCATCCGAGAGCACCTATACTTCTATAGGTATCCGGAAGAAGATCGTGGCGCCTACCCCCGAAGCACGGCGGGGCCGGAATTAGTAAAAACTCATGTCACACTGACATTGTCCCCCGCGAGGACATGGAGCGTGTTGTATATGGGAGAACAACCATGCCTCTGCCAGGGATACGACACAGTCTCTACGGCCGCTTGAATCTCGAAGCGCGATGTATGACAGCGTCTCGGCCACGGTGCGTTGAAATGAAAAAGACCGTCACGCGCTTTTTGCTCTCCGTGCTGTGCGGCGTCTGGCTTGCGCCGCCGGGCATGGCGCAGCCGCTGGCATTTCAAGACTCGCCGTTCGGCTTCCACCCGGCATCGATCGGGCAAATCCCGGCACCCTTCAGTGCGGCACAGGACATTGGCGTCCGCTGGCATCGCCCGCCGGTGTACGCGTTTTGGTCGCTCGTCCAGCCGGACCGGACACGCTCAACCTACGACTGGTCTGTCTACGATGCCCAGTACGGTCTTGTGCCGGCGGGGATCAACATTCTGGCTAATGTCGATGTGGAGCCCAAGCGCAACCCGGGTGGATATTCCCTCGCCGGCTCCTATCTGCCCGTGGATACCGCGGCTTACCAGGCCTTTGTGCGAGCGGTTGTGGAGCGCTACGACGGCGACGGTGTGAACGATATGCCGGGCCTGACAGTGCCCATTCGCTATTGGCAGGTCAGCAACGAAATCAGCAATCAGTTGAGCGGCTTTTCCGAGCTTCAGCGAATAACATACACCGCGATTAAAGACGCGTGTCCCGATTGCTACGTGGTGATTGGTGGGGTCGGCGGCATGCCGGCCAACTATCCGGGGAACTTCAATGGCGTGTATCTCCCCATACTCCAGGCGCTGGCGGGCCGCTCCATGGACATTTTCGACTTTCATTGGTACGGCAACGCCACCGGCGACTACGACAAAATGGACGAAGCGCTGGCGGTCGTCCGGGCAGGCCTGCAACAAACCGGTTTCGGCAGTGTTCCCATCTGGGTAACCGAAATGGGCACGTACAGCGGCGACCCGGCTGACGATCGCTTCATCTGGCCTTTTCAGACGGAGGCCGAGCAGGCGGGAGATCTCTTGAAGCGTTTTGTTCACCCCCTTGCGTTGGGCGTTGGGAAGATCTTCCCTGCCTTTGGCCTCAAGGAGGGCTTTAAACAAGACGATGGCTACTTTGACCACACCGGCCTGATCTACGACGGCCAGGGCTCGAACGACCTCGGGTTGGGTATCAAGAAACTCGGCTACTACGCCTACAAGAAGATGACCGAGCTGTTGGAAGGCGCGGATTGGAACAACATCCAGACCGTCCGGGAATCCGGGGATGTGTATGTGTACAAGTTCACCCGAAACGGCACCCCCGTCTACGTCGCTTGGTGGGACTATTTCAACGATCCTGCTTACACCCCGGGCAAGACGATGCCGGTTACCCTCACGGGACTTCCAGGCAATACCGCGCTCGTCACCGAAGCGGTCCCGCGCTTCTCTACCGGCGCGGAAGTCACCGACTATGCCACTGCCTTCCGGCAACAAACGCTCGCGGTCACCGGTGGCACCGTCACGCTCGCGCTCGGCGAGAGCCCGGTGTTCGTGGAAGGCCCGGTGGTCTCCCTGCGCGTTAATGGCAGCTCCCATGTTACCGTCACTGTCGCCGACCCCGTGACGGTGGACTACTCGATCCGCGGCGGCCAAGGACGGGAGTTCTTCCTGGCCCTCGATGCCCCGGCCATGGGCCGCCCCTGGTCGTTCCTGAACGCCACGGGCCAGTGGGTTCCCCTGCCGGCGAATCTCAACGACGTGACATCGTTCACGACGGCCCCGGCCGACGGCGACTATACGCTCTACACCGGCACTGTCCCGGCGGGCGCCTATAGCCTCTGCTTGGGATACGACACGCTTTCCAACGGCCGCCTGAATCTCGACGCCGCGGTGTATGACTGCGTGGAAACCACGGTCCGATAATCCCCCTGGGTCAATACGAAAGGCATCCTTATGAGCAGAGGGCTTTCACCGGGCAAACCGCCTCAGCGCGGTTTGAGCCGCACGACGATGCCGTTGTCGATCCCGGCCGGCTGGTTCTCGCTGCGCGTGTGGGGGTTGGGAAACGAGGCGTAGTTCGTCCAGATATAACCCTGTTCGTCGAACGCCACCGTGCGCGTGTAGGCGCCGCGGCGCGGCAGCCGGTAAACCGTGAAGCGTTTGGTTTTCGGATCGAGCCGGTAGAGGCTGTCCGAGCCCGAGCCGGTCACCCACAGGTCGCCAGTGTGGCGATTGCGACGAATGCCGTACGGGAAATCGCCCGGGATCGGCAGCGTCAGCCGGTCGGTGAACCGGCGCGCGCGGGTGTCGTACACGTCGATCTTTCCGGTCGCGAGTTCCGGAATCCACAGCTTGTCGTCCGGGTCGATCGCCAGGCGCTTGGGGCCGACGTGCGTGTGCGGCATGTCGAGCTCGAAGGCCTCGCCGCTCGCGGGGTCGAGCATGCCCAGGCGGTTGCCGTGGGTCTCGGTGTACCACAGCCGGCCCTGGCTGTCGGCGACCGCGGCGTACAGGTGCACGCCTTTCTCCGTCATGCCCTCGGTGCGCGGTGTCTTGTGGACGGTGATCTTGCCG
>JACREH010000035.1 GCA_016218345.1 Gammaproteobacteria bacterium | reverse complement strand
GCGTGCAGGTGGCTCTCCAGCATCAGTCCCACGATCGAGCGGTTGCCGGCGACGATCTGGCGCACGCAGTCCTCGGCCACCTGCGGCTGGCGCGACGGGTCCTTGTTGGAATTGCCGTGGCTGCAATCGACCGCGATGTTGCACGGCAGTTTGCTGGCCTGCAATTCGCGCTCGCAGTGGGCAATGCTGGCGGCGTCGTAATTGGCGCGGCCGTCGCCGCCGCGCAATACCACGTGGCCATAGCGGTTGCCCTTGGTGCGAAACACCGCGCACTGGCCGCGCTGGTTGATGCCCAGGAAATGATGCGGGCGCGCCGCCGACTGCAGGGCGTTGATCGCCACCTTCAGGCCGCCATCGGTGCCGTTCTTGAAGCCGAGCGGCGTCGACAGGCCGCTGGCCATCTCGCGGTGAGTCTGGGATTCGGTGGTGCGCGCGCCGATCGCCGTCCAGGTGACGAGGTCGGACAGATATTGCGGCGTGATCGGGTCGAGCGCCTCGGTGGCCGTGGGCAGGCCGAGCTCGGCGAGGTAGAGCAACAGCTCGCGCGCCAGGTACAGGCCCTTCTCGATATGGAACGAGTCGTCCATGAACGGGTCGTTGATGAGCCCCTTCCAGCCGACGGTGGTGCGCGGCTTCTCGAAATAGACGCGCATGACGATATAGAGCGTGTCGCTCAGCTCGTCCGCCAGGCGCTTGAGGCGGGCGGCGTACTCGTGCGCCGCCTTGATGTCGTGCACCGAACACGGACCGACCACGACGAACAGGCGGTGATCCTGGCGGTCGAGGATGCGCCGGATCGCCGCGCGCCCGCGCGTGACGGTGGCGCTCGCCTTGGTGGTGAGCGGCAACGCCGCCTTTACCTGCTCGGGCGTGGGCAGCAAGTCCTGCGACAGGACGTTGACGTTATCGATAGTATCGTCGGACACGGGTATTTCGGGCATACGGTGGAAGGCGCGCATTATAGCGGAGTCGCGGCCGGCGCGCGGGCCGGGCGCCGGAACCGATAAAACCCTGGCTATTCGCCGGGCGAACGTGTAGAGTGCGCGCCAGTCGAGGGTCCAGAAGTACCGACCCCGGCTTTTTGGTTCATCGTTCTCTGACCTTCCTTCTGGTTTCAGATTCCCTCTGAGATTTCAGCGATAAAACGGTTGGCGTGCGGTGTTTATTGCGCCAGCAGTTCTATTTCTGCCGATACCTTCGCGGGTGAATGGCGGCTACGTTCTGTTCGCACTTCATTTACCTAATTAAAGGTATCGACATGACATTTGAAAAACTGGCATTACATCCGTCCATTCTCAAGGCGGTCATCGACAGCGGTTACACCACGCCCACGCCCATTCAGGCACAGGCAATCCCGGAAGCGCTCGCCGGCCATGACCTCATGGCCTCGGCCCAGACCGGCACCGGCAAAACCGCCGCGTTCGTGCTGCCGGCGCTGCACCGCCTGACCACGCCCTCGACCAAGAATTCCCGCGGCCCGCGCGTGCTGGTGCTGACCCCGACGCGCGAACTCGCCAACCAGGTGATGGAGGCCGCCACCAAGTACGGCAAGCAACTCAGATTCCGCATCGGCAGCATCGTCGGCGGCATGCCGTATCCGCCGCAGATGCGGCTGCTCTCCCAGCCGCTCGATATTCTGGTGGCCACCCCCGGCCGGTTGCTCGATCACATGGAGCGCGGACGCATCGATTTCTCGCGCCTGGAAATCCTGGTGCTGGACGAGGCCGACCGCATGCTCGACATGGGCTTCATTCACGCCGTCGAGGAAATCGCCGCCGCCACGCCGGCCACGCGCCAGACACTGCTGTTCTCGGCCACGCTCGAAGGCAATGTCGGAAAAATCGCGAACCGCGTACTGAAGAATCCCAAGCGCATTCAGATCGCGACCGTGCAGGAGCGCCACGAGCACATCGAGCAGCGCCTGCATCACGCCGACGACGGCGGCCACAAGCAGCGGCTACTGGCGCATCACCTGGCCGACGTCGACAAGGCCATCGTGTTCACCGCCACCAAGCGCGGCGCGGATCGTCTGGCCAAGACCTTGCACGGCCAGGGCCACGCGGCGGCGGCGCTGCACGGCGACATGAATCAGGGCCAACGCAACCGTGCCATCAAGAGTCTGCGCGCCGGCCAGGTGAACCTGCTGGTCGCCACCGACGTGGCGGCGCGCGGCCTGGACGTGAACGGCATCACCCATGTATTCAATTTCGACCTGCCGAAGAGCCCGGAAGATTACGTCCACCGTATCGGCCGCACCGGCCGCGCCGGCGCCAAGGGCATCGCGATCTCGTTCGCCAGCCCCGAGGAATTCGGCCAGTTGCGCGACATCGAGCGCTACACCCGCCAGCGCATTCCGGCGCAGGTGATCGCCGGGCTCGAACCGAAAATCAAACCGCGCGAACACTCGGCCCACGCGCCGCGTCGCAACAACAAATGGAAAGCCAAGCCGGCGCATGCCAAGAAAGGCCCGCGCCACGGCGCGTCCGGCGCCCCCCGCCATCCCGGCGGGCGCGACGGCCACCGCCACGGCGGCCAGGCACGCGGCCAGAATCGCTAGGAAACCCCTGAGGTTCCCGTCCGGCCATGGAGGGCCGGGCATTTTTTCAAACACGTAAGTGTTTGAAAAATGGAGCAAAGCGAAAATCACGCATTTCGCTGTGTGTGTCTGAACAAGCCAGGGATGGGCTTGTTCAGACATTCCTTAAGCAATTACCCCACCGGACGGCCGTTGGCCGTTCGGCGGCGGGCGGCGTATACTTTGCCCCGATGCGATAACGCCTCCGATTCTGGACAGTGGGATTCACAGAAACAGGGGATTGTTCCATTGGTTTAAATCGCACCGTCGTGGTTTAGATCACACCATCCAGGAGGGGAGCAATGAATATTTTTGTCGGCAATCTGTCCCGTGACGTCACCGAAGACGATCTGCTCAAGGCCTTCAGCGCCTACGGCAAGGTCGATCGTGTCAGCATCCTGAAAGACAAATTCAGCGGCGAGCCGCGCGGCTTCGGTTTCGTCGAGATGCCCGCCAAGGCCGAGGCGCAAGCCGCGATCAACGCGCTCAATCAAACCGATCTCAAGGGCCGCGCGCTCAATGTCAACGAGGCCCGTCCCAAGACCGAGCGCCCCGGCGGCGGAGGCGGCGGCCGTGGTGGTTTCGGTGGACGCGGGCGCGGTGGTGGGGGCGGTGGTGGTGGGGGCGGTCGACGTCCCTGGTAGGTTTGGAATTAAAAAAGGGCCGGCGCAAGCCGGCCCTTTTTTGTATCGCCTCCGGCGATGGAATTTATACTTGCGGTTCCCGCACCGCAGGCGGGGTACTTTTCTTTGCTCGTGCAAAGAAAAGTGCTGAATTCAACTCCCAAGTGCAACTTTGATTCGGATGCGTGGATGAGCCGGTGTAACATCCCGGCGCTTCAACCGCCAAGTCAAAGGAGCCTTGATGAGAACCTACCACCAGCTCACCCGTGAGCAACGATACCAGATC
>JACREH010000037.1 GCA_016218345.1 Gammaproteobacteria bacterium | reverse complement strand
GGTCGAGTGCGCCCTCGGCCATGGCCTGGGCGACAGCCGCGCTCACCGCGCCGTGGCGGGCGAGTGTCTCGGCCGGCACGCCGAGCATTTCGTGCTTGGAAAGATTGCTATAGCTGACGAAGCCGCGCTCGAACCAGGTCGAACTGCCGGGTATCGTGGTCAGGATCTGGGCCAGGCCGCCGCCGGTGCAGGACTCGGCCGTGACCAGCGAGCCGCCGGCCTGTTTAAGCCGGCCGGCCAGTTCGGCGGCCAGCGCGCTCAGTTCATCGTCCATAGGTAATGCAGACCTTGCAGTGTCAGCGCCGCGAACAGCGCGGCGATCAGATCATCCAGCATGATCCCGAGCCCGCCCGCCACGCGGCGGTTCAACCAGTTAATCGGAAACGGCTTCCCGATGTCAAACAGCCGGAACAAACCGAAACCAACGGCGACCCACGCCCACCCGGCCGGAGCCAGAAACAGGGTCGTCAGCATGCCGACGACCTCGTCCCAGACGATGCCGGGATGGTCGTGCACCCCCAACTCGCGCTCGGTCTTGGCGCACACGCCGATGCCGGCGATAAACAGTACCGCCACCGTCAGTGCATAGCCGCCGGCCGGCAACGTCTGAATAAATAAGTAAAGCGGCAACGCCACCAGACTCCCGACCGTACCCGGTGCCTTCGGCGCCAAGCCGGCGCCGAAACCGAACGCGATAAAATGCGCGGGTCTGCGTACGAGCGAGATGAACGTCGGGGCGGCACTCGCGGTCATGTCGGCTAGGGAAAGCAAGCTTGCACAAAAATAGCCATTCTAGGACCGCTGGTCCGCGCGAAAGTGATCGTAACCGGCCGCCGGTGGCCGGTAGTCGCGGCCGTGCTCATCGACGATCCGCAGCCCCGGCTCGGCCTCGATGTCGCCGACATAACTGCATGCCACACCCAGTTCGCCGGACACCCGGCGAAACGCCGGCTCGCGCGAGGCCGGAATGGTGAAACACAGCTCGTAATCGTCGCCATGGGCGAGCGCCGGTGCCCAGCCGAGTGTGGCGAAGGCGCCGGCATAGGCGGGCGACACCGGCAGACGCGGCAGCTCGATGCGCGCACCGACGCCGCTCGCCTCGAGGACATGGCCGAGATCGGCGCTGATGCCGTCCGAGATGTCGATGCAGGCCGAGGCCAGGCCGCGCAACCGCTCGCCCGCCGCCACCCGCGGCAGCGGAAAGTTCAGGCGCTCGAATACCTGCGCCCGCTGCGCCGCCGGCAGTTCGATCTTGCCTTGGACGCACAGCAGGCCGAGCGCGGCGTCGCCGAGCGTACCGGTGACGTAGATCCGGTCGCCCGGGCGCGCACCGGCGCGGGTCAACGCCTGGCCGCTCGGTACCAGGCCGCAGATTTGGATGCCGATGGTGAGCGGGCCGCGTGCGGTGTCACCACCCACGAGTTGCACGTTGTAGGTGCCGGCGAGCGCGAACAGGCCCCGGCAGAAGCCATCCAGCCACGCCGGGTCGGCCTGCGGCAGGCTTAGATTGAGCGTGAACCAAGCGGGCGTCGCGCCCATGGCGGCGAGATCGCTCAGATTGACGGCCAGCGCCTTGTGGCCGATGGCCGCGGGGGCGGTGTTCTCCGGAAAGTGCACGCCGGCGATCAGCAGGTCGGTCGAAACCACCAATTGCCGGCCGGCCGGAACCTCGAGCACGGCGGCGTCGTCGCCGATGCCGAGCACGACGTCCGGGCGCGCCAGCGGCTGGCGGGCGAAGTACGTTCGGATGACCTCGAATTCGTTCAAATTATTTTTGACCACAGATGAACACAGATAGATTCAGATCAAACATTTTTTGATCGTGTTCGTCTGCGGCTGAAATCGACTAGGACGCCTGCCGACCGACCTCGCCGGTGCGCAGCTGAATGGCGGCCTTGTCGAGCACGGCGTTGATGTACTTATGGCCGTGCTCGGCGCCGAAGGTCTTGGCGAGTTCGACCGCCTCGTTGAGCACCACCTTGTAGGGAATCTCGGGGTGAAATTCCAGCTCGAACACGCCGATACGCAGAATGGCGCGTTCCACCGGGTCGACCTCCTCGATGTCGCGGTCGAGGTGCGGAATCAGATGATCGTCCAGTTCGTGCAGGTGCAGCGGCACCTCGCGCACCAGGTGATGAAAATATTCGAGGTCGACGCCGTTCAATTCATGGTCGTTGATGAAATGGGTTTCAATTTGATCGGGCGGCTGCTGGGTCAGTTGCCACTGGTACAGGGCCTGGACCGCCGCCTGGCGCGCCCGATTGCGGCTGCCGCCCGACATTTCAGCCTCGCACCCTCTTGAGCAGATTGACCATTTCGATCGCCGACAGCGCCGCGTCCACGCCCTTGTTCCCGGCCTTGGCGCCGGCGCGGTCGATCGCCTGCTGAACGGTATCGACGGTCAGCACGCCGAACGCCACCGGCAGATCGAATTGCATCATCACCTGCGACAGCCCCTTGGCGCACTCGCCGGCAACGTAATCGAAATGCGGGGTTTCGCCGCGGATCACCGCGCCGAGCGCGATCAGCGCGTCGTACTTCTTGCCGGCCGCCATGGCCTTGAGTACCAGCGGTATTTCATATGCCCCGGGCACGCGCACCAGCTCGATATCGGACTGGGCCACGCCGTGACGCAGCAGCGTGTCGACCGCGCCCTCCAGCAGGCGCTCACCGATGAAGCTATTGAAGCGCGAAAGCGCGATACCGACGCGCAAGCCGCGCGCGCTCAGGTCGCCGTCGATGGTTTTCAGATCGGTCATGAGGTGTGTTTCGCCTGCCTGCGTGTTTGTGGATTCCACTCCCGGTCGGCGTCGATATACTCGACGATCTCGAGACCGAAACCGGACAGCCCGGGCGCCTTCATGGCGCTGCCGAGCACGCGCATTTTACCGACGCCTAGATCGGCCAGGATCCGGCCACCCAGACCGTAGGTACGCAGCTCCTGGGGATCGCGCGGCGCGGTCAATTCTAAACTCTGTTCGCGGCGCTGCAAGCGCCGGATGCGGCCGAGCATGTCGGCCGTGGACTCTTTCTGATCCAGGATCACCACCGCGCCGTGACGCTCGCGCGCCACGCGCGCCAGCGCGTTGTGCAGCGTCCAAGCGCTGGCGCGGTGGGCGGCGGTGAACAGGTCCAACAGACTGGTTTGCACGTGCACGCGCACCATGGTGGGCGTATCGCGGCGGATGTCGCCGAGCGTGAGCGCCAAATGCACGGCGTCGTCGATGTCGTCGTGGTACGCGACCATGCGGAACTCGCCGAACTCGGTGGCGAGCGGCGATTCGGCCACGCGCTGCACGGTCGACTCGTGCTGCACACGGTGATGGATCAGGTCGGCGATGGTGCCGATCTTGAGGCCGTGCTGCGCGGCGAATTGCTCGAGTTGTGCCAGCCGCGCCATGCTGCCGTCCTCGTTCAGGATCTCGCAAATCACGCTCGCCGGCTCGAATCCGGCGAGACGCGCCAGATCGACGCCGGCCTCGGTGTGACCGGCGCGCGCCAGCACCCCGCCGCGTTGCGCCATAAGCGGAAAGATATGGCCCGGTTGCACCAGGTCCGAGGACTTGGCCTGCGGGCGAATAGCGGCGTGCACGGTGGTGGCGCGATCGGCCGCGGAAATGCCGGTGGTCACACCCCGGGCGGCCTCGATCGAGACCGTGAAGTTGGTGCGATGCGGTGAGCCGTTGTCGTTCACCATCAGCGGCAAGCGCAGTTGCTGGCAGCGCTCGGCGGTGAGCGTCAGGCAAATCAGACCGCGCCCGTGGCGGGCCATGAAATTGATGTCCTCGGCGCGCGCGTGCTGCGCGGCGATCAACAGGTCGCCTTCGTTCTCGCGATCCTCGTCATCCATGATGACGACCATGCGTCCGCGCTTGAGCTCGTCGATGATCTCGCTGATCGGGCTGATGGGCATACGGCTGGAGCGTTCCTTAAAAATACCATTATCCCCTATTTTGCGGTGAAATGCCGGAAATATCCCGACTCGCCGCGACCTACCGGGCAAATCCGGCCGACAAATACGGGTGGTGCCGGCGCGATTCTGGTTTATAGTTGGAACAGGCTCAAAAAATAATCTGCGGCCCCCTTTAAGTGTATTTATCGACCGGTTCCGGGAGGGCCGACAGCCATAGACCGGCGCCATGATGAACACCTCCAGCCGCATACCATCGAATTCCTCGTTTGCCGGCGGGTCGGTCGAACACGCCGCGCCGCTGGCCACGCTTGCGCCCGGCGGCAAGCTCGGCCCCTACTTGATCATCGCCAAACTCGGCGGGGGCGACACCGGCATGATATACAAGGCCCAAGACAACGGATTGAACCGCCTGGTCGCGCTCAAGGTCCTGGCGCCGCATTTGCTGCGCAACCTGCCTTTTCTGCAACGCGTGCGGCGCGAAGCACGGGCGCAGGCCCGGCTCAATCACCCCAACGTCATCGCCATGCACAGCATGCACGAGACCGACGACGGTCCGGTGCTGGTGATGGAATACGTCGAGGGCCAGACCCTGGCGCAACGCATCCGCAATCACGGCGCCCTGCCGATCGACGACGCGCTGTGGATCTTCGAGCAGACCCTGCACGGCGTGGAATGCGCGCACGCCATGGACATCGTGCACCGCGATCTCAAGCCGGCCAATATTTTCATCACCAACGACCGGTGCGTAAAGATCATGGACTTCGGGCTGGCCAAGATACAGGACCGGCGGCACCACGGTTCAACGGGCGCGGCGCTTGGCACCTTGCTGTATGTCTCGCCCGAGCAGGTTAACGGCCAGGAGGCGGATGCGCGATCCGACATCTATACGCTCGGAATCAGCATGTACGAAGCGGTTACCGGGCATCTGCCGTTTCAGCGAAATTCCGAATACGCGCTCATGCACGCAAAGCTCCGGGAAACGCCACCGAACCCGAACGCGCTGAACGCCAATATTCCGGCCACGGTATCGGCGGTCGTACTCAAGGCGATAGAAAAGGATCCGGCCAGACGTTTTCAGAGCGCGCACGCATTCCGCCTCGCGCTGCTCGACGGCGCCGCGCAGGCCGGTATTGAACTGCCGGTGGCCGACTACGACCCGGTCGTACCGCAGGCCGATAGACGTTCCTGGGAACACGCCCGCGGTAGCCTGCGTCTGCTCATCTCCCGACTGGCGGCACGCCGGTTGACTCTGGGCGTGGCCTTCGACCTGGCGCTGTTGTCGGCCGTGATCGGACTGGTGTTGTTGTTGGGTCTTTTTCCGGGAGCCGATCGTACCGTCCAACATGGCAGCCAATCGGTCACACCCGGCGCCGACCCGGCGGCCGGCACAAATTCTACGCAATCCACTAAGCCGGCCGGCACTCGTCCTCGCGAGGACAAGTACGACGGCCTCCGTAAAGCCTGGGGAGGCTGACAGCGAATGCCGGGTTGCGGTAAATTCAACCACTATCACTCGAATCGAGCAGTGCCATCAAACCTGAAAAAAATGACCGGACCACAACCCCCGCGCTCCTCTCGAATGCTCCCGGCCATGGCCGTCGGGACGATGCTCACGCTCGCCGGCTGCGCCGGTCTCGATATGTTCGGCGATGAGTGCAGCCGTTATGAAAGCCGCACGAAGAGCGCGCGCTACAATACCCTCTACAAACCCGCCCCAAAAGCCGCCGACGCCAAACCCGATACGCGCGTCAAGCCGGAACGGCCCCTGCCCAAGGGGGTCGCGGCGCAGGTCACGGTTTACAAAATGGCGTTTGACGGCGACAAGATAAAACCCTGTTCCGATCTGTCGATTCGCAAGGAGATCGTGCTGCGACGGACCGCCCAACCCGATCTACAGTTGCGCGAGATCCGCGAGTTCTACGCCCAAAACGGCGCACTCATCACCACCAATTCCGAGGACATCAGCGAGCAAATTGCGGTGAGCGGCGTCTACCAGGCCGTTACCCCGCTACCGATCCCGCGCAGCGCGCCGCCCGGCAAATACCGGATCGTGAGCAGGCTCATGGTCGAAACCAAGGCCATGAAAAAACCGCTCCAATTGGCCAAGGTCGAGGGTATCTTCTACGTCGTTCCCCCGCCCCCACCCGCCCGGTAAAAGCCGCTTAAATCCTCGACCTCCCTGCGTCCCCGATACACCCGGAACGGGGCACCCGGCCGATACGAGTACCGGGAATTTGGTGTAAACTGCTTTAACGTAGTCCCCTAACTACTTGCCATTCGGGCGAAGTTTCGGGGCACGGGTGGCTATTTTCAGAAAAAAATCCACAACTGGACCGGTGCGACAGGTGCTGAAGCTGTTGGGTATATGCTGAAAAAGACCAAAGAGCTGGCCAATAGCCCCCATCCGGGCGGACGCGTCCTGCTCGGGCGCGACGCGTCCGAATCGATCGATATCGCCGCGACCGGCGCGCTGGCCGATGCCATCAATCCCGGCGACACCCTCGGCAACTATCTCATCCTGAGCAAGCTCGGCGAGGGCGGCATGGGCATGGTCTACAAGGCCCACGACCCCACCCTCGACCGCATGGTGGCGCTCAAGGTCATCTCGCCGCACCTGTTCCGCAATCAGGAATACCTCGAGCGCTTCCGCGTCGAGGCCCAGGCCCAGGCGCGCCTCAACAGTCCCAACATCGTCACCCTCCATTCCATGTTCCAGTTGCCGTCGTGGCTGGTGCTGGTGATGGAATACGTCGAGGGCGAGACGCTCGCGCAGCGATTGCACAACCACGGTCGTCTGAATTTCTCCAACGCCGTCTGGATCTTCGAGCAGGTGCTGCTCGGCGTCGATCGCGCCCACCGCATGGGGGTCGTGCACCGCGATCTCAAACCCGGCAACATCTTCATCACCGCCGGCAACGAAGTGAAACTCATGGACTTCGGCGTGGCGCGCATGCTCGACAACAAGAGCCTCACCGTCGCCGGCTCGATGGTCGGCACCTTGACCTACATCTCGCCGGAACAGATCAACGGCAAGGAGGCCGATTTCCGCTCCGATATCTATACGCTCGGCATCACCCTGTACGAGGCCGTCACCGGTCGTCCGCCGTTCGAGTATCGTACCGATTTTGAATTGATGAACGCCCATCTGCACGATCAACCGCCGCGCCCGAGCATCCTGCAGCCCGATATAACGGAAGATTTCGAAACCATGATCCTGCGCGCGATCGAGAAGGATCCGGACAGGCGCTACCAGACGGCGCGCGAATTCCGCAATGCCCTGCTGCGCGTCGGCATGACGCGCATCAAGGCCTACGAACACCTGAAGAAGAAACCGAAAACACCGACGCCGGCCGATGCCGGCGGGAAGATCGAGACCTGGTCCGACGACACCAAGCTCGACAACTATTATTTGGAATCGGAACCGCCCGTGCCCGCGGTGGCGCAGCGCCGCCGGCCTATTGTCGCCGCTCCGATCGGGCCGGCCGTCGACCACATGCCGTTCTCGATGTACCCGCAAAAGACCCGCGCCACCGGTCAATATTCATCGGCACGCGTGCTGACGGCGCTGGATCGGCGCGCGGCGCGGCGACGATTTTTCGGTGCGCTCGGGCTGTACGCGCTGCTGCCGCCGCTGGTCATCGCGCTGGTGTTTGCGCTCGGGTTCTACCTCAAAGGCGAAGAGCAGGGAAAGTCGTTCTTCGATCTTTCCGGTCTGACGGCATTCTGGCAGCAAATCGGCGGGGCGCGCTGGGTCGATAGCGGCGAAAAAGCTCCGGCGACCAACACCCTGGCCGGCGCCAATGAAGGTGTAGCGCCCAAGCCGGCCGGAACCGATGCCGGTGCCCCGGCGGCCGCTCCCGACTCCACTCCCGATCAGAACAAGAAATACGACGGCTTGCGCCAGGCCTGGCGTTAGCTCGGCGATTGGATCAGCGTTCCGCCCCCTGCAACAGCCGATCGAGATAACGGGCGATAAGATCGACCTCCAGGTTCACGCGCTGTCCGGCCGCACAGCCATCGAGGCTGGTGGCGGCCCGGGTGTGCGGCACGAGAGTGAGCTCAAACCGCGCGCCGTCCACGGCATTGACCGTCAGGCTGACGCCGTCGACGCAGATCGAGCCCTTGCGGGCGATGTATTTGGCCAGCCCGGCCGGCGCCTCGATGGTCAGGCGCTGCGCCTCCCCTTCCGATACGCACTCAACAATCGTACCGACCCCGTCGACATGGCCGCTCACCAGATGGCCGCCGAGGCGCGTGCCGGCCGCCAGCGCCTTCTCCAAGTTCACGCGCGCCCCGGGGATGAGCGTGGAAAACGTGGTATGGGCGAGGGTCTCGGCCGAGACATCGGCCCGAAAACCGTCGCCCGGCAGCTCGGTGACCGTCAGGCAGACGCCGTTCACCGCCACGCTGTCGCCGACACCCAGGTCGGCGAGATCGAGCGCACCGCCGTGGATGCGCACCCGCCGCCCCGCGGCCTGCGGTTCAATCGCGACGATGCGGCCGACGGCTTCAACGATACCGGTAAACATAAGCGTAAATGTAAAATGGAAATTAAAGGAAACCGATCAGGAGTGCGCCGCTCCGCGTAGCCCGCGCGCTCGCAGTATACACTCGGTCGATGGATGTAAGTTTTTCACTGTTCGCTTTTCAGTGGTTTCGCAACGATGCGCCAGTCGGGTCCGAAGGCGCGCACGTCGGTAATGGTAAGCGACGTGCGCTCGGCCATGGCGGCCAGCACCGGCGTATCGAACATGGCGCGCGCGCCGGCCCCGAGCACGTGCGGCGCCAGATACACGATCAATTCGTCCATTAACCCGGCGTCCAGCAACGCCCCGCTCAGCGACGCGCCGGCCTCGACCAGCAGTTCGTTGACCTCGCGCCGCGCCAAATGCGCCAGTAACGCCGCGAGGTCCACGCGTCCATCGGTGCCGCACAACCGCACCAGTTCGGCGCCGGCAGCGATCAGCGCCGCGGCGCAATCGGCATCGGCGCTGGCCGTGGCCACCAGGGTGGCGCCCGGCGCGGTCAGCAGTTTGGCGGTGGCCGGTAGACGCAGACGGCTGTCCGCCACCACGCGCAACGGCTGCCGGCCGGAGACATCGAAGTCGCGGACCGTGAGCGACGGGTCGTCCGCCAGGATCGTGCCGATGCCGGTGAGGATCGCCGAACTGCGCGCCCGCCAACGCTGCACGTCGTGGCGGGCGGCCGCGCCGGTGATCCATTTGCTCTCGCCGCTGGCCAGGGCCGTGCGGCCGTCGAGGCTGGCGGCGAGTTTCACGCGCACATACGGCCGACCGGTCTGCATGCGCTGCACGAAACCGGGATTGAGCGCCCGCGCCGCCGCCTCCATCAGGCCGATCTCGATCGCGATCCCGGCGTCGCTCAGGTGTTGCGCCCCCTGCCCGGCGACGCGCGGGTTCGGGTCCTGCATCGCCGTCACCACGCGCGCGACGCCGGCCTCGATCAGCGCCCGGGAGCAGGGCGGGGTCCGGCCGTGATGGCAGCAGGGTTCGAGGGTGACATAGACGGTGGCGCCGCGCGCCCGGGCGCCGGCGACGCGGAGCGCGAGCACTTCGGCGTGCGGTTCGCCGGCGCGTTCGTGCCAGCCCTCGCCGACGATCTCGCCGTTCTTTACGACCACGCAGCCGACACGCGGATTCGGATCGGTGGTATGCAGGCCTTTGCCGGCCAGCCGCAGGGCGCGCGCCATGAAGGCCGCATCGCGGGCGTCGATGCTCACGGTTTTTCGCCGCTGTCGGGGATGAGCTTGAGTTGCTTGCGCTTGACCTCCGGGGTCGGCTCGGTTTGCAGCCGCTCCAGTTCCTCGCTAAAGGCATTGAGGTCCTGAAAGCTGTGGTACACCGAGGCGAAGCGCACGTACGCCACGGCATCGACCTCCTTCAGCTCCTGCATCAGCCACTCGCCGATGCGCCGCGAGCTCACCTCGCGCTCGCCGCAGGCCGCGAGCTTGTGCTTGATGCGCCCGACAATGGCGTCGATCGTGGCCGTGTCGACCGGGCGCTTTTCCAGGGCGCGCGACATGCCGGTGCGCAGTTTTTCCTCGTTGAACGGCTCGCGCCGGCCATCGGATTTGACAATCTGGGGCATGCGCAGCTCGGCGTATTCGAAGGTGGTGAAACGCTCATGACAGGCCGCGCACTCGCGCCGGCGGCGCACGCTGGCGCCGTCCTCGGCGAGCCGGGAATCGACCACGCGGGTGTCGTCGGCGAAACAGAAAGGGCAACGCATATTACTTCAGTAACAAGTGACAAGTTGCAAGCAAGATTCAGACATAGCGCCTCCTTGCTACTTGCTACTTACCACTTGGCGCTTGCTTGCTATGTTTCATATACCGGAAATCTGCGGCACAGATCCTTGGCCTGGGTGCGCACCGCGGCGCGCACCTTGGCGTCATCCGGCTTGTCGATGATATCGCAAATCCAGCCGGCCAGTGCCTTGACCTCGGGTTCCTTGAAACCACGCGTAGTCACGGCCGGCGTGCCGATGCGGATACCGCTGGTGACGAACGGGCTCTGCGGATCGTTCGGCACGGCGTTTTTGTTGACGGTGATGTGGGCGTCGCCGAGCGCCGCCTCCGCGTCCTTGCCGGTGACGCCCTTGTCGATGAGATCGACCAGGAACAGGTGATCGTCGGTGCCGCCCGACACCACGCGATAGCCGCGCGCCAGCATGACCGCGGCCATGGCGCGGGCGTTGTTCAGCACCTGCTGCTGGTAATCCTTGAACTCGGGGCTGAGCGCCTCCTTGAACGCCACCGCCTTGGCGGCGATGACGTGCATGAGCGGGCCGCCCTGGGTGCCCGGGAAGATGGTCGAATTGAGCTTCTTCTCGATATCCGGGTTGGCGCGCGCCAGGATGATGCCGCCGCGCGGACCGCGCAGGGTCTTATGGGTGGTCGAGGTGGTCACGTCGGCGATCGACACCGGATTCGGATACAAGCCGGCGGCCACCAGACCGGCGACATGCGCCATGTCCACGAACAGATAGGCGCCGACCCGGTCGGCGATGTCGCGGAACCGCTGCCAGTCGACCACGCGCGAATAGGCGCTGAACCCGGCCACCACCATCTTCGGGCGGTATTCCATGGCCAGGCGCTCGACCGCCGGGTAGTCGATCTCGCCGGTCTTGGAATCGAGGCCGTACTGGACGGCGTTGAACAGCTTGCCGGAGAAGTTCACCTTGGCGCCGTGGGTGAGGTGGCCGCCGTGCGCCAGGCTCATGCCGAGGATGGTGTCGCCCGGCTGCAAGAGCGCCAGATACACCGCGGCGTTGGCCTGCGAGCCGGAGTGCGGCTGGACGTTCGCGTAGGCCGCGCCGAACAACTGCTTGACGCGATCGATGGCCAGCTGCTCGGCGACATCGACGTATTCGCACCCGCCGTAGTAGCGCTTGCCCGGATATCCCTCGGCGTACTTGTTGGTGAGCACCGACCCTTGCGCCGCCAGTACCCGCGGGCTCGCGTAGTTTTCGGAGGCGATCAGCTCGATGTGGTCTTCCTGGCGGCGCAGCTCGCTCTGCATGGCGCCCCACAGCTCGGCGTCGAAGGTCTCGATCTTCATGTCTTTGCTAAACATCGCGGGTGCCTTGCTCCTGTGTGGCCGGCCGACATCGTGGGCGGTGGTTCGAGGCTGCCTAGGATATACGATCGCGGCCCGCGATGCAGCCCGCCGAAGGGCCGGACGCTGGCCCAAAAAAACGCCCGGCACGGGGCCGGGCGTCGCTTTACCGCTCTACCGGAAGAATTACTTCTTCTTCTCTTCCTTCGGCTCGCACTTCTTCATGCAGGCGTCGTCACCCTTCTTGCACTTTTCCTTGCAGGCCTTCACCGGGTCGGCCTTGGGGGCGTCGGCGGCGCCGGCGATCGGCGAGGACAGCAGGAAGGCCACACCCAGGATGGAGATAAGGGTCTTGATGGTAGTGCTCATGTGTATCGCTCCTCAGTTTAATGTGAATGGAAAAAACTCAGTGGGACGTGTCCGCTGGACTGAAGAAGTTTCCGGAAGGATTCCCCCCACGCAGGCTCGATACTTCAAAACCTGCGACGACCTACTTTTTTATATAAGCGTGGGCACAACGACCCGGTTTCGACACACTGGCATGCCCAAACAAGTCATGGCTTACGCTCGGGGTGAATTTATACACAGGTCGATACGGGCTTGCAACTGTTTATTGCCGTTCAGGATCAAGCGGTTACTGCCGAAATCGGGAGGAAAGCCCAAGGATTGACGGCGTTACGGGCGCCTCCCAGGTCAGCCGGGGAACATGGCCTCAGGGCGATGGATTCTGGCCGGTGTCCTTCTTGGCCGGCAGCAGGTCCTCGCGCGACACGCCCAGCCACATGACGATCGGGCTGGCCACCAGCACCGACGAGTAAATGCCGAACAGGATGCCGATGGTGAGCGCCAGCGCGAAATAATGCAGCGTCTCGCCGCCGAACAACAGCATCGAGACCACCGCCAACTGCGTGCAGCCGTGGGTGATGATGGTGCGCGACATGGTGCTGGTGATGGCGTTGTCGATGATTTCCGGCACCGAGCTCTTGCGCATCTTGCGAAAATTCTCCCGTACCCGGTCGAACACCACCACCGATTCGTTCACCGAGTAGCCGAGCACGGCCAGCACCGCGGCCAGCACCGTGAGCGAGAAGTCCCACTGAAAGAAGGCGAAGAACCCCAGGATGATGACCACGTCGTGCAGGTTGGCGACGATCGCCGCCACCCCGAACTTCCACTCGAACCGCATCCACAGATAAAGCACGATGCCGAGCGAGACGAACAGCAGCGCCAGCCCGCCGTTCTCGACCAGCTCCTTGCCGACCTGCGGACCGACGAACTCCACGCGGCGCAACTCGGCGCTGGGGTCGTCGCGGCGCAGCGTCTGCATGACCGATTCGGAGAGCGAGGCGCTGGTGGTTTCCGGTCGCAGCGGCAGCCGGATCAGCACGTCCCGGGAGGTGCCGAAATTCTGTACGCTGACGTCGTGCAGGTTCATGCCGGTCAGCGCATCGCGGACCTTGGGGATGTCGGCGCTGTGGCCGTAGTTCACCTCCATGACCGTGCCGCCGGTGAAATCCACGCCGAAATTCAACCCCTTGGTGGCGAGAAACCCGACCGCCAGCAGGAACGTGATCAACGACACCACGTTGAAAAACAGCGCATGGCGCATGAACGGGATGTCGGTTTTGATTTTGAAGAATTCCATGGGCGGTTGTTATCCTTGCACTTGACCGTGTTTCCAGGCGGTATTTCCGATCGACACCCGTTCGAGTTTGCGCCGGCTGCCGTACAGGCGGTTGACCATGGCGCGCGACACCATGACGGCGCTGAACATCGAGGTCAGGATTCCCAGGCACAGCACCACCGCGAACCCGCGCACCGGACCGGAACCGAACAGGAACAGCGCCAGGCCGGCGATCAGGCTGGTGATATTGGAATCGAGGATGGTGCCGAACGCCCGTTCGTAACCGGCGTGGATGCTGGCCTGCGGGGTGTTGCCGTTGCGCAATTCCTCGCGCACGCGCTCGTTGATGAGCACGTTGGCGTCGATCGCCATGCCGACGGTGAG
>JACREH010000008.1 GCA_016218345.1 Gammaproteobacteria bacterium | reverse complement strand
TCCGAAGTGTCGCTGGCGCTTGAAGCGCAAAAAACGCTGGCCGCAGAAGGCATCAACGTGCGCGTCGTGTCCATGCCGTCCACCAATGTGTTCGACAAACAGGATCAGGCTTACCGGGACAGCGTATTGCCCAGGGGCGTGAAGCGCGTCGCGGTCGAGGCGGGCGTCACCGGCGGCTGGTACAAATATGTCGGGCTGGATGGCGCGGTCATCGGCATGGACTGCTTCGGCGAATCCGCACCTGCACCGGAACTGTTCAAACACTTCGGCTTTACTGCGGACAACGTGGTAAAGACCGTTAAAAGCGTAATTTAAATGTAGGAGCCCGATTTAACCAGCCACTTGGTTGTCGTTCTTTGACAACCTAGTGGAATGGCTATACAGAGCCATCGGGCGATTAAGCTTCGCAAAATAATCGCGCAATAAATTGCGCTCCTACAAGGTGGATACGGCTCTATTGTGCCCGCCCTACGCCACTCAAATTTTTAACTTGGGAGAAATAACATGGCAATTCGTGTTGGTATCAACGGCTTTGGCCGTATCGGGCGCATGGCGTTCCGCGCAGCTATCAAGGATTTTCCTGAAATTGAAGTCGTTGCCATCAACGACCTGCTGGAGCCTGATTACCTGGCCTACATGCTGAAATACGATTCCGTGCATGGCCGTTTCAATGGCGACATCTCGGTTGACGGCAACACGCTGATCGTCAAAGGCAAGAAGATACGCCTGACCGCGGTCAAGGATCCTGCCGAGCTGAAGTGGAATGAAGCGGGCGTGGATATCGTGATCGAATGCACCGGATTTTTCCTGACCAGGGAAACTTGCCAGAAGCACATTGACGCTGGAGCCAGGAAGGTTATCCAGTCCGCGCCTTGCAAGGACGATACACCCATGTTCGTGTACGGCGTAAATCACACCAAATATGCCGGCGAGAAAATCGTTTCCGCCGCGTCATGCACCACCAATGCGCTCGCTCCAGTTACCAAAGTATTGAACGACACTTTTGGCATCAAGCGCGGCCTGATGACGACGGTGCACGCCGCCACCGCCACGCAGAAAACCGTAGATGGCCCGTCCAACAAGGACTGGCGCGGCGGGCGCGGCATTCTGGAAAACATCATCCCGTCCTCGACCGGCGCGGCCAAAGCCGTTGGCGTGGTGCTGCCCGAGCTTAAAGGCAAGCTGACCGGCATGGCTTTCCGCGTGCCGACGTCGGACGTGTCGGTAGTTGACCTGACGGTGGAATTGAACAAGGAAGCAACCTACGCCGACATCTGCAAGGCGATGAAGGCAGCCTCGGAAGGCGCGATGAAGGGCGTGCTCGGCTACACCGACGAAAAAGTGGTTTCCACCGATTTTCGCGGCTACACCTGCCCCTCGGTGTTCGATGCCGAAGCCGGCATCGCGCTGGACTCCACCTTCGTCAAGGTAGTCGCCTGGTACGACAACGAGTACGGCTACACCTGCAACATGCTGCGTCTGGTGCAGCACGTCGCCAAGTAATCATCTGTAATATCTCTTGACGCAAAGACGCGAAGACGCAAAGAAAGGCAAGAATAAATATTAAAACCTTTGCGTCTTTGCGACTTTGCGTCAAATGTTAATAGGGTTTCGAAAATGTCCGTTATCAAGTTGACCGACCTCGATCTCAAGGGCAAGCGCGTGCTGATTCGCGCCGACCTGAACGTGCCCATCAAGGACGGCAAGGTCACGTCCGACGCCCGTATCAAGGCGTCGATGCCGACCATCGAGCATTGCGTGAAGGCCGGCGCCAAATGCGTCATGGTGATGTCGCACCTCGGCCGTCCGGAAGAGGGCGTGTACGACGAAACCGCCTCGCTCAAACCGGTGGCCGAGTACATGACCGGTCTGAGGGGCAAACCGGTGCTGCTCGTCAAGGATTATCTCGACCAGCCGCCGGCGCTGGCCGATGGCCAGGTGGCGGTGCTCGAGAACGTGCGTTTCAACAAGGGCGAGAAGAAGAATGTCGACGACACCGCGCAGAAGTACGCGGCGCTGTGCGACGTGTTCGTCATGGACGCCTTCGGCACCGCGCACCGTGCCCAGGCCTCGACCCACGGCGTCGCCAAGTACGCGCCGGTCGCCTGCGCCGGCATTCTGCTGACCGAGGAGCTGGACGCGCTCACCAAGGCGCTGCTCAACCCGAAGCGCCCGATGGTGGCGATCGTCGGCGGCTCCAAGGTCTCGACCAAGCTTACGGTGCTGGAATCCCTGTCGGAAAAAGTCGACCAGCTCGTGGTCGGCGGCGGCATCGCCAACACCTTCCTGGCGGCGAGCGGCAAGAACATCGGCAAGTCGCTGGCCGAGGCCGATCTGATTCCGACCGCCAAGAATCTGATGGAAAAAATGACCAAGCGCGGCGCCACGATTCCGATCGCGGTCGACGTGGTGGTCGGCAAGAAGTTCGACGCCAACGAGAAGGCGGTGCTGAAAGATGCCGGCAGCGTGGCCGACGACGACATGATTTTCGACATCGGTCCGAAGAGCGCCCAGCAACTGGCCGACATCATCATGCGGGCCGGCACGGTGGTGTGGAACGGTCCGGTCGGCGTGTTCGAGTTCGACCAGTTCGGTGCCGGCACCAAAACCATCGCCATGGCCATCGCCGCGACCCCGGCCTTCACCCTGGCCGGCGGCGGCGACACCATCGCCGCCATCCAGAAGTACGATATCTTCGACAAGGTGTCGTACATTTCCACCGCCGGCGGCGCGTTCCTGGAGTTCCTCGAAGGCAAGAAGCTGCCGGCCGTGGAAATCCTCGAACAGCGTGCCAAGAAGTAGTACCTTTAGCCACAGATGAACGCAGATAAACGCAGATTGAGAATAACGGCAGCCCAAGTTTGTGGTTTTCTTATGCATCGGCGTTCATCTGTGTTTATCAGTGGCCTACCTCAAATAAGGAATCAATTTGCTGCGTAGAACTAAAATTGTCGCCACCCTCGGGCCGGCCACCGAGGACCCCAAGGTCCTCGACAAGCTGATCGAGGCCGGCGTGGACGTGGTGCGCCTCAATCTGTCGCACGACCTGCCCGAGGTGCACATGAAGCGCGCCGAGACGGCGCGCGAGCGCGCCAAGGCCTACGGGCGCGAGGTCGGCGTGCTGGTCGACCTGCAAGGACCGAAAATCCGCACCGGCAAGTTCAAGGGCGGCCCGGTCACCCTGCAGGAGGGCGATACCTTTATTCTCGACGCCGACCATCCGCTGCACGCCGGCACGCGCGAGCGCGTCGGGGTCACCTACAAGACCCTGCCGCAGGACGTGGCGCGCGGCGACACGTTGCTGCTGGACGACGGCCATCTGGTGCTGTGGGTCGACAAGATCGAGGCGAGCGCGGTGATCTGCCGGGTGGTGGTGGGCGGCGAGCTTTCCGACAACAAGGGCATCAACCGCCAGGGCGGCGGGCTCTCGGCCAAGGCGCTCACCGACAAGGACCGCAAGGACATCGAGGTCGCCGTCGCGATCAAGGCCGACTATCTGGCCATTTCGTTCGTACGCACCGCCGAGGACGTGAACGAAGCGCGCCAGTTGCTGCGCGCCGCCGGCGGCCACGGCGGCATCGTCGCCAAGATCGAGCGCGCCGAGGCGGTCGAAAATGCCGAGAGCATCATCGACGCCGCCGATGCCATCATGGTCGCTCGCGGCGACCTGGGCGTGGAAATCGGCGACGCCGCCGTGCCGCCGATCCAGAAACGCCTGATCCGGCTGGCACGCACCCGCAACAAGGTGGTGATCACCGCCACCCAGATGATGGAATCGATGATCGAAAGCGCCATCCCCACGCGCGCCGAGGTCAGCGACGTCGCCAATGCCGTGCTCGACGGCACCGACGCCGTTATGCTCTCGGCCGAGACTGCCAAGGGCAAGCACCCGGTCGCGGCCGTCTCGGCCATGGATCGCGTCTGCCGGGTGGCCGAGCAGGAGCGCGAGGTGGTGCGCTCGCGCCATCGCGAGGACCTGGCGTTCACGCGCGTCGACGAGGCCATCGCCATGGCGACGATGTATACCGCCAACCATCTGGCGGTGAAGGCGATCGCCGCCCTTACGGAATCCGGGGCTACTCCGTTGTGGATGTCGCGCATCAGTTCGGGCGTGCCGATCTATGCCTTGACGAGCCACGCCGAGACGCGTAGAAAAGTAACCCTTTATCGGGGCGTCTATCCGATCGCCTTCGAGATCACCACCTCGGATCACGCCACCCTGAACCGCGAGGCCATGGACGAACTGCGCCGCCGCGGCACGGTGCGCGAGGGCGACCTGGTGATCATCACCAAGGGCGACCTGACCGGTGTCCTGGGCGGCACCAACGCCATGAAGATCGCCATCGTCGGCGGTCAGCGCGACAGCTAGGAAAATTCTGATTTATTATGATTCTTTGACGCAAAGGCGCAAAGGCGCAAAGAAAGTCGTGAATATTAATCTCAAAAATCTCTGCGCCTTTGCGCCTTTGCGTCAGAAACTACTATCAGGTCTTCGTTAAGATTTTTTATTTACGATTTATTCAATTATCCAACAATTCAGGAGGACATTATGGCCCTAGCAACCCTGCGCCAAGTACTGGACCACGCCGCCGAACACGGTTACGGCGTGCCGGCGTTCAACGTCAACAACATGGAGCAGATGCGCGCCATCATGGAAGCGGCCGCCGAGACCGACAGCCCGGTGATCGTGCAGGCCTCGGCCGGCGCCCGCAAATACGCCGGCGCCCCGTTCCTGCGCCACCTGATCCTGGCCGCCATCGAAGAGTGGCCGCATATACCGGTGGTGATGCATCAGGACCATGGCTCGTCGCCGGCTGTGTGCCAGCGTTCCATTCAGCTCGGGTTCTCGTCGGTGATGATGGACGGTTCCCTCAAGGAGGACATGAAGACGCCGTCGTCCTATGAATACAACGTCGACGTGACCCGCCGCGTGGTGGACATGGCCCACTCCTGCGGCGTGTCGGTGGAAGGTGAACTCGGCTGCCTGGGCTCGCTCGAGACCGGCATGGCCGGCGAGGAAGACGGCTCGGGCGCCGAAGGCAAGCTCGATCACTCGCAGCTGTTGACCGACCCGGACGAGGCCGCCGACTTCGTGAAGAAGACCAAGGTCGACGCGCTCGCCATCGCCATCGGCACCAGCCATGGCGCCTACAAATTCACCCGCCCGCCCACCGGCGACATCCTCGCGATCGAGCGCATCAAGGCGATCCACAAGCGTATTCCGAACACCCATCTGGTGATGCACGGTTCCAGTTCGGTGCCGCAGGAATGGCTCAAGATGATCAACACCTACGGCGGCGACATGGGCCAGACCTACGGCGTGCCGGTGGAAGAGATCGTGCAGGGCATCAAGCACGGCGTCCGCAAGGTCAACATCGACACCGACCTGCGCATGTCCTCGACCGGCGCGGTGCGCAAGTTCCTGGCCGAGAACAAGAAGGAATTCGACCCGCGCAAGTGGCTGGCGGCCTCGACCAAGGGCATGAAGGAAGTCTGCAAGGCACGCTACGAGGCGTTCGGCTGTTCCGGCAACGCCTCCAAGATCAAGGTGCTGTCGCTGGAAGCGATGACCACGCGCTACGCCAAGGGCGAGCTCGACCCCAAGGTCACCTAAAGGGATTGTCATTCCGGTGCATGCCGGAATCCAGGAGTCACAAAGGGGCGGGCAACCGCCCCTTTTTTGTTGAACCGCCCAAAGCGGCTCAAGCCTGGTGGTCTTATCCACGACCTAGGCTAGAATTGAGACCGATGAGCACCTCGCGCTATCCCTGTCCCTGCTGCGGTTACCTGGTGTTCCGCATGCAGCCCGGCGGCAGCGAACGCTGCCCGATCTGTCTGTGGGAAGACGACCTCGCGCAGTTGCGTTTTGTGCGCCTGCCGGGCAGCGCCAATCATGTGTCATTGGAAGACGCCCAGCATAACTTCGTCGCGTTCGGCAGCGCCGAGCGCCGTCGCCGCGGTGAGGGCCGCCCGCCCGATACCGACGAGACCCGCGATCAGGGCTGGCGCGCCCTCGACCCGGAGCGGGATAATATCGAAGAGCCGCAGCGCGGCATCGACTACGGCGATTCCTACCCGTTGGTCGACACCACTGTCCTGTACTACTGGCGCGAAACCTACTGGCGGCGGCTGGCGAGTTGAGGGGCCGTCTACTGGTTAGGTATTAACACTTTGATCGTATTCCCCCGGTTGACGCCTCGTAACCTAGCGCTTAGTTAGCCCTTGGCCGACGTATCGCCTGCGGCGCGCAACAGCGTCTGCGGTTCGATTTGCACGGCGCCGGCCTCGGCCGTGATCCACACCAGCCCTTCCTGAATGGTGCATTGCAGTTGCATGCTGCGGCTGGCGAAGGCCGCCAGCGCCTGGGTGTCAGCGGTGGGCAGGCGCAGTACCGTGAGGTTGTCGAGTCGTTGCAGGTTGTCGCAGTTCTGATTCCACCACGGATCGGCGGACCGGCCGTAGCCGACGATGACGACGTGCCGGGCGCGCCCGCAGGCTTTGCGGATATCGCGTTCGTCGGGCTGGCCGACTTCGATCCAGCGTTCGATGACGCCGGTGAGGTCCTTTTGCCATAGCGCCGGTTCGTCTTCGGAGGAAACGCCCTTGCCGAACATCAGTCTCTCGCCGGCATACAGGGCAAACGCGAGCAGCCGCACCATCATGCGCTCGCCGGTTTCCGACGGATGCCGGGCCAGGGTGAGGGCATGGGTTTGGTAGTAGTGGCGGTCCATGTCGGCGATCTGGAGATCGGCCTTGAATACGGTTGCTTTTTCAGCCATCGGTCGCGTTATGTACGGGAGTGCGGAGCGGGTGTCTTGTCAGCGGGTTTCGAGCGACCCGCGGTTTCCTTGAGCAGATAGTCTTCGAAGGCCTCGGCGGCCGCCGACAGGCGCTTGCCCTTGCGGTGCACCACGTACCAGTGGCGCATGATCGGGAAGTCGGCGACATCGAGCACGGCGAGACGTTTGAGCGCCAGCTCCTGCTCGATGGTGGCGCGCGACAGCAGGCCCAAGCCGAGGCCGGCCTGAACGCTTTGCTTGATGGCCTCGTTCGAGCCGACCTCCATGCCGGTCTTGAGTTTCATGCCGCGCTCGTTGAAGAAGCGCTCCATGGCGATGCGCGTGCCGGAGCCGGGTTCGCGCACCAGGAAGGTTTCTTCCTGTAGGCGCGCGAGCGGAATCGTTTTCTTGCCGGCGAGCGGATGATCGGGCGGGGCCACGACCACCAGCGGGTTGTCCATGAACGCCTTGGCCTCGACGTCGGCCTCGGCCGGCGGTTGGCCCATGATCACGAGATCGACGGTGTTTTCGCTCAGCTGCCGCAGCAGGGTCTCGCGGTTGGTGACGTCCAGGGTCACGGTCACGTCCGGGAAGCGGCGCGAAAATGTGCCGAGCAGGGTGGGGATGAAATAGTTGGCGGTGGTGGCGACCGAGATGCGCAGCCGCCCGCCGCTCATGCCCTTGATGCGGTTCAGCACCGTTTCCAGTTCATCGAGTTGCTGGGTAACGGCACGGGTGTAGGTGAGCACTTCCTGACCTGGTTCGGTCAGGTGGATGCGCTTACCGAGCTGCTCGAACAGTGCTACCCCCAGGCCTTCTTCCAGCTGCTTCACTTGCATCGACACCGCCGGCTGGGTGAGATGCAACTCCTCGGCGGCCCGGGTGTAGTTGAGGTGCCGGGCGACGGATTCGAAAACCTTCAATTGGCGCAGAGTCAGGTGCACGAGTAGCGGTCCAGCGTGAACAATAAGTAATACCTTATCATAACAATCATAAATCGTGAATATTATTTATGATATTAGCGGCGTAGGGTACGCGCTCGGTCAGGGGCAGACAGCCCCGAAAGTACCGCCAGATTCCCACATTTTCTAACCAGGAGGCCACCATGAGCCAAGGCAAAGTGAAGACGTACAAAGCGGGCGTCAAAGAGTACCGCGAAACCTATTGGATGCCGAATTACACGCCCAACGAAACCGACATCCTGGCGTGCTTCAAGATCACCCCGCAGGCCGGTGTGCCGCGTGAAGAGGCCGCCGCCGCCGTCGCCGCCGAGTCGTCCACCGGTACCTGGACCACGGTCTGGACCGACCTGTTGACCGACCTCGATTTCTACAAGGGCCGCGCCTACCGCATCGAAGACGTGCCGGGCGATGACACCTGCTTTTACGCCTTCGTGGCCTACCCCATGGACCTGTTCGAAGAGGGTTCGGTGGTGAACGTGTTCACCTCGCTGGTCGGCAACGTGTTCGGCTTCAAGGCCATCCGCGCGCTGCGTCTCGAAGACGTGCGTTTCCCGATCGCCTACGTGAAGACCTGCGGCGGCCCGCCCCAGGGTATTCAGATGGAACGCGACATCATGAACAAGTACGGCCGTCCGCTGCTCGGCTGCACCATCAAGCCGAAGCTCGGCCTGTCCGCCAAGAACTACGGCCGCGCCGTGTACGAGTGCCTGCGCGGCGGTCTGGACTTCACCAAGGACGACGAGAACGTCAACAGCCAGCCGTTCATGCGCTGGCGCACGCGTTTCG
>JACREH010000034.1 GCA_016218345.1 Gammaproteobacteria bacterium | reverse complement strand
GCTGCTGGTGATCGGCAGCAACCGCCTGGTGCGGCTGATGCGCGACGCGCGCCGCGCCGAACTACGCGACTATCTGGTCAAGAGCCCGCACACCATCGCCTCGATCAGCACGCCCATGCAGTGCTGCCTGAAGGGCGTGTGTTCGCAGTGCCTGCAATGGCAGATCGATCCGGCCAACGGCCAGCGCACCAAGGCGGTGTTCGCCTGCTCCTGGCAGGATCAACCGCTCGACATCGTCGACCTCGACAACCTCGACGAGCGCCTGTCGCAGAACCGCGTGCAGGAACATATAACGAATCAGTGGCTGGAATATTTGCTGACGCAGCATCCGCTCGCGCGGGTGTAACGTTCAAGTAAACGCGGACCCCGGCTACCAATACGCCTGCAGTCGCCCGCCCTCGACCTTGGCCTTGAACTGCTTGAGCGGGCGGTTGCCCTTTTCCACGCACGCGCCGGTGGTGACGTCGAACGCCCATTGATGCTTGGGGCAGGTGAGGCGCTGGCCCTCGAGCGCCAGGTGCGGGATGTTGGTCACCTGATGCGGGCAGCGCGAATCGTAGATCCGGAACTCGCCGTTGCCGCTATACACGTACAGACTGCGGCCGTCACAGTTCTCGACGTAACCGATCGCGCCGGCCTTGGCGTCGGCCGCGGCCATGACGTCGTGCCACTTGGGCGCGATGCCGAGCAGCTCGGGGCGGAACTCCGGCAGGTCCATGGCCAGAATCACGTCCACCGCCCACACGATCCGGGCGAGCCCGAGCGCCGGGAACGCCATGAGCAGGGCATCGAGCACTTCCTGGGGGCTGCAACCGTCGCGCAGCGCGCGCATCAGGTACTGGCGCAGGCCGTTCTCGGTCTGGGAATGGACCTTGGTGATGACCGAAATGAGCGCGCGGGTCTTGGGGTCGAGGTGCTTGCCGGCCTCCTTGAGAAACTTGAAATACGGCGCCATGGCCTCGGGCCGCGCCTTGACCAGGTATTCGAGTGCGTCGCTCATTCTAAAGCCTCCGGAAACGTGGGTCGTGACAGGCCGTCATTGTACCGAAACCGCCGGCCGCGAATGACCCTGGGCACGAAACCGGTTAAATCCACACCCGACGCACGGTATTGACGCTGGCCGGCACCACCGCCAAACTGGACGGGCACGGGCGTTGCGGCGTGCGGCGCCCACGGCAACGAGGAGACCACGGAATGATGGATTTCTTCAGCTACCTGTCCGGCGACTACAAACCCCTCAGTTTCGACACCCGCACCATTCTGGTCATGAACAGCAAGGGCGGCAGCGGCAAGACCACGCTGGCCACCAACCTGGCGAGTTACTACGCGACCAAGAAATTTCCGGTGGTGCTGGCAGATTTCGATCCGCAGGGGTCGAGCATGGCGTGGCTGGAGGCGCGCCCCGAGGAGCGTCCACCGATTCGCGGTCTGGCGGCGTGGCGCGACGGGCTGCGCGTGCCGAAACCGACCCGGGTCGCGATCCTGGACGTGCCGTCCGGGCTCCATCACCGCCAGCTCGCCAAGGTCCTGGCGCACGCCCATACCGTCGTCATCCCGGTGCTGCCGTCGCCGATCGACATTCGCGCCGCCGGCGATTTCATCGACGAACTGTTGCAGACGCACGAGCACGCCGGGCTGCGCTCGAAGCTCGCGCTGGTCGCCAATCGGGCGCGCGAGAACACCCACGCCTACCAGCATCTGGAGGCGTTTCTTTCCGGGCTGACGCTGCCGTTTATCGCCACGCTGCGCGAACATTCCAACTACCTGACCGCCGCCGACCGCGGCATCGGCCTGTTCGAGATGGCGCCGTCGGCCGTGGCCACCGACCTCGAACAATGGCAGCCGCTGGTCCGCTGGTTGCACAGCAAGCGCAGCCTGCCAATCGGGTCTTGAACCGCAACGACGCCCTGTCTGCACTTCTCATACCGGCGGTTCCCACCGTGACATTCTTGGCGTCCTTGGCGGTTAAATCCAGTTATTTATAAGTTGTGGGCTTCGACGGCGAACAGCCGCACGATGTCGTCTCTCCGGGCCATGGCGTCGCGGTAACCGAGTTCGATCAGTTCGCGACAAAACGGTTTTTCGAACAACAGATAGGTCAGCAAATCCGACCCGCCGCGCTGGTAGGCGCCGACGCCGCGCAGCAGAAACCGGATCGGCCAGGGGAAATGATGCTTGTGACGCTCGGCGATTTCGCGCAGATCGCGGCTCGGCGAGATCTTCAGGATCGTGATCGGCCGCAGCTTGCCGCCGGTCTCGGGCGAACGCAGTTGCGGCGTCGTGCGCAGCGCCTGGTTGACCCGTTCGAGGCGTTCGATATCGACCTCGAGCGCGTCCAGAAAAATACTGTTCAACACGTGCCCGCCCATCTGCGCCAGCGACGGATAGGTCCCCCCGCCCTCGGCGCGCGCCGGCGGTGCACTGTGCTCCTGACGCACGCCGATCGCCAGCACCCGGTCGGCGCCCAGGTGCAGCGCCGGCCCGAGCGGTGCGAGCTGGCGCATGGAGCCGTCGCCGAAGTATTCGCGATGGAGCTTGACGGCCTCGAACATGAACGGAATGGCCGAGGACGCCAGTAAATGTTCGTGGCCGATGGCGGTCCGGCAGCCGATCCGGCCGGCGCGCTTCCAGTCCGGCACGCCGGCGGCCGCCTGGAAAAACGTCACCGATTCGCCGGAACTGTAGCCCGAGGCGGTGATCGCGAGGGCGTGCAGATGGCCGGCGTCGATCGCTTGTTGAATCTTCTCGCACGGCAGATAACGCCGCAGCAGCGCGGCCAGCGGCCGGCGGTCGAACAGCGCCGCGGGATTGCGCCGCCCCAGGCCGCCGAACAGCAGCGCCGCCCACCAGCGCGCGCTGGTCGCCAGGATGCCGAGAACATCGGCACGGAACACCTGATGGACGTGAAAATATCCCCACACCTGCACCAAGCGCGTCACCGCCTGGCGGAAGTTGTGCGCGTACACCGCGAGCGTCGCCGAGTTGATCGCCCCGGCCGAGGTGCCGCAGATGATGTCAAACGGGTTGGGCGCGTCGGCCGGCAGAATCTCGGCAATCGCCTTGAGCACGCCCACCTGGTAGGCGGCGCGCGCGCCGCCGCCCGAGACGATCAGCGCGATCTTGGGTTTGTCAGGGCGGTCGCTCATCGGTTTGCAAGGCACGTTCCGTCGGCAAATGGGCTTGCGCCCATAGCTTCAGTATACTCTACCGCTAACACGCTAAAACATATTCGAGGCACAGATGACGGAATTGGCGCATGTGGTGTTTTACGTACGCTCACTCGAACCGGCGCTGAAATTCTATCGCGACGTAGTCGGGCTCGAACTCGTGGGCAGGGTGTTCGGCGGAAAGGCCGCGATGCTGAGCGGCGGCGGCACGCATCACGAGCTGCTGCTCATCGAAGTCGGCGCGGCGCCTGGCCCGCTCCCCGGCCGGCGCATCGGGCTGTACCATGTCGGCTGGAAGATCGGCGACAGCCTGGACGCGCTGCGCGCCGCGCGCGACCGCATCCTGTCTGCTGGACATGCCATCGACGGCATGTCGGATCACACCGTCAGTCAGTCGCTATACCTGCGCGACCCGGACGGCAACGAGGTGGAGCTGTTCGTGGACGATCCGCGCGTCGATTGGCGTTCGTCAACCGACTGGATACAAGACCCGGTCAAGCCGTTGCGGCTTTGATGTTCGCTCGGGGCTTGTGCTCACGACCTGACCGGCCGCTTGCCGAGCTTGCGCTGCAAGGTGCGCCGGTGCATGCCCAGGCGGCGCGCGCATTCGGTGATGTTGCCCTGGCACTCGGCCAACACTTTCTGGATATGTTCCCACTCCAGGCGCGCCACCGACAGCGGCTTAGCCTGGACGGCGACGCCGGCGTCGCCGTGGCGGCGCTCGAACGCCGCCAGAATCTCGTCGGCATCGGCCGGCTTCGCCAGATAATGCACCGCGCCGAGCTTGATGGCCTCGACGGCGGTGGCGATGCTGGCGTAGCCGGTGAGCACCACGATGCGCGTGTTCTCGTCGAGCGCCTTGAGCCGGGTCACCAGTTCGAGCCCGGACGGTCCGGGCATCTTGAGATCAATCACGGCGTATTCGGGCGGATCGGCCGCGGCCGCCGCCAACCCCGCGGTCACATCATGGGCGACGCGCACCGCGTAGCCGCGCGCCTCCAGGGCCTCGGCCAGCACCCGGCAAAAAATCGTGTCGTCATCCACCACCAGCAGGCTCGGGCGTTCGTCCGCGGTCATGGCACGGTCACCGGCGCGAGCGGCAGCGTCAGCCGGCACCGCATCCCGCCGCCGTCCCGGTCGAGCAGTCGCACCTCGCCGCCGAGACGCCGCAGCGTGGCATAGGTCAGAAACAGGCCGAGCCCCAGGCCCTCGTGCTTGGTGGTGAACAACGCCTCGCCCGCCCGCCGACCGGCCTCGGGCGCGAGCCCCGGGCCGCGATCGGCGATTTCCAATGTGAGTTCGGTGTCGCTCCAGCGTCCGATGACCTCGACGTCGTGCGGCGAGGCATCGGCGGCATTGTTCAGAATATTGGCGATCGCCTGGGAGAGCGTCTGATCCACGACCAGGCGCGGCGCCGGTTGCGCGCCGCGGAGATCGTGGCGCAGCGC
>JACREH010000006.1 GCA_016218345.1 Gammaproteobacteria bacterium | reverse complement strand
CTGCATGTTCTCGATGCCTTCGACCAACGGCTGCGCGACCATCGCCGGCCCCGGGACCAAGGTTTCCCGCACCAGCGTGGGGATGCCGTCGCCCACCGCGACGGCATAGGGGCGGATGTAATACACATGAATATTTACTTCATGTACCACGGACGGATTGGTGGCCGGCGTCGGCGCCGTCGTTCCGATGAAAAAGCTGGCGCGGTCCAATTCGCTGAACAGATAGAGGGTGTTTTCTGCCAGGGCACCTGCGGCTACCGTCTGGTTGTTGGCATGGCGCAAGACCAGGATATCGGTTCCGGTCTTGTATTCGCTCGACGAAACGCAGCCGGTAACCTTGGCACCGGCGTTGCGGGCATCGCTGCCCGCTCCACTCAAGGTGCTCGCATTCAGGCCGTAAATCGGTTGGCCGAAATTCACCCAGTCGGCGGCGGTGGCGGTGCAGGCGCTGCCCACGGCGGTCGCCGTATACTTTTGCGGGCTGACCTTGATCGGATCGTAGGTGATGCCGACAAAGCCGGCGAGCCGGACGTCGTCCGCCAGCGCGCGGATCGCGTAACGGCCGTTCTCCTGCAGCGCGTCGACGCCCTCCTGGGCCCGGTAACTCGACTTGCTGGTGACAAACAGGCTGACAACCGCCCCCAAAATGAAGAGCCCGATCGCCAGGGCCACCATCAGTTCGACCAGGCTGTAGCCCCCGGCACCCGCCGGCATTCTCCTGCGACCGTTCATCATGACTGCGTCCATAGCAGCACCGTGGACGTAAGCGTTTGGGTGATGCCGGCGGTTTCCGCGGCATTATCGACGTATTCCTGCGTTTTGCGTTCCGTCCACGTCAGTGTGATATCAACGGTATGAACCCCCGCGGCTGGGCTGTTCGGTGTAATGGCAACCGTCGCGCTGGTGCCCGCGGAGGTCGCGTGCAGCCGGTTGACGATGGCGTTCTTCCACGTCACGAGATCGTAGGCGGCGAGATCGGCCGGCGTACACGCCGTTGCGCCGCAGTTCGTGGCGGGCGCCGCGGGAAGCGCCGCGAACGCGGTAGCCGACGCGACGCCGTAGGCGGCGTATGGTGACGGGTCGGTTGCCAAGGGGGGATTGGCGCGCATCCGCTCGATGATGTCCTGGGACAACAACAGCGCCTGGGTGCGCAGCGCCGAGTTGCCGCTGAAACGCAGCCCCGAGGCCTGCAAGCCGGCCAGGCCGAGCAGCCCGATGGCGATCACCACCATGGCGACCAGCACCTCCACCATGGTGAATCCGCGCGCGGTCCGGCGGCGGTCAAACTCGCCCCCCGAGCTGCGCCCGCTGGGCGGATGCAAACAATTTCGACGGCCGGTCTCGATGTTCGTCATGGGCAGGTGATGGCATCCGCAGCGTGGTCCAGCGGCGTCCCGGCACCGTCCTTCCGGTCGGAGATACGCACCTGTCCCGACCCGGAAACGATCAGCGCTTTTGCCTTGCTCACGCCGCGCTCGTCGCACAGCTTGAAGGTTCCGCCGGTGAAGGCGAGCGGCCGGCCGCTGGGCCGGTAGCTGATGGAATTGCGGATGTCCGTGCCCCCCGTGCCCGCACAGTCGACGACCACCGCCGGTACCAGTGGGGCTAGCGTCATCGTATTTAGCAAAGCGCCATGAACACGTATCAGGGGCTCAATGGTTCCCCCCGGGGAGTCACGTACGCAATTGTTGTTGGTATCGACAAACACGATCCAGCCGCTGGTCCAGGTATCCGTTGCTGTGGTATTACAAACCGGGTTGGCTATAGTGGCATTGCTAGTCTTGCAGATAACGACCGGGAGGTTCCGTTTGACGGCCTCGTTGCGGGCCACCAGCATGTCGCTGATCAGCTCGTTGGTGGTGGTGGTCAGGCGGTTGTCGCGCACGAAACTGAGAAACCCCGGGGCCGCGATGGCGCTCAAAATTGCCGCCACCGCGATCGCGACCAGCAGCTCGATAATCGTGAAGCCTGAAATCCCGCGAAAACCGACTAACGGTGTAATTAACCCGACAGAAGGTTTGACGACCGGCTGTAATAGCCCGATAAACGGTTGATCGGGCCCGGTAAAAGACCGGTTCTCCTCCGCGGCCCGGCAGGTGTCCCCAGTGACGGCTGGCCAGCAATCAACCATAACACGCTTTTCCCGTGGAATTCCGCGCCTGTGCATGGGCGCTTTCCATCAAGTCTACTGGCTAATTTGGACCGTGCAAGGCGAAGCGGATGGACGGACCGACGGGTGGCGGCATTCCGGCCACCCAAAACCGTCGGGGTGCTCGCCTGTGGAGCTAGGGAACCTCTGAATAACTCGTCATTCCGGCGGGGCCTGCCCCCGGCATGTTGTAAGCCGGGGCCGGAATCCAGGCCTTGAAAAAGCATCGGCCGTCAGGCCGATTCTGGGTGCCAACTTCCACTGGAAACCGCTCCTGCGTTTCCAGATCGATCGTTGGGTTACGGCGCGTTGCGCCTAACCCATACCAATATTGAAAACAGTATGGCCGCGACTATCCGACCGCGTCACCTGAGCGCGGAACCGCCCTTGCCCAGCCACTCCCCGGCCACGACCCGGGCCATGCTCGCCCCCAGGCGCTTGGCGAAGCGGTCGAAAAACTGCGGCTGGACGGTGTAGTCCACGATGTCCTCGGCGCCGATCACCTCGCGCGCCACCTGGCCGGCGCTGCCGAACTCATCGATCAGGCCCAGTTCCTTGGCTTTTTCCCCGGTCCAAAACAGGCCGGAGAACAGCTCCTTGCCACCCTTGAGCGCGTCACCGCGCCCGCGCTTCACGACCTCGATAAACTGCCGGTGAATGTCGTCCAATACGGCTTGCGCATGGCGCCGCGACTTGGCATCGAGCGGCGAAAACGGGTCGAGGATGCCCTTGTGCTCGCCGGCCGTGAGCAGGCGGCGCTCGACCCCGAGTTTTTGCATGGTGCCTTCGAACCCGAAACCGTCCATCAACACCCCGATCGAGCCGACGATGCTGGCCTGGTTGGCGTAAATCTTGTCGGCGCTGGCCACGGCGTAATAACAACCCGAGGCGCAGGTATCGCCGATCACGGCATACAGCGGGATTTCGGGGTGCTTGTCGCGCAGGCGCTGGATCTCGTCGTTGATATACGCGGCCTGCACCGGGCTGCCGCCCGGGCTGTTGGCGCGCAGGATGACACCGACGGTGGCCTTGTCCTCGAACGCCGCGCGCAGGCCGGTGATCACGCTGTCGGCGTTGGCCTCGCCGTCGGCCTCGATCACGCCCTCCAGGTTCACCAGCGCCGTGTGCCGCCCGGTCAATCCCATCCGGCCGAATTCGGCCTGTGACAAAAGCAGCAGTATCAGCAGATAGCCGGCGATGAACAGTTTGAAAAAGATGCCCCAGCGGCGCGCCTTGCGTTGCTCGTCGAGCGCGGCGAACGCCAGTTTCTCGAGGGTCTGGCGTTCCCACTGTTCGGGGCGCTGGCCACCGCTATCCGTGTCAGGTCCGTTCGTTGTCATGGTGCTCCACTCAAGATTTCATTGCTAATTAATTGATTTAAGTTAAATAACCCCCCCCCGGCAAAGCCGGGGGTTATTTTGTGATCGCCTCAAAGGCGCCAATACTCACCGTGAGCCGCCTGAAGGCGGCTGATTTTTTTCTCCTTCCCCCTTCAAGGGGGAAGGTTGGGATGGGGGGGTGAGATGCGTCAGCTAATGCCTGCCGTTCACGCTTCGACCCCCACCCTCGCCCTCCCCCTTCCAGGGGGAGGGAAATACTTTTTTGCGACCGTCGCACAGGTCAAACCTCGGTGAGTCCCCCGGCAAAGCCGGGGGTTTACCTTTGTGAAGTTAGATAACTTGGCGATTTAATCGCACATCCTGATTCTGCTCCTCGACCGCCAAGCGAACCAGGCATGAAAAAACGACCTTCGATGTTCGCACAATTCAACCCAAAATGTAGGGGCGCGATTTATCGCGCCCTGTGGGCGCCATGAATGGCCCCCTACCGTGGGCTGGCGGGATCATAGCGCGCTTACGCCAGCCATGCCCGCACCTCGCGGAACGAATCGAGGCAGGCGAGCGGCGCGTATTCCAGGAGCTGTTCGCGCGGGTGCACGCCATAACTCACCGCCAACCCCGGCACGCCGGCATTGCGCGCCATTTCCAGGTCATACACGGTATCCCCCACCATCAGCGCGTGCCCGGGCGCGACCTCGGTTTGCGCCAGGATATCGCACAGCATCTGCGGATGCGGCTTGGAAAACGCCTCGTCGGCGCAGCGCGTGGCGCAAAACACCTGTCCCGTGCCGGTTTGTTCGAGCACCCGGTCGAGCCCGCGCCGGGCCTTGCCGGTGGCCACCGCCAACCGGTAGCCGGCGCGTGTGAGCGCCGCGAGGCCATCGGCCACGCCGGGAAACAGCGTCGATTCGGTCCGGTCGTGATGCAGAAAATGCTCGCGATACCGCTCCACCACCAGCCGGCGGCGCGGCGCATCGACCTCCGGCAACAGCGCCTCGATCGCCTCGGTGAGACCCAGGCCGATGATCCGCCGAATCGCTTGGGCGCCCGGATCGGGAATCCCGGCATCGAGGGCCGCGGCCGTCATGCAACTGACGATCTTGGCCTCCGAATCCATCAAGGTGCCGTCCCAATCGAACACAATGAGATCGAAGTCGCGTTTCATTTTATGAAGCCCTACTCGCTATGCTCGTTCGTCCTGTCATCTGAATGCGAAGCCCTACTCGCTTTGCTCGTTCGTCTTGTCATATTGCTAGACGATCCAGTAACTGCGCCAATTCCGGCGGCAGCGGCGCCTCGATCCAGAGCTTTTCGCCGCTCACCGGGTGGGCGAACCCCAGCGAGGCGGCGTGCAGAAACAGCCGCTTCAACCCGAGCGCGCGCAGCTGCCGATTGAACCCGGCATCGCCGTATTTATCGTCGCCGGCGATCGGCCGGCCGAGGTGGGCGGCGTGCACGCGCGCCTGGTGGGTGCGGCCGGTGAGCAGGCGAATTTCCACCAACGCGGCGTCCGCAAATGTGCGGCGCGGACTGAAGCGGCTCGCGGATTCCTTGCCCTCCCCACCCTCTGCGGCAACGTGCACCCGCCGTTCGCCGGAACTTAACTGTTTTTTCATGAGCGTCGCCTCGACGCGCTGCGCCGGCCCGCGCCACGGGCCCTTGATGAGCGCCAGATAGCGCTTGTCGAATTTGCCATCGCGCAATTGGGCATGCAGCCCGACCAGCGCCACACGCTTCTTGGCGATCAACAGGCAGCCCGAGGTGTCGCGGTCCAGGCGGTGTACCAACTCCAGAAACCGGGCATGCGGGCGCAACGCCCGCAGGGCTTCAATCAGCCCCAGGCTCACCCCGGAACCGCCATGCACCGCCAGACCGGAGGGCTTGTCGACCGCGATCAACGCCTCGTCTTCGTACAAAATGCGGTCGTTCAGCCAGTCGAAGCCGGCGCCGGCCTGGGGCGCGCTGAGCCGGGCGCGCGCCTCGGCGCCGGCCGTGCGCAGCGGCGGGATGCGCACGATATCCCCGGATTTCAGGCGGTAATCCGGCTTGACCCGACCCTTGTTGATGCGGACCTCGCCTTTGCGGACGATGCGGTAAATATGGGTTTTAGGCACGCCCTTGAGGGCGGTCATGAGGAAATTATCGAGCCGCTGACCCTCGTGCCCGGCGTCGATCTCGACCTGGCGGACGGACGCGGACGGCGCCGGCCGGGCCGGTTTGGTGACTGCGGTCATGGGCGAAATGATACCCGCCGGCGGGCTAAAATGCAGCGCCGGCCGCAGGTTACGGGCGATAGTGCAGAATTATGTTTGCAGCCGCCGCCCAGGCACTGTTATAGTGCGGACGTGCCCGGTGGTTTGGCCGCCCTTAAACTTAGAGTCACGGGTGGCGTGGCACAAAACGGTTTTTGTATCGGGCCGAGAGGGCGCAGGCAGAACCCCGTTGGGGCTTTTCCCGCCAGGCAATGCAGCAGTGCATTGCACCGTGGATCGCTGAACACTATGGCTTTTCAGCGGCCCGCCGAGCCCGATACCGATCGCGCGCCGGACGGCACTATGCCGATCCTCCCACTACCATGGGCCCGGCCGGATCAAACAGGGTTTCGCATTCCTCACCCTTGCTGGAGGGATGCACGGATTTACGACGCTGCCGGCCGGGATCGCCGCGTCCGCCAGCCGTCCGCCGCATGCGCGGACGTCTGTTGGCCATTGAAAGTGTACGCGTAGGCGGTCCACCGCTGGCGAGGCACGCTGTGCCGCGTCAGGGTACTACACAATGAAGAGAATGTTGTTTAACGCAACTCATCCAGAAGAGTTGCGCGTTGCGATCGTCGACGGTCAGAAACTCCTCGACCTCGATATCGAGTCCGCCGCCTACCAGCAGAAGAAAGGGAACATCTACAAGGGCAAGGTCACCCGCGTCGAGCCCAGCCTGGAGGCCGCGTTCGTCGACTACGGCTCGGAACGCCAGGGCTTCCTGCCGCTCAAGGAAATCTCCCGCAGCTACTTCAGCGGTTACGATGGCCGCACCCCCATGGGACAGGTGCGCATCCGCGACGTCATCAAGGAAGGCCAGGAGCTGATCGTCCAGGTCGAGAAGGAGGAGCGCGGCAGCAAGGGCGCGGCCCTCACCACCTTCATCAGCCTGGCCGGGCGCTATCTGGTGCTCATGCCCAACAACCCCAAGGGCGGCGGCATCTCGCGCCGCATCGAGGGCGAGGAACGCGCCGAGATGCGCGAGGTCATGGCCCAGCTCAACGTCCCCGAGGATTACGCGGTGATCATCCGCACCGCCGGCATCGGCAAGAGCGCCGAGGAGCTGCAATGGGACCTCGATTATCTGGTGCACCTGTGGGATGCCATCAGCAAGGCCGCCAGCGAGCGCGCGGCGACGTTCCTGATCTACCAGGAAAGCAACCTGGTGATCCGCGCGATTCGCGACTACCTGCGCACCGACATCGGTGAAATCCTGATCGACAACCCCGAGGTCTACGAGCGCGCCCAGAAATTCATGACGCAGGTGATGCCCCAGAACCTCACCAAGCTCAAGCTCTACCAGGACGAGACCCCGTTGTTCTCGCGCTTTCAGATCGAGCACCAGATCGAATCGGCGTTCTCGCGCAACGTGCGCCTGGAATCGGGCGGCGCGCTGGTGTTCGACCACACCGAGGCGCTGGTCACGATCGACGTCAACTCCTCGCGCGCCACCAAGGGCGCCGACATCGAGGAGACCGCGCTCAACACCAACCTGGAAGCCGCCGACGAGATCGCCCGCCAGCTCAAGCTGCGCGATCTGGGCGGCCTGATCGTCATCGACTTCATCGACATGACCCCGGCGCGCAACCAGCGCGAGGTCGAGAATCGCATGATCGAGGCGCTCAAGACCGACCGGGCGCGTGTCCAGGTCGGACGCATCTCGCGTTTCGGTCTGCTGGAGATGTCGCGCCAGCGCCTGCGGCCGTCGCTCGGCGAATCGAGCAGCCTGGTGTGCCCGCGTTGCGAAGGCACCGGCCATATCCGCGGCGTGCAATCGTCGGCGCTGCATATCCTGCGCTATATCCAGGAAGAGGCGATGAAGGAAAACACCGCGGCGCTGCACGTGCATCTGCCGATCGCCACCGCCACCTACCTGCTCAACGAAAAGCGCTACGAGATCAACGCCATCGAGTCGCGCCTCGGCACCACCATCCTCATCATCCCCGACGAGACCCTGGAGACGCCGCATTACCATGTGCGCCGCCTGCGCGCCGAGGAGCTCGACAAGGAACTCGACATACCGAGCTACGAGATTCCGCTCGAGCTGGAGGAAGAGGAAGAGGCACCGCAACGCGGCCCGGCCGCCGAGGCCGAGAAGGCCGTGGTCGGCCCGATCACCCATCCGGCCGCGCCGATGCCGGCACCGGCCAAGGTCGAGGAAGGCCCGAT
>JACREH010000030.1 GCA_016218345.1 Gammaproteobacteria bacterium | reverse complement strand
GCGCGCCGGCTCTGGCCGAGGTCTACAGCCTCGACCAGGCGCTGCGCCAGGCGCTCGCCCACAATCCCGAACTGCTGGCGAGCGGCGAACAGGCGCAGGCGGCGGCGAGCCGCGCGGCCGGCGCGCGCGGCGCGCTCTGGCCGCAGCTGGGGCTGCGCTATCTCGCGCGCCGCAGCGACAATCCGCTCGACGCCTTCGCCGACAAGCTCAATACCCGCGTGGTCGATCCGGCCACCGATTTCACCGGCGCGGCGCTCAATCACCCCGACCCGAGCACGCTGCACGCCACCGAGCTGGCTGTGTCTTGGCCGCTGTACACCGGCGGCCGGGTGAGCGCGACGATCCGCCAGGCCGACGAACACAGCGAGGCCGCGCGCCTCGAACACGAACGCCGCCAACAGCTGCTCGTGCACCGCACGCGCGCCGCTTATTTCGCGGCGCAGGCCGCGCAACTCGGCGCCGCCATCGCCGCGGACGCGGCGCGCGCCGCGCGCGAGCACGCCCGGACCGCCGCGCGCCTGGCGCGCGAGGGGCGCAGCGTGGCATCCGATCAAATGACCGCCGAACTTACCTTGGCCAGCCTCGAAAGCGCGCGCGAACAGGCATTACGGCGCCGCGCGCAGGCGCTGGATGAGCTGAAACTGCTCATGGGGCTGGCGCCGCCGGCCGAGATCGAACTCATGCCCTGGCAGCCGCCCACGGCTGGCGCGGCGCCCGGCGAACCCGAGGCGCGCACGCAGGCGGCGCGCATGGACCTGCAGGCCGCGCGCGCCCGGCAAAACGCCGCGCAGGCAGCCATCGACGAGGCCCAGGCCGCGTTCCTGCCGCAGTTCGGCGTGGTCGCGGCCAACAGCTGGTACGCCGACAATCCCGCGCTCGACAACAAATCGCAAAGCATCATGGGTGTCGTGAGCATCAATCTGTTCAGCGGCGGCCGCGACCGTCACGAGGTCGGCGCCGCCCGCCACCAGGCGGCCGAGAGCAACGCCCGCCGGCAGGCGCTCGAACAGGCGATCCGCGCCGAGGTGCGCGCCGCCCATCTCGACTTGACCAGCGCCCAGAGGCGCCTGGCGATCGCCGCCCAAACCGCCGACAAGGCGCGCGCCAACGTGGCGCTGGTGAAACGACGCTACGGCGAGGGCCGCACGATCCTGCTCGACCTGTTGACGGCCGAGCGCCTGCTGGTCGACACCCGCAACGAAGAACTGAGCGCCGCGCTGCTCGTGAAAACCAGCGAGTCGGCGCTGCGCCTGGCCGACGGCACACTGGAACTGCCGCAGTGAAGTATCGATTTCTTTTGTTGCCAACCCTGCTGACGGCGTGCGGCGCTCCCCCACCGCCGCCCAGCGCGCCGCCGCTCCCGCGCCTGGAGCGCCCGACCCTGGCCGTACCGGCGGCGGACGCGCGGAATATCCTGATCCCGCGCGCCGCACTGGTGGAACGCGCCGGGCTGCCGGGCGTGTTCGTGCTCAGCGCCGACAGCCAGGCACGCTTTCGGCTGGTGCGCCCGGGCAAGCTACGCGCCGAAAAAATTGAAATCCTGAGCGGCCTGCGCGGCGGCGAGACGCTGGTGACCGGCGACCTCGGCGCGGTGCGCGACGGCAGTCCGATAATTATCCTTGAAACCGCAGATAAACGCGGATGACCAGTATCGATTAACGCAGAGATGGTGCGCGTCTGTCATTCAATTAAATCTGCGTTCATCTGCGGCAAAAAAATAATATGGCCAAATCAAAACCTGAAAATGAGCTGAATATCGCCGGCCGCATCGCGGCCTATTTCATCGACAGCAAACTCACGCTGTTGGTGATCGCGGTGGCGCTGCTCGCCGGGCTCATGGCCATGATGGTCACGCCGCGCGAGGAAAATCCCCGGATCGTGGTGCCGGCCGCCAATATCATCGTCGCCAAGCCCGGCGCCTCGCCGGTCGAGGTCGAGCAGCTCATCGTCAAACCGCTGGAAGCGATTCTGCAAGGCATGAACGGCGTCGAGCACACCCACGGGCTGGCGCTCGACTCGCTGGGCGTGGTGAACGTGCAGTTCTACGTCGGCGAAAACAAGGAAGATTCGCTGGTCAAGCTCTACGACCGCATCATGAGCAACCTCGACCGCCTGCCGAGCGGCACCCGCCTGCCGCTGGTCAAGCCGGTGGACGTCGACGACGTGCCGATCCTGACGATCTCGCTCTCCTCCGACGCGCTCGACGACCGGCGGCTGCGCGCCGTCGCCACCGACCTGCTCGAACAGTTGCGGCGCATCGAAGGCACCTCGGTGTCGTACCTGCACGGCGGGCGCAAGCGCCAGATCAACGTCGGTCTCGACCTCGAACGCATGCGCCGCTACAACGTCACGCTGCTCGACATCCGCCGCGTCCTGGAGGCGACCAACACCGATATCCCGTCCGGCACGCTGGTGAACCGCAACACGCTTTCCACCGTGACTGCCGGCGGCTTCCTGCGCTCGGCCGAGGACGTGGGCCAGCTGGTGGTGGCGTTGTCCGCGCACCGGCCGGTGTACTTGCGCGACGTGGCCGCGATCACCGACGGTCCCGGCGAACTCGACAACCTGCACCGCATCGGTTACGGCCCGGCGTTCCAGGGCGAGCGCGGCGACGATCTCGAGGCCGGCGCGGTGACGCTGGCGATCGCCAAGCGCGCCGGCACCAACGCCGTGACGGTGGCGAATAACGTGCTCGCCGAGTTGGCGCGTCTGCGCCCGCAGCTCGTTCCGCCCGAGATCAAGGTCAACGTCACGCGCAACGACGGCGCGCGCGCCGACGACGCGGTCAACACCCTGATGGAGCACTTGGGGATCGCCATCGCCACGGTGGTGGCGCTGCTAGTGGCGTTCCTCGGCTGGCGCGCCGCCAGCATCGTGACCATCACCATCCCACTGATCCTGTTCATCACGCTTAGCGTAGGCATGGCCGCCGGCCAGAGCATCAACCGCATCACGCTGTTCGCGCTGATCCTGTCGCTCGGCCTGCTGGTCGACGACTCGATCGTGGTGATCGAGAACATCTACCGCCATTACGCCAAGAGGGGCGCGGAACGCCTGCAATCGGTGGTGCAGGCGGTCAACGAAATCGGCCGACCCACCAATCTCGCCACCTTCACGGTGATCGTGGCGTTCCTGCCGATGTTGTGGGTGACCGGCATGATGGGCCCGTACATGGGGCCGATCCCGTTCAACGTGCCGGTGGCCATGATCGCCTCGCTGGCCATCGCCTATACGGTCGCGCCCTGGGCCGCCTACCGCTGGCTGAAACCGGGCAGCGCGCACGCCGACGAGCACATGCCGGGCCGGCTGGAGCGCGGCTACAGCGCGCTCATGACGCGGCTCTTGCATAACCGCGGCGCGCGCTATGGTTTTATATTCGGCATCGTGGCGCTGATGCTGGCGGTGCTGGCGCTGCCGGCGGTCGACGGCGTGCTGTTCAGGATGCTGCCCAAGAACAACACCAATACCTTCAATGTCACGGTCGACATGCCGGAGGGCACGAGCCTGGAGGAGACCGACCGGGTGGTGCGGCTGGCCGGCGACGTGCTGCGCGGCCACCCGCAGGTGGCGAACTTCGAATCGACCGTCGGCCAATCGGGGGTGATCGATTTCAACGGCCTGCTGCGCGGCGCCGGTCTGAAGCAAGGCGCGCACGTCGGCGAGCTGCGCGTCAACCTGCGCGACAAGCACGCGCGCCGCGCCTCGTCGATCGACATCGTCATGGCGCTGCGCCCGCCGTTCGCCCAGCTCGCCACCGACACCGGCGCCACCATCAAGCTCGTCGAAGATCCGCCCGGCCCGCCGGTGCGCGCCACTATCCTCGCCGAATTATACGGACCGGATTACGAACAGCTGCGCCAGATCGCCCGGGAATTGCGCACCGAGGTGTTTGCAAAATCCGCCGACCTGGTCGATAGCGACGACTCCAACAGCGCCGATACCGTCGAATACCGCATCGAGGTGCTGCGCGAAAAAGCCGCGCTCGCCGGCATCTGGCCGGAACAGGTGGCCGAGACGCTGCGCACGCTGCTCGCCGGCCAGGACATCGGCACCGTGCACATCGAGCGCGAAAAGGACCCGGTGCCGATCCGTTTCCAGATCCCGGGCGCCGGCCGGGTCGAGCCAGCCGACCTGCACAGGATTTTTTTCACCAACCCGCAGGGTAACCAAATTGCGCTCGGCGACATCGCCGAGATCCGCACCCATACCGCGCCCCAGCCGATCCTGCACAAGGACCAGCGCCCGGTGGTGTACGTGACCGGCGAGCTCGCCAGCACCAGCCAGGTATACGCGGTGTTGAAGATGTGGAGCCAGCTGCGCGACCGGCCGTTGCCGAGCGGTGTGAGTCTTGAGCAATATTTCATGGCCGCGCCCGGTGTCGCCGGTTACAGCCTGCGCTGGGACGGTGAGATGCGCCTGACGCTCGACGTGTTCCGCGATCTGGGTTCGGCGTTCGCGGTCGCGATTGTGCTGATCTATCTGATCCTGGTCGGTTACTACCGCTCGTTCATGATCCCGCTGATCGTCATGGGCGCGATTCCGCTGACCATCATCGGCGTGTTCCCCGGCCATACCCTCACCGGCCAGTACTTCACCGCCACCTCCATGATCGGCGTGATCGCCTTGGCCGGCATCGTGGTGCGAAATTCGCTGCTGTTGATCGACTTCATCCTGGAATTCCGCAAG
>JACREH010000001.1 GCA_016218345.1 Gammaproteobacteria bacterium | reverse complement strand
CTCGGCTCGATCCCATCGCCGAAACCGCAAGCGCGACTTCCGTGTCGCGCGGCCCTCGGCTCGATCCCATCGCCGACGTCCAGAACAAGCCGGACACGCGTCATATCGCCATCGACAAGGTCGGCATCAAGGACATCCGTCCCCCGGTGCTGGTCAAGGACCGCTCGCAGGGCGTGCAGCACACCATCGCCAACTTCAACATGTACGTCGAGCTGCCGCACAACTTCAAGGGCACGCACATGTCGCGGTTCGTCGAGATCCTGAACGCGCACGACATGGAGATCTCGGTCGAGTCGTTCAAGGACATGCTGACCGAGATGCGCAAGCGCCTGGAGGCCGAGATCGGCCATATCGAAATGAGCTTCCCGTATTTCATCGACAAGGCCGCGCCGGTATCGGGCGTGAAAAGCCTGATGGACTACCAGGTGCGCTTCAGCGGCGAGATCGACGGCGACCGCACGGTCATGACCATCAAGGTGGTGGTGCCGGTCACCAGCCTGTGCCCGTGCTCCAAGGAAATCTCGAAGTACGGCGCGCATAACCAGCGCTCGCACGTCACCTTGACGGTGCGCACCAACACCTTCGTGTGGATCGAGGACCTGATCGACATCGTGGAGAAACAGGCGAGCTGCGAACTGTTCGGACTGCTGAAACGCCCGGACGAGAAATACGTCACCGAACGCGCCTACGAGAATCCCAAGTTCGTGGAAGACATGGTGCGCGACGTTGCCGCGCAGTTAAACGCCGACGATCGCATCGAGGCCTATGTGGTGGAATCGGAAAACTTCGAATCGATCCATAACCACTCGGCGTATGCCATGATAAAGCTCGACAAAACCGTCCCGGCCGCGCGCTGACGGCGCACGGCATTCCACCCCTCAGTTGATCTCCTTTTCGAACGGCTTGATCAACTTCCTGACCACGTTGTAGTCCGAGTCGCTGGCCGGCGTGTAGCCGTCGCAACCCTCGCTCAGCGTCTTGATGATCAGCCGGTGATCGGGACGGTTCACATCGAGCGCCAACAACGCCTTTTGAATCCTGTCGAACAGTTCGTCGTCGACCCGGCTGCTGACGACGATGCTGTAGGGTGGCAGCTCCGGCGAGGTGTGGATGACACGCAGGCCTTTCTCCTGCCAGTTCATGGCGGTGCTGTCGAGAACGATGCCGGCGTCGAAGTCCCCGCTCAGCACGCCGCGCACGACGTTTTCGTAGTGATTCAGGAATTTATACTCCTGGAGCTGATCGAGCGGCAGCCCGGCGCCCATGACCACGGCGCGTTGCAACAGCGCCGCCTTGTCCCCGAAGGCAAAGGACTTTCCCTTTAGATCCTCCACCGTGGCGATTCCGCTGTCGGCGCGGACCACGATTACCAGTTGAAAATACGGTTGTCCGTAGGTAATGGTCTTCGCCACGAGCCTGACCCGGCCCTGATCGTGGGCGCGGATATAGGCGACCGGCGTCAGATAGGCGAGATCGACATTGCCGGCCGATATCTCCTCGACCGCCTTACTGAGGTTCGGCGATAATTGCGTCGAGACCGGCATTTTCAGGGTCTCGCTCAGATAATTCGCCAACGGATCCAGCCGCCGGTGCATCTCGGCCGGAATATAGGCGGCCACCGAACCGAAACGAAGCTCGCGCGGTTCTGTGCCGTGGGCGGTCGAAGCAACGACCGCGACCGACATCGTCACAAGGAAAACTGCGATTCTGAAATGCATGGGAACACCCCCTCTCGTCATGTTGCCTGTCCGGCACCCGCGCCACTGCCGATGTCGGCAAAGTGACTGACCCGGTTGCGGCCGAGTTGTTTGCTGTGGTACAGGGCCTTGTCGACCTGGCTGAGCAGATCGTCGGCGGTGATTTCGCCGGATTCGCCCGAGTACGAGGCGATACCGATGCTGACGGTAACGACCGCGGCGCTCACCCCCGGAAAGGCATGCGCCTCGATGGATTTCCGGATCTTCTCGCCGATCGCGAGCGCGTCGCGTTTGTAGGCGCCGTAGCAAAGCGCGATAAACTCCTCGCCGCCCACCCGGCATATGGCGTCGGACTTGCGGAACACCTCGGTCAGGATTCCGGCCACGTCGCGCAACACCTTGTCGCCCACGTCATGGCCGTAGGTGTCGTTGACCCGCTTGAAATGATCGATGTCGATCATCAGCACGCTGCTCGGTTCGCGCTGGCGTAGCGAGATCGCCAACTCGCTGACGGTCAATCGCTCGAAGTGCCGGCGGTTATACAGACCGGTCAGCGGGTCGGTGACCGTGAGCTGCTCGAGTTCTTTGGTGCGCGCCAGCAATTGCAGGTTCGTTTCTCGGAGTTTTTCCCCCGCCAGGTCGACCTTGGTCTGCAATTGCTCGTTGGCCTGATTGAGCTGACTGCGGATGTCGTTGTATTGCCGCGCCAGACGCCCGAACTCGTCGCCGGTATCCAACGGTATATCGCGCAGGATCTTGCCGCGGATATCCACGCCCTCGTCCAGCGACCGCGATATGATCATGAGCGGACGAACGACGATATATGACAGCGCCAGAAATACCCCGACGGTGATGATTACGATAATCAGCGCCTCCTTGCCGAGCAGCGACAGGCCCGCTTCCTCCCATTGACGGATGATCCGCCGGTTATCCAGGCCGAGGGTCAGCTCGCCGACCTTGGCGCCATCGAGCAATATGTCCGCCTGGAATAGAATCCAGTGGTGATCGGCATCCGCTGGGGCCCCGGCCTCGGCCATGACGTTGCCCTTGCGGCTGGTCACCTTGACGTAACCGATGTCCTGGGATTTGGCGAGCTCGTTGAGCAACAAGTCGATGGTGTGATAGTCGTACGCCACCACGCTGAAGGACAGCGCCTGGGAGACGAACCGGGTGAGATCTTCGCCTTGCCGCTGGGTCTCCCGCAGGATGTCCCGCTTCTGGCCCTCGAGCGCCAGCCAGCCGCTCACACCGAGGGCGAGAGCGAGCACCGCGATCAGCACCAGAACGATCTTCTGGCGCACGCCCAGTCGAAACACGCCGGCAAACAGATCGGGCCTCATGCGCCGCTATACCTGGGTAGATGTTCGCGCGCTACCCTTCCAGGCATGGTCGTTCGGCCAGGCGCGGCGCTCGTGGTGACACAACAACGCACAAAAAAGACCCCGTTAAGTATGCCGGTCAGCGTCGGGCGCGCCGGTCGTTATTCAAAAAAACCGCCGGGCGGCGGTCAAAAAATCCATTTTCATTATAGCCTTCCTTTCAATGCCGCTCGGCTCCGCAAACCCATACGAACTCTGACGCTCTGGAAGAATTCAAGCGATACAAAGGCTTGAACCCGATAGTTGATGTGCAGGATCTATGCCAGATGGCCCGGGGGTTTTGGCCTGCTCGGATTTTGTGAAAAAACGCCTAAGACCGGGGAATACCCGCGGCGGCCAACCGCGGGGGGCCACTTCAGATGGCGTGCACCAATTCCTTGAGGCCCACCCCGACCGCATAGGCGAGAGCGGCGGCGACACTGCCGGCAACAAATGTTTCGAACGCGGCGCGCGGTTTGGAACGATTCAGCACCTGTCCTTTCAGCGTTCCGATCGCGACAAATGTCAGGGCGGTGGCCACGACGCTGACGAGAAACACCGGGGTCGAACCGAACGCCGCCGGCAGAAAGAACGGCAGCAGCGGCACCAGGCCGGCGCCGCAAAATCCGGCGAAGGTGACGAGCGCGGCACGCAGCGGATTCGGGTACGCCAGCCGCAGACCCAGCTCGTCGGTCATCATGGTATCCACCCAGCGCCGGCGATCGCGGGTGATTACCTGTACCGCCTGTTCGAGCTGTTCGCCGCTGAAGCCCTTGGCGGCGAAGATCTGGCGGATCTCCTCGCGTTCGCCTTCCGGGATGGTTTCGACATGCCGCTCCTCGCTGCGCCGCGCCTTGTCCATCCACTCCAGGTCGCTCTTGGCGCGCTGGTAATTGCTGGCCGCCATGCTGAACCCGTCGGCCGCCAGATTGGCAAACCCCACGATAATGGCCACGCCATGGGGAAGATTGGCGCCGACCGCGCCGCTCACGACCGCGAACGTGGTGACACAGCCGTCGATCGCGCCCAATACGAAATCGCCCAGATAACTCTGGTGCTTGGCCATGGCCAGACGCGTCTTAATGGCCGCCGGGCTATGTTCGATATCGAGCGGTGTCAGACGGTCGGACGGGCGCATGACAGCCAGGATCGGGATGCGAACGCGGGCGCTTTTATGGAGTGCGCCCGCTGAATAGTTGCTGGCGCGGCAAGCCATGCGCCAGCAGCGCCGCCTCGATCTCGTCGACCGCGGGCTCGGGGCCGGCGAGATAGACATCGAATTCACCGAGCCAGGGATGATCGGTGCTAATGCGCGCCAGTGCATCGTTCATGCCGCCGGCAAGCGGCGTGTACCCGAAGCTGTCGAGGGCATCGGCCCAGGAGCGCGCCAGGTTGTGCAGATAATGGCGGCCATCGGTGGCGATCCAATACAGCTGCATCGATTCGGCGACATCCAGGGCCATGGCATGCTCGATCAGGCTCTTGATCGGCGCAAAACCGGTGTCGCAGGCGATGAAGATCGCCGGGCGATGCGACTCGTCGTCGAAGACAAACGTACCCTTCGGGCCTTCGACCGTAACTACATCGGTCGGTTTGAGCGCCTTGGAAACATAGTCCGAGAATGCATTGCCCGGCAGGCGGGGTATGTGAAACTCGAGATTGCGGTCGTCGCACGGGCAGCTCGCCACCGGATACTCGGCGACCAAGCTGTTGTCGGGCAGGCCTAGGCTTACCTGCTGGCCAGCCAGGAATCTCAGCCGGTTGGTGCGCGGCGTTTGCAGGTGCAACAATAGAATCTCGTTTCCGAGCGGCTCGACACGCTTGACGCGCGCGGCGATGCGTTGCAACGGAATATCCTGGGCGCCGCCCGCCTCGCGCGCCTCGACGATGAGATCGTTTACGGCGGTGTTGGAGCACATCAGAATACAGCCGGCGTTCTTGTCGGCCTCGCTGAGCACATAATCGTGCGGACGGATCTTCTTCACCTGGCCGGACACCAGCCGGGCCTTGCACAGTCCGCAATTACCGTTGCTGCATCCGTAATCGAGCGCCAGACCGGCGCGCAGCGCCGCTTCCAGCAGGCTGTCGCTGCCTTCGACGAAAAATTCGTGCTGGCTCGGTAGTATTTGTACGTGTGCCGTCATAAGCCTCAAGAAACTGTCCTTGACCAGAAACGCCTGCCGGTCGACACCGAGCGCCGCCGGTTGCAATTCGCGCTGCAGCCATGATTTGAGCGCGCCGACCGCCCGGCGGGCGTCGCCATCGGCCTCCTGCTCGGCGGCGCCGAGGGTGTTCTGAAACCGTTCGATCAAGCCGCGGTACTGTTGCAATTGCGTTTTGGTGTCGGCCAGCTCCTTGCCGAGCGCCGAGAGCCGCGCCACCAGAATCTCCGCGTCCGGCAGCAGCCGTTCGCGAATCCGCTTCGAGAAAGCGCTGTCCTTGATCTGGGCCATGCGCTCGATGACGGTATTGTCCTCGAGTCGTGCCTCCGGATAGGCGCGCAACAGGTCCTCGGCCCTGACCATTCCCTCGAAGGTTTCCAGCTCGCCGAGCTTGATTTTTCGCTGCAACGCGCCGCGCGTGCTGCCGACCAGCCGGGCGGCGCGGGTCAATGTTAAAAGCTGGGGCATTTTTCCGTCCGTTGCCGTATTCGCTGGGCGGGTGTCTATCGTTCAGCATAGACTACCTCCCCGGTCGCAACGACGAAAGCAGCGCTCACGGCCGGCGGTTCGGGTCGCTGAAAAGTCCGAGAAACGTTTTTTTGAACACTACAGCCCGCACGAATCTCGCGGGATTATTTGTTATCTTTCGGCAAACCGATCCGGTAATACTGCTGGTTCAGATAATCGACCACCGCCCGGATCGCCTCGTCGTCCCAGCCCAACTCGCGATACTCCGCCCAGCGTCTGACCCAGGCTTGCAGCGACTCCAGGGAATCGGCGCGGCGCTGGCTGCGGACATGGACAGTGCTCTGGTGGCAACCCTGGCAATGGTTCTCGTACAGCAATTCGCCGCGATTCACCCGCATATTGGGGCGCCGCGTGGGCGGAACCGCCTGTTTGGGCACGTCGTTTGCCGGCGGGGCGACTTCGACATCGCGCGGCGAATCGAGCACTGCGGCGTACCCGGCGCCGGACCAAGCCAATACCGACAGCAACGCGCCGAATCCAATTCTCACGATAGACATGGCAGGCCCCTCAAGAGGTTACCGGAAATCGCAATGGTCACGATTTTAGCATTGCAATGACAAACGCCACCCACGCGGCGATGAACGCGATCCCGCCGAACGGCGTGACCGGTCCCAGCCAGCGCAGTTCGCCCGTGCTTAGTCCATAAAGACTGCCGCAGAACAACACGATACCCGCCAACATCAGGCCGCCGGACCATTTGAGATGTGCCGACCCCGGCCGGTGCACGGCCGCCAACCCGACCAGCACCAGGCCGAGGGCATGATAGAAATGATACTGCACACCCGTCTGGTATGCCGCCAGCATCTCGACCGGCAGCCGCAGCTTGAGCGCATGCGCGCCGAACGCGCCGAGCAGCACGGCCAGCGCGGCGTTGAGGCCGCCGATGGCCATGAAAAACTTTGCTGTTCGCGACATAAGACTTAGCCTAGCACGACAGTGCACCGAGTTAAAAAGTCAGAAGTAATACGCCCCACGCACATACACCGACCGCCCCGACGTTGTATAGGTGCCGTTCACGCCCACCGGGATTCCGCCGTATTCGTCCCCGCGCGCGCCGAACGGCAGGTTGACGCCGGCCATCAGTTGCACGTTCTGCCGCCAGTCGTACACGCCCCGGACCTGAAAGAAGCCGCTGCCGTCGTTGAGATTGAGGATCAACCCCTGGTAGAGATTGACGAGCGGCGCCAGTTCGATTTGCAACCCGAGCGCGGCGTAATCGCTGGCCAGGGTGAATAATTCGCCGCGCGCCAGGCGCGCGGCCAGCGCGGTGTTGGGCGCGGCATAGCGGGCGGAGGCGGACTCGCCGACACCGCTGTGGAAATACTCGAGATAACCGTAGATATTCTTGCCGCCCCAAGTCCAGGAATAATCCAGATTGGTCACGAGCGACCAGGCGCCGGCGTCGTCGCGCAGGTCGGTGTAGCTGACGTCCAGGCGCCAGACCGCGCCGCCGAGACTTTTCACCACGCCGGCG
>JACREH010000033.1 GCA_016218345.1 Gammaproteobacteria bacterium | reverse complement strand
CGGCCGGCGACTCAGCCACGCCGCCAGCCCGGCCGGTCCGGCCACGAAACCGCCCATGGCGAGCACCGCGTCCGGACGGCGCAGGCGCAGCACCCGCCAGGATTGCCACATCGCCGCCGCCAGGCGAAACGGCAGCAGCAGCCACGTCAGGACTCCGGCGCCGCGCAGGCCGCGAATCGTCAGCCAATCGATAGCGATGCCGGCGGCCGGCACCACCCTGGCCTCCAGGCCCTGGCGCGTGCCCAGCCAGGTCACGGTCACGCCCTGCTCGCGCAACAACTGCGCGACCGCGAGCGCCGGAAACACGTGACCGCCGGTGCCGCCGGCGACGATCAGCAGCGCGCTCATCGCGTCCCCCAGCGGCGCCGGCCGGTCTGGCGATCGACCATCAGCAACAACCCGACGGCGATGCAGCTGGCCACCACGCTGCTGCCGCCGTAGCTCACGAGCGGCAAGGTCAGGCCCTTGGTCGGCAGCACGCCCATGTTCACGCCCATGTTGATCATCGCCTGCAGCGCCAGCAGCACGCCCAGCCCCTGGGCGAGGCGCGCCCCGTAAAGCTCGCCGACACGCTCGGCCTGACGGGCGATCGCGAACGCCCGCCACACGATAATGCTGAACAACCCCATCACGCCGAGCACCCCGATCAGCCCGAGTTCCTCGGCCAATACCGCCAGCAGGAAATCGGTGTGCGCGGCCGGCAGATAGAACAGTTTCTGCACGCTCGCCCCCAGGCCCACGCCCAACCATTCGCCGCGCCCGAAGGCGATCAGCGCCTGGGTCAACTGAAAGCCCTTGTTGAACGGATCGGCCCAGGGGTCGAGAAACCCGGTGACCCGCGCCAGCCGGTAGGGCGCGATCACCGCCAGCAACGCCATGCTGCCGGCGGCGGTCGCCACCACCAGCAGGAAATGCCAGAAGCGCACGCCGCCCAGGAACAGCATGGCCAGCACCGTCAGCAGGATCACGAGCAGCGCGCCGTAGTCCGGTTCCAGCAACAACAGCAGGCCGATCGCGGCCACCACCATGCCCATCATGGCGACGCCGCCGGTGAAATAGATGAGCCGGTCCTGGCGGCGCACCAGGTAGCCGGCCACATAAATCACCACGAACAGCTTGGCGAGCTCCGACGGTTGCAGGTTGACGACGCCGAGCGAAATCCAGCGCGTGCTGCTGTTGACGTTCACGCCCACGCCCGGCACCAACACCGCCGCGAGCAGGACGATCGCCAGCAACAACAGATACGGCCCGGCGCGCTCCCACAAGCGGATGGCGCTGTGCGCCACCACCGCCATGGCGGCCAGGCCGACGGCCGCGGCCAGCGCCTGGCGCACCAGAAAATAGCCGCTGTTACCTGCGCGGCTGGCGATCGACACCGACGCCGAGTACACCATGATCAGGCCGAGCATGAGCAGCACCAGCGTCGCGCCCAGCAGCCAAGAATCCCACCGCGGCGCGGCGCGGCCGGCGGTGCGCGCGCCCTGCGATGGACGCTCGGAAATCGCTCCGATCGCGCTCATGCCGGCCGCCTCCGTAGGGGTAATGCAAAACTTGCGCACCATGCCGTCGGCGGCATTTGGCCTTCGCCGGTCGCATCCCCGCTGCGCGGGGCCCCTGCTCTGCGGCTCACGCCAATACCTCCTTGACCGCGGCGCGGAACACGTCGCCGCGATGCTCGTAGTTGCGATACATGTCGAAGCTCGCGCACGCCGGCGACAGCACCACCACGTCGCCCGGCTGGGCGAAGTCGCGCGCCCGCTGCACCGCCGCCGCCATGTCGGCGGCGTGCGCCACCGGCACGACGTTGGCGAGCGCCGCCTCGATCAGCGGCGCATCGCGTCCGATCAGCACCACGGCACGGGCGCGGGCCGCGCAGGCGCTTTTAAGCGCGCTGAAGTCGGCGCCCTTGCCGTCGCCGCCGGCGATCAGTACCGCCGGGCCGGTCATGCCGTTGAGCGCCGCGAGCGTGGCGCCGACGTTGGTGCCCTTGGAATCGTTGATCCAGCGCACGCCGTCGCGCTCCGCCACCAGTTCGGTGCGATGCGCCAGCCCCTTGAAATTCAGGATCGCGCGCTTCATGGCGTCGAACGGCACCTTGGCGACCTCGGCGAGCGCCATGGCCGCCAGCACGTTGGCGAGATTGTGCCGGCCGGCCAACGGTACTTCGCCGGCCGGCAGCAACCGGCGCGCGCCCTTGGCCAGCCATTCCTCGCCGCCGTGCATCACCAACCCGTAATCGTGCTCGGACGCCGGCGCGCCCAATCCGAACCGCACCACGGTCCGGCCCGGCTCGGCCATGGCCATCACCCTCGGATCGTCGGCATTCAGCACCATCACGCCCTCGCCCCGGAAGACGCGCGCCTTGGCGGCGGCGTATTCATCGAGGTCGCGATAACGATCCATGTGATCGGGCGTGATGTTCAAGACCGTCGCGGCCAGCGGCCGCAGGCTCGCGGTGGTTTCGAGTTGGAAGCTGGAGAGCTCCAGTACGTACACGTCCACCGGCGTTTGTTCGAGCAGATCCAGGGCCGGCACGCCGATGTTGCCGCCGACCGCGGTCGCCAGCCCGGCCTCGCGGCACATGACGCCGGTCAGGCTGGTCACGGTGCTCTTGCCGTTCGCGCCGGTGACCGCCAATACCGGCGCCTTCACCGCAGTCGCTCCCGGCATCCTGCCTCCCGCGACATTGGTACTTCCCTGTACGGCACGCGCGAACAATTCGATATCGCCGAGCGTTTCGACGCCGCGGGCCACGGTCCGGGCAACGGCCGGTTCGGCCAGTGCCACGCCCGGACTCACCACCAGCAGCGTCGCGGCTTGAAACAGGCGCTCGTCGAACCCGCCGGTGTGGCAGGCGACCTCCGGGAACGTCCGGCGCAGCTCCGCCAGCCCGGGCGGCGCGGCGCGGCTGTCGACCACGCTCACCTCGTAACCCTGGGCGCGCAGATAGCGCACGCACGACAGGCCGGTGGCGCCGAGGCCGACCACCAGTGCGCGCTTCACGTTCGTCTGCTTTGCCATCGTTGCCGTTCTCACTGTTCAGTCTCTTCCTTAACTCTTTCCCCTCACCCCTTGCCCTCTCCCGGAGGGAGAGGGGAGTCGGCGAGAGGCTTCGCCTCTATCTGATTTTTAGGGTCGCTAGGCCGATCATGACCAGAATGAAACTGATGATCCAAAAGCGCACGATCACGCGCGGCTCCGGCCAGCCCTTGAGTTCGTAGTGATGATGCAGCGGCGCCATGCGGAAGATGCGCTTGCCGGTGAGCTTGAACGACGCCACTTGCAGCATCACCGACACGGTCTCGATCACGAACACGCCGCCCATGATGAACAGCACGATCTCCTGGCGCACGATCACCGCCAGCACGCCGAGCGCCGCGCCGAGTGCGAGCGCGCCGATGTCGCCCATGAACACCATCGCCGGATAGGTGTTGAACCACAGGAAACCGAGACCGGCGCCGACGATCGCGCCGCAGAAGATCAGCATCTCGCCGGCACCGACGATGTGCGGGATGCCGAGATACCCGGAGAACACCGCGTTGCCGGTCAGGTAGGCGAACAACCCGAGCGCCCCGGCGACCATGACCGTGGGCATGATCGCCAGCCCGTCCAGGCCGTCGGTGAAATTGACGGCGTTGCTCGTGCCGACGATGACGAAATAGGTCAAGAGGATGAACCCCGGGCCGAGATCGAGCACGACGTTCTTGAAGAACGGCACGATCAGCGCGGTCTCGGCCGGAGCATGGGCGCTGTAATAGAGGAACAGCGCCGCCGCCAGGCCGGCCACGCTTTGCCAGAGATATTTGTTGCGCGCGCCGATGCCGCGCGGGTTGCGGTTGACCAGCTTCTTATAGTCATCGACCCAGCCGATCGCGCCGAACGCCAGGGTGGTGAACAGCACCACCCAGACAAAGCGATTCTCCAGATCCGCCCACAGCAAGGTCGACACGAACACCGCCACCAGGATCAGCGCCCCGCCCATGGTCGGCGTGCCGGCCTTGGCCAGATGGGTCTGCGGGCCGTCGTGGCGCACGGTCTGGCCGACCTTGTACTTGGTGAGCTTGCGGATCAGCGCCGGACCGATCAGGAAGGAAATCGCCAGCGCCGTCAGCACCCCGAGGATGCCGCGCAGCGTCAGGTAACGGAACACGTTGAAGAACGTGATCTCGTAGGCCAGCCAGTCGAACAGCGCGTACAGCACTAGGCCTTCTCCCCGGTGCCGGCCTCGGTGATGCCTTGCACCACCTGATCCATGCGCATCACCCGCGAGCCCTTCACCAGCACCGTCATTTGCGAATGCATGCAGTCGCGCAGCGCCCCGACCAGCGCCTCGTAACTGGAAAAATGCTTGCCGCCCTTGCCGAAACCCTTGACCGCGAGCTTGCTGAGATCGCCCAGGGCGAACAGCCGGTCGATCCCCAGGCGCTGCGCCAGTTCGCCGACCCGCCGGTGGATGTCGAGCGCCGATTCGCCGAGCTCGGCCATGTCGCCCAGCACCAGCACGCGTTCGCCGCCGGCGCTTTTCAATACCTCGACGCCGGCGGCGAGCGACGCCGGGTTGGCGTTGTAGGTGTCGTCGAGCACGCGCGCGCCGTTGACGCCCTGCTTCACCTCCAGGCGTCCGGACACGGTGCGCAACTTTTCGATGCCGCGCTTGATGTCCGCGAGCGTGGCGCCGGCCGCGAGCGTGGCGCCGGCCGCGGCCAGCGTATTCATGACGTTGTGTCTGCCCAGCAACGGTAATCGCATGGTGATATCCCCTTGGGTGGTGGTGAGGTGAATGCTCGCCCCGGAAAAATCGAGCGTGAAATCGGCGCGCACATCGGCCGGTCGGTCCAGGCCGAAGCTGACGCAGCTCCGCGGCGCCGCCAGGCCGCGCCACAGGCCGGCATGGGCGTCGTCTGCGTTGATGACGGCGATGCCGTCCGCGTCCAGGCCGTTGAAGATCTCGCCCTTGGCGCGCGCCACGTTCGCGACGCTCCCCAGGCCGCCGAGATGGGCCTCGGCGGCGTTGGTGATCAACGCGATGGTCGGGCGCGTCAGGCGCGTGAGGTAATCGATTTCGCCAAAGTGATTCATGCCCATCTCGATCACCGCGTAACGATCGCCGGGCTTGAGGCGCAGCAGCGTGAGCGGCACGCCGATGTCGTTATTGAGATTGCCCTGGGTGGCGAGGCCGGCGCCGGTCTCGGCCATGATCGCGGCGATCATGTTCTTCACCGTGGTCTTGCCGTTGCTGCCGGTGACGGCGATCACCGGGATGGCGAATTGCCGGCGCCAATACGCCGCCAGTTGTCCCAATCCCAGGCGGGTGTCGGCCACCTGTACGGCGGCGAGTGCCGCGATCGGCGCGCGGCTCACCAGCGCGCCGGCCGCGCCGGCGCGCTCGGCATCCTCCAGGAAATCGTGGCCGTCGAAGCGCTGGCCGATGAGCGCGACATACAGATCGCCGCGCGCGAGCGCGCGCGTGTCCTGGCTCACACCGAAGAATTCGGCGTCGTGCCCGTGGAGCCTGCCGTTCAACAACTGCGCGGCCGCCGCCAAGGTCATCACGCCGCCTCCCCGACCAATTCGCTCACCAGGCCGCGGTCACTGAACGGCAGGCGCTGCATGCCGATCTGCTGATAATCCTCGTGGCCCTTGCCGGCGATCAGCACGATATCGCCGGCGCCGGCCTGGCGAATGGCGGCGCGGATCGCCGCGCCGCGATCGCGGATCACCTGCGGGCGCGTGCCCATACCGGCGACGATGTCGGCGACGATCGCGTCCGGGTCCTCGCTGCGCGGATTGTCGTCGGTGACAATCACGCCGTCGGCCAGCGCCTCGGCGATCCGGCCCATCTCCGGGCGTTTGCCGCGGTCGCGGTCGCCGCCGCAGCCGAACACGCACCACAACCGCCCCTGGACATGCTCGCGCAGCGCGTTCAACACCTTCTCCAGGGCGTCCGGGCTGTGCGCGTAATCGACCACCACGGTCGGCGTCTGCGGATCGCGGCCGTAGCGCTCCATGCGGCCGCTCGGCGGTCGCGCCTGCGCCAGGCGCGCGGCGCTTTCCGGCAGCGGCCGGCCGCAGGCCGACAAGCACGCCAGCACCGCCAGCAGATTGGCGGCGTTGAACCGTCCGAGCAGGCGGCTGTGCAGGGTGAGTTCCCCGGCCGGCGTCGCGACCCGTAGTTGCAAGCCTTGCAACGACGGACGCAGTTCGAGGGCGTGTACATCGCCTTCATCGAGACCGTAGGTCGTCACCGCGCAATGCGCCTGGGCGCGCTCGATGAGCTCGCGCCCGAAGGCGTCGTCGCGATTGATCACCGCCGTCTTCAGCCCCGGCCAGGCGAACAACCGCGCCTTGGCGTCGCCGTAAGCCTGCATGCTGCCGTGATAATCGAGATGGTCGCGCGTCAAATTCGTGAACAGCGCGACGCTGAAGACCACGCCCTGCACCCGTCCCTGGTCGAGCGCGTGCGAAGACACCTCCATGCACACGCCGGTCGCACCCTGACTCAGGAACTCGGCCAGCAGGCCGTGCACGCGCACCGCGTCGGGCGTGGAATGGGTGGCGGCGGCGAGCGCGCCGGGAAAACCGACGCCGATCGTGCCGATCACGCCGCAGCGGCCCTCCGGCCGGTCCAGCACCTGCGCCAGCAGGTAACTGCAAGTGGTTTTGCCGTTGGTGCCGGTCACGCCGATCACCAGCAGATGGCGCGACGGCGAACCGAAGAAGCGGTCGGCGATGTGGCCGACGGTGTGCTTGAGGTTGTGAATGGCGATCACCGGCGCCGCCACCGCGGGTGGCGTGAAATCCTGCCCGGCCTCGTAGGCCACCGCGCAGGCGCCGTTCGCCACCGCCTGGGCGATATAACCGCGCCCGTCGGACGCCTGCCCGGACACCGCCAAAAACAACCAGCCCGGCTGGATCTCGCGGCTGTCGAGCGCCAGGCCGTGCACCATCGGGTCCTGGGCGAGACGCACCGGCGCGAAACCGGCCAGCAATTCGCTCAGCCGGCAAGGCGCGGCGGCCGGCATCATGTCGTGCCTCCGGCGGCGGCATGCGCCGCGGGTTTCGGCGGCGCGCCCTCGACCACGACCGGTGGCGGGCCGCTCCAATCGTCCGGCGCGATGTTCAGCAGACGCAGCGCGCCGGCCATGACCTTGCTGAACACCGGCGCGGCGATTTGGCCGCCGAAATGACCGCCGCTGGCCGGATCGTCGACCATGACCACCAGCACCAGACGCGGGCGCGACGCCGGCGCGAAGCCGGCGAACGAGGCGATGTAACTGTTCTCGGCGTGGCCGCCGCCGGCGGCCAGCTTATGCGCCGTACCGGTCTTGCCGGCCACGCGGTATTGCGCCACCTGCGCGGCGCTGCCGGTGCCGCCGCGGCCTGCGGCCAATTCCAGCATGGCGCGCACCCGGCCGGCGGTCGCGGCCGACAGCACGCGCTTGCCGTCCGGCGGCGCGTCGCGGCGCAACAGACTCACCGGCAGCAACACGCCGTCGTTGGCGAGCGCGCCGTAGGCGCGCGCCAACTGCAAGGTGGTCACGGACATGCCGTAACCGAACGACATGCTGGCGTGGTCGACGGTCGCCCAGCGCGCCGCCGGGCGCAGCAGTCCGGGCGACTCGCCCGGAAGACCGCCGCCGGTGACGGCGCCGAAACCGAAGTCGCGATACACCCGCCACAGGACGTTCTTGTCCACGCTCAACGCGATCTTGCTGGCGCCGACGTTGCTCGATTTCTCGACGACCTGCGCGACCGTCAGCGCGCCATAGTTATGCACGTCGCGGATCGGGTACTGGCCGATCTGCAGCACGCCGGGGGCGGTGTCGATCACGCTCGTGGGCGTGACCCGGCCGGTCTCGAGCGCGGCCGCGATCGTGAACGGTTTCGAGGTCGAACCCGGCTCGAACACGTCGGTCACGGCGCGATTGCGGAAAGCCTGGCTGCGCAGCCGGCCGCGGTTGTTGGGGTTGAAGCCCGGCTCGTTGACCAGCGCCAACACCTCGCCGGTTTGCACGTCCAGCACCACCGCCGAGGCGGCGCGTGCCTTGTGGCGTTCGACCGCCTCCTTCAGTTCGCTGTACACCAGGAATTGCACGCGCCGGTCGATGCTCAACGTGAGGTCCTGGCCGGGCACCGGCAACGACACGCTTTCGACGGTCTCGACGATATTGCCGAGGCGATCCTTGAGCACGCGCTTCTTGCCGGGCGTGGCCCGCAGCCAGTCGTTATGGACGAGCTCCAGCCCCTCCTGGCCCTGGTCGTCGACGTTGGTGAAACCGACCACGTGGCCGGTGACCGCGCCGGCCGGATAGTAACGGCGATATTCGCGGGTCAACGCCACGCCCGGAATATTGAGCGCCTTGACGGCCTCGGCGACCTGCGGCGTGACATGGCGCTTGAGATACATGAACTCGCGGCCGGCATGGCGGTTCACGAGTTGCGCCAATTCAGCGGCCGTCAGGTCCAGGCGCTTGGCGAGCTCCGGCCAGCGCGTTTTGGCCTCGGCCAGTTCGCCGGGATGGGCCCACACCGAATCGACCGGCGTGCTGATGGCGAGCGGCTCGCCGTTGCGATCCTTGATGACGCCGCGATGGGAACTGTCCTCGACGGTGCGCAGATGGCGCGAGTGGCCCTGGCTTTGCAGGTAGCCGGAACTCAACACTTGCAGATACACGGCGCGCGCCGCCAACAATCCCATCAGGATCGCGAGCACGCCCAACACCAACCAGAAGCGCAACGGCGAGGGGCAGGTGGATGTCATGCGGCTCATTCGCGCTGGCCGCCTCCCGAACGCAGCATGACGATCTGGTCGGTCTTGGGCATGGCCATGCCGAGGCGGGTACGCGCCAGGTTCTCGATGCGACGATGCTCCGACCACGCCCCCTGTTCGAGCAGCAACTGATCCCATTCGATGTTGAGGCGATCCTGCTCGGTCTGCAACGTCTGCAGTTCGGCGAACAACAGCCGGTTGCGATGACGCATCTCGATCACCAGCAGCGCCGCGGCCAGGACCAGCAGCGCCGCGAGCGCGATCGACTTAATCATGTGCCGCCTCCGTGAGATAAGTGCTGGACCACGACACCCTCTTGTCGGCGGCCTGCGTCAATTCGCCGGTCGCCCCCGCTGGCGCGGGGCCCCACTCCGCGGCTCATGCCGCTACCCCGCTCGCGCCCAGCCGCTCGGCCACGCGCAGCACCGCGCTGCGCGCGCGCGGATTGGCCTCGACCTCGGCGGCGCTCGCATGAACGGCCTTGCCGATCAGGCGCAGGCGCGGATTCAGTTGCGCGTGGCGCACCGGCAGATCGCGTGGAAACTCGTCGCCCCTGGCCTGGTCGCGCAGGAAGTGCTTGACGATGCGGTCTTCGAGCGAATGGAAGCTGATCACCGCCAGTCGCCCGCCGGGCGCCAGTGCTTCGATGGTTTGCGAGAGCACCGCGCGCAGCTCGTCGAGTTCGCGATTGACGTGCATGCGCAGCGCCTGAAAGGTGCGCGTCGCCGGATCCTTGCCGGGCTCGCGCGTTGGCACCGCCTGCGCGATGATCCGGGCAAGCTGCCGGGTGGTTTCGATGGGTTGAACGGCACGTTCCCGACAGACGACCTTGGCAATGCGCTTGGCGAAACGCTCTTCGCCATACTCGCGGATGACCGCGGCGATCTCCTGCTCCTCGGCGCGATTCAGCCACTCGGCCGCGGACGGCGTGGAATCCGGGTCCATGCGCATGTCGAGCGGGCCGTCGTTCCGAAAACTGAAACCGCGCCGGGGATCGTCGAATTGCGGGGACGATACGCCCAAGTCGAGGAGGATGCCGTCGATTTTTCCTCGCCAACCGCGGGCTGTTATCGTTTGTCCCATCATCGAGAACGGTCCTCGTACTATGCTGAAACGCGCATCGCCGAAAAATTTTTGTTCCGCCGTCCGCACCGCCTGCGGGTCGCGATCGAAGGCCAGCAACCGTCCCTCCGGACCCAGGCGCTCCAGTATCGCCTGGGCATGGCCGCCGCGACCGAACGTGCCGTCCACGTAGACTCCATCCATCCGCAGGTGCAACGCCTGCACCGCCTCCTCCAACAACACCGGGCGATGATCCAGGTCATTCATCCGTCATCGCCCCTGGCGCACCGCCGTCACGGCGCGCGCCTTGTCCATGCTTACAACGATAGCGATTCGATCTCCGGCGGCACGTTGCCGCCACCGACGCCGGCCGCCAGCCACTCGCCGCGCCGCGAATTCCAGGTAGCCTCGTCCCAGATTTCAAAACGATTGCCCTGGCCGACCAGCACCACCGCCTTGTCGAGATTGGCGTAGGCGCGCAACGGCGGCGGCAACAACACCCGGCCGTTGCCATCCAGTTCGCATTCGCTGGCATGCCCGAGAAGCACGCGCTGCATGCGCCGCGAGTGCTCGTTGAAACTCGGCAGCCGCACCAGCTTGCGTTCGATCTCTTCCCATTCCGGCAACGGATACAACAACAGGCAACCGTCGTAATCGACCGTCACCACCAACTGGCCCTGGCATTGACGCGCCAACGCCTCGCGATGACGCGCCGGCACCGCCAGGCGCCCCTTGCTGTCGAGTGTCAGTGAACTGATGCCGCGAAACATGTCTGGTGCGCTCGGTTGAGACCCTTAAAAATCCACAATTGCCCACAATTTCCCACTTGGTGACACTATAGAGAGGCGAGCCGCGAGGTGTCAAGCGAAAAATGCCCACATCTGGAAATTTCTTCATTGTAAGACAGAGGGTTAGCGAGCCCAGCGGAGGCAAAACCGGGTCAGACCGGCCGAGCGGCCGATTTAGGGATAAAACGGGGAGATCTTTATGACACGAAAACTTACAAAAAAACAAAAAATTAGCGATGTAAGTTAATGTAAAAATGGGAGCCGGCCGATAAGCCGGGTTCTGTCGTGGACAGTCATTCCTCTGGGACGCACATCGCCATGCGCCTCTAGCAACCTACCCGGGAACGGCGCGGGCCACGCCAATGTTCCCCTATTTGGTCTTGCTCCGAGTGGGGTTTGCCGTGCCGCCGCTGTTGCCAGCGACGCGGTGCGCTCTTACCGCACCTTTTCACCCTTGCCTCTCTTGCGAGATCGGCGGTCTGTTTTCTGTGGCACTTTCCGTCGGCTTGCGCCGCCCAGGCGTTACCTGGCACTCTGCCCGTTGGAGCCCGGACTTTCCTCTGTGCTTTGCGGCACAGCGACTGTCTAGCCGACTCCCATTTACAGTATATCAGACCACGCCCCCGCGAATTCGTTGCGCACCGGTACACGGAAAGCGCCCGGGCAACGGCGGCGGGAAGGGTGATCGGCCGTGAACCCGAACGACTACGACGACTGGTACCAAACGCCGCGCGGACGCTGGATAGCGGAAACCGAATACCGGCTGTTGCACACGTTGCTCGCGCCCGCGCCCGGCGAGCGCCTGCTCGATGTCGGCTGCGGCACCGGCTACTTCACCCGCCGCTTCGCACACTCGGGGAGCACGGTGACCGGCATCGATGCCAGCCCGGCGATGCTACGCGTCGCCCAAGCGCAGGCCGGCGCGGGCGAGCACTACCTGACCGGCGACGCGCGCACCCTGCCCTTCCCCGATCAAACCTTCGATCTGTCCATCTCGGTGACCGCGCTTTGTTTCATCCCCGAACAGCGCCAGGCACTCGCGGAAATCCTGCGCGTCACGCGCCGGCGGTTCGCCATCGGCCTGCTCAACCGCCACAGCCTGCTCTACCTGCAAAAAGGCCACGGCGGCGGGCGCGGAGCTTACCGCGGCGCGCATTGGCATACGGCGGCGGAGATTCGAAGATTATTTGCAGGACTACCGGTAACGAACATGAAAATACAAACCGCGGTGTTACTGCCCACGGCGGGCAAGCTCGCCAGACTGAGTGAACACTGGTTGGGCGGCCGGATTCCCGGCGGCGCGTTCCTGGTTGTGGCGGGTGATGTGTCGAGCAGTCCGGACCCTGGACGCGAGACCGTTCAGCTCAATCCAAATACCTCGCCTGCCACTTGAGATACAGTTCGTACACATACCGGTCGTAGTCTTCCTTGTTGTCGAACTGGTGCGGATCGATCGCGTCATAGACATAGTAATTCGCCCGGTTATTTTGCGTGGCCATGAAGTGCCAGAACTTTTGCAGCAACGTCTGCGGGTCGTGCCACTCGAAATCGTCCTGCGATTCGTAGTGCAGAAACACCGGCAGCACCGGGATGCCGGTGCGTAGCGAGATGTCGAACGCCCCGTAACGAAACGAACTGAAGATACGCCGGCCCTTGCATCCGCCCTCCGGGTAGAGCGCGACGTTGTGGCCTTTCTTCAACTCTGCCTCGATCTGCTCGGCGGCGGCATGGCGCGACTCGGCCGATTCGCGTTTCACGAACAACGTTCCGGCGGCCATGTTGATGCGCCCCGCCCACCACCAATCCCTCAATCCCTCTTTGGCGAGCGAGTACACCGGAAACAGCGTCGGAATCCCGACATCCTCGAGCGCCGAGGGATGATTGGCAATCAATATGTACTGCCCGGGCAACGGCCGGAGGTTCTTCTGGTGCAGTCGCAGATCCACCCCGAGCGCGTACACGAACAACCGGCACCACAGGCGGAACAGCGGGAAATACCACGGTTGCAGCCAACGCGCTGGCAACCAGGAAAGCGCGTACAACAGCGCGGTAAACATGGCCAGTTCGAACCAGCACCAGCCGAGCCTGATCACACGCACTAAAAAATAGACCACGACTCCCTCCCCGTGCTTGCGCCGGTGCGCGTCGCTGGATAAGTATATAGGTGGTCGGAGCAGCTGGCGTGCCCGAGCCCCGGTTTCCCGCTAAATCTCCCGCAACACCCGCCACGGCGGGTGCTCCAGCACGAAGCGCGTGGCGAGCGTGCCGGCCAAGCCGATGCCGAGCGCGCCGCCGAGAATGCCGGCCACCCACAACCAGATATTGAAACGATAGGCGATGTGCAGCACCTGCTCGGCCAGCACATAGCCCAACACGCTGGCGGTCAGACTCGCGAGCAGGCCGGCGAGCAGGCCGAGGGTCACGAATTCGGCGATCAACCCGGTCTGCACCTGGCGACGACCGGCGCCAAGCGTGCGGAGCATGGCGCTTTCGTACAGGCGTTCGTCCTGGGTCGCCTGGATGGCGGCGTACAACACCACCAGCCCGGCGAGCAGGCTGAACAGAAACACGTATTCCACCGCCAGCACCACGCGATCGACGATGCGCCGCACCTGGGTCATGAGCGCATCGACATCCAGCAGCGTGACGCTCTGGAAGCGCTGTGCCAGCGCACCCAGCAACGTGCGGTCGTCCTTGGGCAGGAAAAAACTCGTCATGTACGTGGCCGGATACTCGTCGAGCAGGCCGGGCGGCGCCAGCACGAAGAAATTCGGGCGGAACGAATCCCATTCGACGCTGCGCAGGCTCATGACCGTGGCGCGCAACTCGCTGCCCCCGAGCAGGAAGCCGAGCTCGTCGCCGAGCTTGAGCGCCAGCGTCTCGGCCAGGCCCTTTTCGATCGACAGCCACGCGCCGCCGTGGTCGCCCACCGACCACCAGCGACCGGCGACGATGCGGTTGTCGGCCTGCGGCGCGGCGCTCCAGGACAGATTGAACTCGTGTTCGAGCAGACGCTTGGCGCGCGGGTTGGCGAACTCGTCGGGGTCGGCCGGCCGGCCGTTGATGGTCGCCAAGCGACCGCGCACCACCGAGTACAACACCGGCGCTGGCCGATCACGCTCGCTGAAAAACGCGCGCAGCGGCGCCAGCTCGTCGGGTTGGATGTTGATCACGAACTGATTGGGCGCATCCGGCGGCAGGCTGTTCTGCCAGCCGCGCAGTAGATCGGCGCGCACCAGGCTCAGGAGCAGCAGCACCATGATGCCGAGACCGAAGGCCGTCACTTGCACGACGCTGCCCTGGGCGCGGCGCGCGATATTGGCGAGCCCGTAGCGCCAGGCGACGCCGACGCGCTGGCGCAGCACGTTGAGCGATCGCACCAGCGCATAGGCCATGCCGCCGAGCAGCACCAACCCGCCGAGCGTGCCGGCCATCACATAGAGCGCGAGCGTGTTGTCGCCGGCCTGCCACCACATGAGCGCGCCGAGCGCGGCGCACGCGGCCGCATATGGCAACGCGCCGCGCGGCGGTAACGCACCCAGGTCGCGCCGCAGCACCCGCAGCGGCGGGACGTCCTTGAGCCGCAACAGCGGCGCGAGCGCGAACCCGAGCAAGGTCACCAGCCCGGTGACCACGCCGGCCACCACCGGCCAGACCGTCGGCGCCGGCAGGGCTGTGACCACCAGCCCGGAGAGCAGATAAGCGAGTCCGGCCTGGGCCGCGTAGCCGAGCGCACAGCCGACGAGGCTCGCCAGCAGCCCCAGCCACAGCATTTCGAACATAAACAGTTTCACCACGGTCGCCTGGCTGGCGCCCAGACAGCGCAGCACCGCGACGCTGTCGAGATGGCGCGCGCTGTAGCGACGCGCCGAGGTGGCGACCGCGACGCCGGCGAGCAGCACGCTCACCAGCGCCGTGAGGCCGAGGAATTGACCGGCGCGATCGAGCGCGCTGCGTAGTTCCGGGCGGCCCTCGCGGATGTCCTGCAAGCGCTCGCCGGGCTTGAGCCGCGGCATGAGCCAAGCACGGAAACGCTCCAATTGCAGCTTGTCGCCGGCCACCAGCAGGCGATGGGTCAGGCGGCTGCCGGCGCGGGTGAGCTGGGTCGCGGGCAAATCGGCATAGTTCAACAATACCCGCGGCGCGATGCTGAACAAGTCGCCGCCGCGATCCGGCTCATAGGCCAGCACCGCAGCCACGCGCAGTTGGGCCGCGCCCAGATGGATAGCGTCGCCGACGCGCACGCCCAGCATCTGCAGCATGCGCGCATCGAGCCAGACCGTGCCGGGCGCGGGGATGGCGCGGGTGACGGTCTCCACCCCGAACGCCTCCTCGGCGATGCGCAGTTGGCCACGCAACGGATAACCATCCTCGACGGCCTTGACCTCGGCGAGCTGCGGCCGGTCGGCGAGCCGCACCACGCTCGGGAACGTCATGCTGCGGGCAGTGGCCAAGCCGTGGGCGCGGGCGTTGTCTCGCCAAGCCTCGTCGATGCCGCTGCCCGACAGCACCACCAGATCGGCGGCCAGTAGTTCGTTGGCCTGCTCGCGTAGCGCCTGCTGAGTGCGATCGGTGAAGAACCCCACCGAGCTGACGCTCGCCACCGCGACCACCAGCGCCGCGGCCAGGATGCGCAACTCGCCGGCGCGCCAATCGCGCCACAAGTTGCGCCACGAGGCGGCGACGGTGTTCATGTGGCGTTTTTCAACCGCCCGGCCTCGAGCGTGAAGCGGCGCGCGCAATGCCGCGCCAGGCCTTCGTCGTGCGTGACCAGCGCCAGGGTCGAAGACTGCTCGCGGTTGAGCGAGAACAGCAGTTCGATGATGCGCTCGCCGGTGGCGGTATCGATGTTGCCGGTCGGTTCGTCGGCGAACAGCAGTTTGGGGCGGGTGGCATAGGCGCGCGCGATCGCCACGCGCTGCTGCTCGCCGCCCGACATGCGGTTGGGATAATGGCCGAGGCGCGCGCTCAAGCCCACGCGCGCCAGCACCTCGCGCGCCGCGGCGCGCGGTTCCGGGTGGCCGGCCAGTTCCAGCGGCAGCATGACGTTTTCGAGCGCGGTCAGCGCCGGCAACAATTGAAACGACTGAAACACGAAGCCTACCAGTTCGGCGCGCAGGCGCGCGCGGCCGTCCTCGTCGAGGGTGGTGAGATCGATACCGTTCAGAATCACCCGCCCGCTGCTCGGGGTGTCGAGGCCGGCCATCAGACCGAGCAGCGTGGATTTTCCGGAACCGGACGCGCCGACGATCGCCACCGCCTCGCCGGCGGCGATGCTGAGGTTGATGTCCGCGAGGATGGTAAGCGGCCCTTCCGGGCTCACGACTTGCTTGCCGAGTGCCTGCACCTGCACAATCGGGGGAATAGACGCGTCCGCCATGCTAAAAACACTCCTTATAGTAGGTTTGCTATTCTGCGCCGCGCCGGCCACGGCCGCCCCGCCGGTGATCCTGGTGCTGGGCGACAGCCTGAGCGCCGGGTACGGCTTCGACCTGCGCCAGGGCTGGGTGACGCTGCTGCAACAACGCCTGGAGCGCGAGGGCTTCCCGCATCGCGCGGTGAACGCCAGCACCAGCGGCGACACCAGCCGCGGCGGGCTGGCGCGCCTGCCGCGCGCCCTCGACCAGCATCGGCCGACGATCGTCGTCATCGAACTCGGCGGCAACGACGGCCTGCGCGGCCTGCCGATCGCCGAGTTGCGCGCCAACCTCGGCAATGCGATCCGACTCGCGCAGCAACACGGCGCCAAGGTGCTGCTCGTCGGCATGCGCCTGCCGACCAATTATGGCACAAGCCATACGCGGGAGTTCCAGGAGCTGTATGCCGATCTGGGAAAAAAATATCGGGTGCCAGTGGTGCCATTCTTTCTGGAGGGCGTGGCCACGGACCCGGAACTCATGCAACCCGACGGCGTACACCCCACCGCCGCGGCCCAGCCGAAGTTGCTGGCGACGGTCTGGCCGTACCTCGTGCCACTGTTGAAATAAGCAGGTAAAATTAGGTTAGCCACAGATGAACACAGATAAGCTTAAATGCAACCCTTGCCCATCTGTGTTCATCTGTGGCCAATAACATAAAATGAGGTCTTGCTGATGTCTCTCGCCGTCACGTTGCATCTGCTCGCTGCCGTGTTGTGGGTCGGCGGCATGTTCTTCGCCTATGTGTGCCTGCGCCCGGCGGCGCTGGCGCTCGCGCCCCCGCAGCGCATGCCGCTGTGGGCCGGCGCGTTCGCGCGCTTCTTTCCGTGGGTATGGGCAGCGGTGGTGGTGCTGCCGGCGACCGGCTATTGGATGATCTTCAACGTGTTCGGCGGCCTGCAGCAGGCGGGGCTGTATATCCATCTGATGCAGGGCCTCGGCGTCGCGATGATTGCGATTTACCTGCACGTATTCTTCGCGCCCTACCGGCGCTT
>JACREH010000029.1 GCA_016218345.1 Gammaproteobacteria bacterium | reverse complement strand
TTCGTAATCAGTAGGTCATCGGTTCGACTCCGGTCACCGGCACCAATCCATTCAGCGACTTAGCGCGCCTTTTCGGCCGGGCGTGAGCCCCGCGCTTCCCGTCGAGTCGAAATTTCCAGTTCAGCAGCCACAACTCAGAGCGGGCCTCTCCACCCGCGACACAGGTCGAACCGCGCCCGGCCCCGACCGTCGACGGTGTAGTTGACAACCCCCATCCGCTGTGATTCAATCATTCCAACGAATATTAGATCGTATGCAGCCATGAACGGCAGAAAGCTCAAAAACCTGCTCTACGAACAGGTGGCGCGCATCGGCAAGGCGGTTTCCAGCCCCAAGCGCCTCGAATTCATCGAGGTGCTGAGTCAGGGGGAGAAGAGCGTCGAGCAGTTAGCGGTGGCCACCGACATCAGCGTGAAACTGGCCAGCGCCCACCTCAAGGGTCTCAAGGCCGCGCGCCTGGTCGAGGGGCGGCGCGAGGGCAAGAACGTCTACTACCGGGTGGTGGACGCGCAGGTCGCGGAGATGTGGGTGATGCTGCGCGCGCTTGCCGAGGGACGGCTGCTGGAGCTGCAAGCGGCCATGAAGGAGATGGTGTCGCATCCGGGCGAATTGGCGCCGATGGGCGGAAAAGAACTACTGGCCCAGGCCAAGCGCGGCGATGTCATCGTGATCGACGTCCGTCCGGAAATCGAATATCAGACCGCACATCTGCCGCACGCACGCTCGATTCCGCTCGCCGAGCTGAAAGCACGCCTTGGCGAGATCCCCAAGGGCAAGCCGGTGGTGGCCTATTGTCGCGGCCCGTTCTGTCTGATGGCCATCGAGGCCGTGGGCCTGCTGGCGAAGAAGGGCATCAAGGCGGCGCGCCTGGAAGACGGCGTGGCCGAGTGGCGCGCACGCGGCCTGCCGCTGGCGAACGACCGCTGAGCAATTACCCCCAACATTCATCACGGAGAAACAAACATGTTCTTCAAACAACTGGCGACCAAGGAATCAACGCTCTCGTACTTCTTCGGCTGCGGCAGCCTCGGCAAGGCCGTGGCGGTGGACGTGGTCGCGGGCGACGAGCAGTGGTTTATCGACCAGGCCAAAGAGGCCAAGGTCACGATTACCCACGTCATCGACACCCACGTACATGCCGATCATTACTCCGGCGGCCGCAAGCTCGCGCAACTGGCCGGCGCGCACTACTGCTTGCACGAGAGCGATGTCGATTTCGTCAAATTTCCGTTCCATCCGCTGCACGACAATGACACGATCGAGTCGGGTAACGTCATCATCAAGGTGCTGCACACGCCGGGCCACACCCTGGACAGCGTCTGCCTGTTGGTGACCGACAAGCGCCGCGGCGAGCAGCCATGGTTCGTGATTACCGGCGACACGCTGTTTGTCGGTGCGATCGGCCGGCCGGATCTGGCCGGGCGCGAGCAGGCGATGGCGGCGATGCTATTCGACAGCATCCACTCGAAGTTGTTGTCGCTACCGGATGAAGTCGAAATCTTCCCTGGCCACCAGGCTGGCAGCGTGTGCGGCGCCGGGCTTTCCGGCAAACCGTCCTCGACCATCGGCTTTGAGAAACGCTTCAACATTGGGCTGAAAGTCACGAACAAGGAAGAGTTCGTGAAACTGCTCACCAGCGAAATTCCGCCGCGCCCGGCCGAGATGGACCGGATGGTGGCGGCCAATATCGCGGCCTGATGTGACCAAAACGAGAACCGCCATGCACGCCACGCACCACGAAGCGTTCGCCGGTTACCGCCACGGTATCCGCGATAACCTCGCGCAGTTCCTGCACCAGTTGCTACAGGTGTTCCTGGTGGGATTGACCCTCGGGATGATGCGCACCGTGGTGCCGGCGCTCGCCGAGAGCGAGTTCGGCGTGCCCAAGGGCTCGTTCCTGCTGCTCATGGCGTTCGTGGTGGCGTTCGGTTTCGTCAAGGGCACGCTCAACTTCGTCGCCGGCCGGCTGTCCGAGCGGCTCGGTCGCAAGACCGTGTTGCTGCTCGGCTGGGCCTCGGCGATACCGATCCCGTTCATGATCCTGTATGCCCCGAGCTGGGGCTGGATCGTGGTGGCCACGGTGCTGCTCGGCATGAACCAGGGCTTCACCTGGTCCATGACCCAGACCGCCAAGCTCGACATCACCCGCGCCGACCAGCGCGGCCTGACCATGGGACTCAACGAATTTTCCGGCTATGTCGGGGTCGCGGTGGCGGGGATTATCACCGGTTATCTCGCGACCGCTTTTGGGCCGCGCATGGGGTTGTTCGTGTTCGGTGCCACAGTCATCGTGGCCGCCTTGGTGCTGACCGCGTTGTGGGTGAAGGAGACGCTCGCCTGGGCGCATGCCGAGGGTGCGCGCCACGCGGCCGGCAAGAGCACGGGGCCGGCGCCGCGCTTTCCACAGAACATTTCCGGGCAACCGACCACCTGGGAAGTATTTACCCTCATGTCGTGGCGCGACCGGCGCATGGCGGCCTTGAGCCAGGCGGGCCTGGTCGAGAAATTCGTCGATGCATTGATCTGGGTGGTATATCCCGTGTTTCTCTACGAGCGCGGCTTGAGTCTCGCCCACATCGGCTGGGTGGTGGGCGTGTACGGGTTCGTGTGGGGCGGTTCGCAGTTCTTTACCGGCAAACTCTCCGACCGCATTGGCCGCCAGCGACCGATCGTGTGGGGCATGTGGCTGTGCGGCGCCGGCGTGGCGATGATGCTCGCCGGTGAGGCAGTGTGGTGGTGGATCGCCTCGGCCGCGGTGACCGGCTTCGGCATGGCGCTGCTCTATCCGAATCTCTCGGCCGCCGTGGCCGACATCGCCCACCCCAACTGGCGCGGCTCGGCGATCGGCATCTACCGCTTCTGGCGCGATCTTGGCTACGGCATCGGCGCGCTGCTGTTGGGGCTGGTGGCGCACCTCAGCGGCCGGCTCGAATCGGGACTGTTGTTCGTGGCGATTGCCATGGCGCTGTCCGGGCTGGTCGTGCAGATCTGGGGCGAGGAAACTCACCCGCGGCTCAACCCAGCCGGTTGATTGCCCTGGATCAAAGCGGTCGCGCCGGATCGGGGGCAAAATTCGCAAAGGGGTGAACGATGATGGGTGACTTTAACGGTTTCGGGTGGTTTGGGCACGGCTTCGGCTGGCTGTTCATGGTCTTGGTGTGGGTAGCGGTGATCGTCGGCATCATGGCGCTCATCAAGTGGCTGGGGTCGTCTTCGTCCGCGAGCGGCGAGACGCCGCTCGAGATTCTCAAGGCGCGCTATGCACGCGGGGAAATCGACAAGAAGGAGTACGAACGGATGCGGCGCGAGTTGCAGAAATAGACCGGTCGCATCCGGGGATACGCGAAGTCAAACGCCAATACGGCAGGAGGTTGTCATGGACATCGTAGACATCATGTTTCACGTTCCGGCCGATCTTTCGATCCAGGATCGCACCAACATCGAACGCGATATCGAAGGCTGCGACGGCGTGGTATCGGTGCACTTCAGCAAGGTGGGCGCGCATATGCTCGAGGTCGCCTACGACCCACAGGTGATCGATTCCGAGACGCTGCGACGGCACGTGAGCGAGCGCGGTCTGGAAGTCAGCAAGGTCGGACTGTAGTCTTGTTGTCCTCACCGCAGTGCGCCGGTCGCGGCGCGGGCCCGCACTAACTGCCGACCTAACCATGGCCAGGGCGCTCATTATCGTGCACGCTCCGCCCGAGGCGCCGGATTGTCGCGCGCTTACGGCGTTGCGTCTTGCCGGCGCGCTGCTTGCCGATAGCAAGGACGTGTGTTTGTTTCTGGTCGAGGAGGGCGCCCGTCTGGCCGACCCCAGGCTCGGCGCCGACAACCCGTGCCGGGCATTGTTCTACGAGTTGCTCGAGGTCGGTCTGGAGGTGCAGGTGTGCGGCGGCACCCTGAAGAAGTTCGGTTGGGACCAGGCCTATCCGTTGCCGGGTATCGGCCGGAGCTCCATGAAGGCCTTGAGTGTATTAATGAGCGAAGCCGACGAGATCGTAACCTTTTAACAGGCTGTTGAAAACAACAAGTTTATCTGCAACCTGATAAGAACCCGTGATCCGAGCGCCACCGGCCGTCGGCAACCTTGCCACCGGTGCGAAGGGTTGCTGAGAGCGTTTATTTCTGGCCCGAGTCTTTCGCCATCTGTTCGCGCCGCACGTCGCTGTTGTAGTCATCGCCGCCCAGTTCGCGCGCGAAGGTGTAGGCCGCCGGGGTCTTCACCAGAATGTCGAAGCTCTTTTCGACGCTGAGCGTGGGGATGGAGATCGGCAGCGTGACAATGAATAGCGCGATCCCGGCCACGGTGGTAACCAGGCCGACCGGACGCAGCACGGCCACGTCGGTCAGATAGGCCAGATCGCGTTCTTCCGCGGTCACGTCGCTCAACGCCACGCGCGGGGCGAGGCTGGCCAGGAAGAACGCCAGGACCGTGGTCAAAATCAGTCTTTTCGTTTGTTTCATCGTTAGTTCCTCGTTATTGATGGACCAGCTTCACAGCTTAGGGCGGTAAGCCTATGTTTCCAGGCCTTTCTTCCCTGTCTCAACGAAGTATAGTTAACCGCACTCGTTTCGCCAGGGCAACCTTTTTCGTCGGCCGCTACGAACGGCATACGGCCTCCGGGATTCCGCCGGCCCGGTAAAATCGCTATGCTTCAGGCCCCGAACGGGCATCCCGACGCGCATTGGCAGTACATCCATGGTCTCCAGCCTCAAGATTGATGAGAAATCAGGCCTGATCGAGGGAGTTCGCTTCGTTTCCTCGCCAAATTGCGATGACCGCCCGCCAGGATGCGCGATCGAGGTGGTGGTGATCCATGCCATCAGTCTGCCCCCCGGGGAATTCGGCGGGCCCGACATCGAACGGTTGTTTTGCAATACTCTCGATTGCCGAAGCCATCCTTATTACCGCGAACTCGAGGGGCTCAAGGTCTCGGCGCACCTGCTCATCCGGCGCGACGGCGCGATCGTGCAATTTATGCCCTTGCAGGCGCGTGCCTGGCACGCCGGCGAGTCGTGCTGCGAGGGCCGCGCGCGGGTCAACGATTTTTCGATCGGTATCGAACTCGAGGGCAGCGACCAGTCGCCGTTCGAGGACGCCCAGTATCGGAGCTTGCAGCTCGTGATCGCTGCCATCATGCGGGCCTATCCGGCGGTTACGCCGGCGCGCGTCGTCGGACACGCCGACATCGCGCCCGGACGCAAGACCGACCCCGGCCCGTTTTTCGATTGGGTGCGTCTGCGGCGCGCACTCTAACGGCTTGCGCAGACAACGCGCGCCCCGGTAGAGTACGCCTGTTCCCTCAATCTCATTTTTTGAATCGTATGACCCAGATCCTGATCACCGCCTTGTTGGCATTGGCCCTTGATCGCTACCTGCCCGATCGCGGCGGCTTCAAACTGTGGGTGTGGTACGGAGACTGGGTCGATTCCATCGAGCAGCGCTTCAACGGCGGTAGCCGCGCAAACGGTGTGAGCGCCGCGCTGCTCGCGACCGTGCCGATCCTGCTCGCGGTGTTTCTGGCGCACTTCATCCTGGGCGAGATCTCGTGGTTTCTGGCGTTTCTGTTCGACATACTGGCGGTGTATCTGTGTGTGGACCTGTTCCGGCTCGGGAATGTGGCCGAGGCGGTTTCCAGCGCGCTCGAAAACAACGATGTCCCGCAGGCCGCCCAACAACTGGGCGCACTCACCGGCAAGGAAACGGCCGAAACCACCGAGGCCGGCGTGGCCCACGCCGCGGTCGAGGCGGTGTTGAAGCAGGCCAATTCGCTGGTGATCGCGCCGCTGTTCTGGTTCATCATCCTCGGGCCGTTCGGTGTGGTGCTGCAACACATGGCGTCGATCCTCGACAAGCTCTGGGGTCACCGCAACGAGCGCTATAGCGAATTCGGCTGGGCGGCGGCGCGTCTCGACGATCTCCTGGGCTGGATACCGGCGCGCATCACCGCGATCAGTTACGCGGTCATGGGCAGCTTCGAGGATGCCCTGCATTGCTGGCGACGCCGGGCCGGCATGTGGTCGGACATCAACAGCGGTCCGCTGCTCGCCTCCGGTCTGGGCGCCATGCACATGACCAACTGCGAAGAAACCGAGGAAGAGGACGCCTACGGCAACAAGATCGTTCGTCCCTCGATACTGGCCGATGCCGCCCATGTGCGGCGGGTGATGGCACTGGTGTGGCGGGTGTTGCTGTTCTGGCTGGCGGTGGCGGTGCTGATGTCGGGCGCGCACCTGTTCGGCCTGTTCGCTCGTTAAAATTTTTCCCTGCATGAGCGATACGCCGTCGACCGTGATCGATCTGTTGCGGCACGGCGAGCCGGTGGGTGGGCGGCGCTACCGCGGCCAGCGCGACGATCCGCTGAGTGCGGCGGGTTGGGAACGGATGCGCGCCAGCGTTGCCGGCTATCGGGACTGGCAGGCGATCGTTACCTCGCCGCTGGTGCGCTGCGCGGCGTTTGCCCGGGAACTCGCCGAGCGGCTCGATATTCCAGTGCATACCGACGCCCGCCTGATGGAGATCGGTTTCGGCGACTGGGAGGGCAAGACTCCGGAGGAATTGCTCGCCGCCGATCCCGGTTGCCTGCGGCGATTCAAGCTCGACCCGGTCGCGAACCGACCGGCCGGGGCCGAACCGCTGGCGGCGTTCCAGGAACGCATCGCCGACGCCTGGCTGGAATTGATCGAGCGCCATCGGGGCCGGCAGGTGTTGCTGGTCGGCCATGCCGGCGTTATCCGCGCGGTTTTGGCCATCGTCCTGGAGATTCCGCCGGTCCGCGTGTTTCGCATCGCCGTGCCGACGCCGGTATCACCAGGATCCGCGTGGACGGGCAGGGCGAGGCGGCGTTGCCGTCGCTGATCTTCCACGGCGGTCGGCCGTGAACCCAGCGGCGTGCGTGTTGGCGGTGCTGATCGGTCTGGCGAGCACTGCCGCGCTCGCCGGCATCCACGAGACCGACGACCGCGGCCGCGAGGTCGCCTTGCCGCGGCCAGCGCAGCGGATCGTGAGTCTGGCGCCCATGGTCACCGAGTTGCTGTTCGCCGCCGGCGCCGGCGATGCGGTCGTCGGCGTGACCGCGTTCAGCGATTTCCCCGTGCAAGCGCGCCGCCTTCCGCAGGTCGGCAACAGCGTGTCCCTGGATTACGAACGCATCGTGGCGTTGCGTCCCGATCTGGTCGTGGCCTGGGGCAGCGGCACCAATCGCGCCGCCGTCGAGCGCCTCGAAGGCCTCGGTATTCCGGTGTTCACCCTCGAACCGCGCCGGCTGGCGGATATCGAGACGTCATTGGCGCGGTTGGCGCGGCTGGCGGCCACGCCGGCGGCGGCGCGCGCGGCCGCGCTGGAGTTTCGACGCGAGATCGAGGCATTGCGCGCGCAATTCCGCGGGCGCGCGCCGGTCAGTGTGTTCCTGCAAATCTCCGATCGCCCGCTCATGACGTTGAGCGATACCCACATGGTCGGCGAGCTGTTGAGTCTGTGCGGCGGGCGTAACGTGTTCGGCACGCTTGGCATGCTCGCGCCGCAGGTCGGCATCGAAGACGTGCTGCGTGCCGATCCGCAGGTGATTTTGGTGAGCGATTCGCTGGGTGCCGATGCGATCGAGGGGTGGCGTGGCCGGCGCGGGCTGCGCGCAGTCGAACGCGGACAGTTATATGCGATCGCGGCGGACATCACGCTGCGCCAGACGCCGCGGATCGTGCAGGGCGCGCGCCGCATCTGCGAATTGTTGGAACAGGCCCGCGGGGTGTAAGCACGACAGTCTGGACGAAAAAAACCCGCTACCGGAATCCGGAAGCGGGTTTTGAGGGTACTGCCCGAAAGCGCGGATTTATTTCGCGGCTTTGAACTCGATGTCCACGCGCCGGTTCTTGGCGCGGCCATCGGCGGTCTTGTTGTCCGCGACCGGCTGACTTTCGCCCTTGCCCTGGGTCTGCATCTGCCCGGCGCTCACGCCCTTGCCGACCAGGTACTTCTTGACCGCCTCGGCGCGGCGCTCGGAAAGCTTCTGGTTGTAGGCGTCGGTGCCGACGTTGTCGGTGTGGCCGGTGATCGTGATCGATTCGATCTTCATGGACTTGAGCTTGGCGGCGGCGTCGTCCAGTTCCTTCTTGTCGCCGGCCTTGAGGTCGGACTTGTCGAAGTCGAAATGGGCGTCGGCCTTGAGCGAGATCTTTTCGACCGCCTTGGCCGGGGCCTTGTCGCCGCATTCGTCGAGCGCCAGCGCCGGCGTCCAGGCGCTGTTCTTCACGCACTTGCCGAGGCTGTCTTTGACGAGATGGCCGGTGTTGTCGCCGACATAACCGGCGTTGGCCTTACCGCCCTTGTCGGCCATGGCTGGGTTCATGCCGAGCAGGGCGACCGCGGCCGCGACGGCCACAACTAATTTGGTCTTAGAGGATGATTGCATAGGTGTGCTCCTTCGGTTTTTTATTGATAATGGAAATGAAAGTTCCCCCCGCCTTCCCTTGGATTATTGTTCTCAGCGCACTCGGGAGTTCTTGTTTTTTCGGTCTTGCCGGAGGCAAGACCCGCGTTCAAGAATGCGCTATGCTTCCCGGGTTGTCAACCGGATAACGAACGCTGCCGATAGTGTCTGTGCCCCTCATGGATCCCAATTACTCCCCCGCCGCCGTCGAACAAACCGCCCGCCAGTACTGGGAAAAGCATAATATTTTCAAGGCGCTGCCAGACCCGGGGCGCGAGAAATTCTACTGCCTGTCGATGTTCCCCTACCCCTCCGGCAAGCTGCACATGGGGCACGTGCGCAACTACACGATCGGCGACGTGCTCACGCGGTTCCAGCGCATGCAGGGGAAAAATGTCCTCCAGCCCATGGGCTGGGACGCCTTCGGGCTGCCGGCCGAGAACGCCGCCATGGCCAACGGCGTGCCGCCGGCGCGGTGGACCTACGACAACATCGCCTACATGAAGCAACAGTTGCAGGCGCTCGGGCTGGCCATCGACTGGACGCGCGAGCTGGCTACTTGCCAGCCGGCGTATTACAAGTGGAACCAGTGGCTGTTTCTGCGCATGCTCGAGAAGGGCATCGCCTACAAAAAGACCGGCATCGTCAACTGGGACCCGGTCGACCGGACGGTGCTCGCCAACGAACAGGTGATCGACGGCCGCGGCTGGCGCACCGGAGCGCCGGTCGAAAAACGCGAGATCCCCATGTATTACCTGGCGATCACCCGTTACGCTGAGGAGCTGCTGGCCGATCTCGACCAGCTCACTGAATGGCCGGAGCGGGTGCGCGCCATGCAGGCCAACTGGATCGGCAAGAGCGTGGGCGTGCGTTTTGCCTTCCCTTATAAGCTCGATGGTAAGAACGAAAAACTCTGGGTATTCACCACCCGCGCCGACACCATCATGGGCGTCACGTTCTGCGCGGTCGCCGCCGAACACCCGTTGGCCACGCAGGCGGCGAAGAACAACCCGGCGCTGGCCGCGTTCATCGACGAGTGCAAGCGCGGCACGGTGATGGAGGCCGATCTCGCCACCATCGAGAAGCAGGGCATGCCGACCGGCGTAGACGTCACGCATCCGCTCACCGGTGAGCCGATTCCGGTGTGGGTCGGCAACTACGTGCTCATGGGTTACGGCGAGGGCGCAGTGATGGCGGTGCCGGCGCACGACGAACGCGATTTTCATTTTGCCAAGCAATACGGCTTGCCGATCAAGCCAGTGATTGCGGTCGGTGACGGGAAATTCTCGACCGATGCCTGGGCCGAGTGGTATGCCGATAAGGAACGCGGCCGCTGCGTAAACTCCGGCAAGTACGGCGGCCTGGGTTATGGCGCCGCGGTCGACGCAATCGCCGCCGACCTGAAGGCCAAGGGTTTGGGGGACAAGCAGGTGCAATGGCGGTTGCGCGACTGGGGAATCTCGCGTCAGCGCTACTGGGGTTGTCCGATCCCTATTATTCACTGCGCGAACTGCGGCGACGTGCCGGTGCCGGACGAGAATCTTCCGGTGGTGCTTCCCGAGGATTGCGTGCCGGACGGCAGCGGCAACCCGCTCAATAAGCGTCCGGACTTCGTGAACTGTGTCTGTCCCAAGTGCGGCCAGCCGGCGCGCCGCGAAACCGACACCATGGACACGTTCGTGGACTCATCGTGGTATTTCGCGCGCTTCGCCAGCCACCGCAGCGAGCACGCGATGGTGGATAGTGAAACGAACTACTGGATGCCCGTGGACCAATACATCGGCGGCATCGAGCACGCGATTCTGCATCTGTTGTATTCACGCTTCTGGTGGAAGGTGATGCGCGACATGGATTTGGTGAACGGTGACGAGCCGTTCCGGCGCCTGCTCACCCAGGGCATGGTGTTGAACGAAATCTTTTTCCGAAAACCACCCACCGGGCGCATCCAGTATTTCAATCCGGCCGAGGTCGAAGTCAGACTCGATGACAAGGGCCAGCGCCTTGCTGCCGTGATGAAAAGCGACGGCCAGCCGGTGGAGTCGGGCGGTATCGGCACCATGTCGAAATCCAAGAACAACGGCATCGATCCGCAGTCGCTCATCGATCAATACGGCGCCGACACCGCGCGTCTGTTCATGATGTTCGCCGCGCCGCCGGAGATGACGCTCGAATGGTCGGACGAGGGTGTGGCCGGGGCGCAGCGGTTTCTGCGGCGATTGTGGAAGCTGGTCGCCGATCACGTCGCCCAGGGTAGCGCGGGTGAAGTCGATTTTTCGTCACTGCCCCCGGAACTCCAGGAACTGCGCCGCCAGGCCCACCAGATGCTCGCCAAGGCGACCGACGATATCGGCCGGCGGCGCACGTTCAACACCGCGATTGCCGCGGTGATGGAGTTGCTCAACGCGGTTGCCAAGCTCGAGGACCGTTCGCCCTCGGCCCGGGCGGTGCGTCAGGAAGCGCTCGAACTCGCGGTGCTGGTGTTGGCGCCGATCGTGCCGCATATTTGTCATGCGCTGTGGACGGCGCTCGGGCACACCGGTCCGGTGATCGACGCGCCCTGGCCGACGGTCGACGACGCGGCGCTCCGCCAGGACAGTCTCGAGATCGTGGTGCAGGTGAATGGCAAGCTGCGCGGCCGGGTGAGGGTGCCGGCCGGCGCGCCGGACGATGCGGTGCGCGCGATCGCGCTGGCCGACGCGAACGTCGCCCGCCACATTGCGGGGAAGCCGCTGAAGAAGGCGATCGTCGTTCCCGGCAAGCTGGTGAATTTGGTGGTGGCGGGGTAGCCGAGGGAGGCCGACGTCCCGGGGAAATTATTCTACAATGTGTGACGAAATTTCCTGCAGGCTTATACGACAAAGGAAGAAAAATCATGAGCGAAACTGACAGCGGATTTGCGCAGAACTCGCCCGCCGCCCCCTTGTCCGCCACCGTTCTGCGGGTGGCGTGGCTATCTATTTTGCTGGGACTCGCCATCGAGGGGTTGTTGCTGGCGGTCGCCGCGGGTTACGGCGTGCTCGGCAGCCTGAAGCCGTTCGCCGCCGATCTCGCCCAGAAGATCAGCTGGTCGGTGATCGTGTGTGTCGGCATCGCCTTTGGAACCGTCGCCGCCCGGGCGCGTACCGCGGCCATGGGCCTGCTTGGTTTGTTCGCGGCGCCGTCGGGTTTCTACCTGGCTCGCGCCCTGCACAAGGGTGCCGCACAAGCGCTGGCCTTGCCGGACGTCGCCGCCATGGTCGCACCCTCGGTGCTGGTGCTCGCGCTCATCAAGGCGGCGGAGTACGGGGTATTGGGAATGGCGGTGGGTTGGGTCGGGCAGCGGCAACGGGCGGGTTTGTGGACCCATGTGCTGCTCGGGCTCGCGGTCGGCGCGGCATTTGGCGGTCTGACGATTTATCTTGTGATCGCCGCGGCGCCGCAACAGCCCGGGGCCGCGGCGCTGGCGGCGCGCACGATCAACGAGGTTATCTTCCCGATCGGTTGCGCGCTGGTGCTGTACGCCGCCCAGTCCATGGGTCGGCGCATGGGAGCCTAACTACGCAGGCCGGCTGTTGCGCCGGCCTGCGCGGCCTGGCTACTCGTCGAGCTTGATCGAGCTTTTGGTTTTTTCGCGGCGCTTGGTTTCCTTTTCCTTGTAGTCGCCCAGGCAGGAATCCTTGTCCACCATGACGCACCCCAGGTACTCGGAGATTTCCATGAGCACACCGCGGATCGCCTTGCCGGCCGGCGTGTCCTCGTATTTGCTCAGGTGGCCGCCGAATCCGCCCCGGTAAACGCCCACGTTAATTCCGCCGCCGCTGGATTTGGCCTCGACCGTGCGGGAAAAGTCGATGTCGCCGGTGGTGGTGTTGATTACCCGCAGGTCGACGGCCATGTAGGCCTCTTCGCTCTTGCCGCCCACGGAGATACCGCGGAAGCTGATGCCGCCGCCCACGCCCTCGGTCTTTTCCTGATAGGCCGAGACCGTGCCGGTCACCAGGTATTGCGCGCCGGTCACCTGGCCGATCTTGGCGCCGGTGCCCGGACGGATGCGCCCGGTCGCGGCCAAGTCCTGCTCGCCCAGCACGCTCTGAAGCTTGCGGCGCTCCACCATCTTGAATTTTTCCATCGAGGCCAGTTCGTTGGTGAGCATGTCGGAGAGCTCCCAGCCGACGCCACCGCGCCACCAACCGGCGCTGGTCTGGTTCTTGAATTCGGCGACCGCCAGTACGGGCTTCTCGGCTGCGCCGGCGGGTTGGATAAACATCAGTACAACCAGCGCCTGCGACAGGGCCGTGAGCAGCAACGAGAATCTTTTCATGGGCGATCTCCTGGGGTTGTCCAAAGATATATACTAAAAAGACAGAAGAGCAGCGACTGCGAACGGCCGGTTCCCGGCGCAGCGGCGCCGGCCACGGCCGGCAGGGCCGGATCGAATAGCGTCAACGGCAGGGATGGGCGGAAATCCATGCCAAAAACGGTAACAGAGCCGCGCATCCGAGTAAATCCCGCCGTGACTTGTCAGGCAACGGCATTAGCGGTAGCGTATCGCTCGCTTGAAACTTTCCTTCGTTATGTCACCCCTATCCGCCCGGCGGCTTGCGCCAGTGCTGTTGCTACTGGCGTTGTGCGCCTGCGGATTCCAGCTGCGCGGTACCGGCGGGGCCTCGCTGGCGGATGAACTCAAGGTCATGCGTGTCACCGCCGCCGGCCCGGCCTATCCGCCCATGCTGGTCGAGATGCGCAACGCCTTGCAATCCCAGGCCGGCGTGCGCCTGGTCGATACCCCGGGGGTGCCGACCCTTACGCTCCTGGCGGAAGGCGCCGACAGCCAGGTGCTGGCGATCGACAGCACCGGCAAGGTGAGCAATTACCTGCTCAATTACAGCCTGACATTCGCGCTCGCCGACGCCGCCGGCAAGGAACTGCTCGGGCCGCAAAGCGTCAAGCTGCAACGCGAATACAGCTTCGACAAGCTGAGCGTGTTGGCCAAGGAGAAGGAGGACGAATTCCTGCGCCGCGAGATGCGCGGCGACGCCATCCAGCAAATTCTCCGGCGGCTGGCGAGCGTCGGTCGCTGAGCCGGTGCGCTGCGAGATCGAACAGCTCGGACAGCATCTGACGCGCGGCCTGGCGCCCTGTTATTTGATCTCCGGTGAGGAACCGCTGCGCATCGAGGAAGGCTGCGATGCGATTCGCGCCGCGGCGCGCGCCGCCGGTTACGACGAGCGCCTGGTCTATACGGTGGAAAGCGGCTTCAATTGGAACGAGCTGTTCGCCTCCACCCGGTCGCTGTCGTTGTTCGCCGCCCGCCGCCTGCTGGAACTGCGCCTTCCCACCGGCCGGCCCGGCGAGGCCGGCGCCAAGATGCTGGCGGCGCTCGCCGCCCAGCCGCCCCCGGATACGCTGCTGCTCGTCATCACCGGCAAGCTCGAAAAGACGGCGCGCGACAGCCTCTGGGCCAAGGCGCTGGAGTCCGCCGGCGTGGCGATCGCGGTGCGCGAGCTCGGTGCCCAGCGCCTGCCCGCCTGGATCGGGGCGCGGCTGGCGGCGCGCGGGCTTGAGGCCGAGCCGGGCGTGGTCGAGTTGCTGGCCTATCACATGGAAGGCAATCTTCTGGCCTGCGCCCAGGAAATCGAGAAACTGCTGCTGGTGCACGGCGCCGGCGCGACGTTGCGCGCCGCCGATGTCCGGGCGAGCCTGGTGGACAGCGCACGCTTCACTGTCTATGGCCTGGTCGATGCCTGTCTGGCCGGCGAGCCGGCCGTCGCCTCCCGCATGTTGCGAAATTTACGCGTCGAGGGTGTCGAGCCGATACTGGTACTATGGGCCTTAGCGCGCGAATTGCGCGCCATGGCGCAGCTGGCGGGCGAGCTCGCCCAGGGCCGGCCGGAAGCGGCGGTATTGTCCAAGGTCTGGGCCAGCCGGCGCGGGCCGGTGACGCGCGCGCTCCGGCGAGTGCGGTCGGGGCAATGGTTAGGTATGCTTAGGGCCGCGGCGCGCGCCGATCGGGTATTGAAGGGGCGCGCGGCCGGCGAGGTCTGGCATGAACTGGAGACGCTCAGCCTGGCGCTGAGTGGGGTACGCATCGCGTAACGGGGCGTATCATTATTGTTGTTGTCGAGGTGCAGTTGTCATGAAAGCGGCGTCGCAAGCGACCACGGGGCTGGACATCAAGCAGCTGATGCAGCGGCTCGGCGAGCGGGCGCGCGCGGCCGCGCGCCTCATGAGCCGCGCCGAAACCGCCGCCAAGGACGCAGCGCTCTTGGCGATCGCGGCCGCGGTCGAACAGCGCCGTGCCGCCCTGGTCGAGGCCAATAAAAAAGATTTGGATGCCGGCGCCAAGAGCGGCCTGGACAGCGCCATGCTCGATCGCCTGGAGTTGAACGGTGCGCGCATCCAGTCCATGGCCGACGGCCTGCGCCAGATCGCGACCCTGCCCGATCCGGTCGGCGAGATCAGCGAGCTCAAGCGCCGGCCGTCGGGAATTCAGGTCGGGCGCATGCGCGTGCCGCTGGGCGTGATCGGCATCATCTACGAATCGCGCCCGAACGTGACCGCCGATGCCGCCGGCCTGTGCCTTAAATCCGGCAACGCCGCCATTCTGCGCGGCGGTTCCGAGGCGTTGCACTCCAACCAGGCGATCGCCGCCTGCATACACGCCGGCCTCAGCGCGGCCGGCCTGCCGGCCGATGCTGTACAGGTGGTCGAGACCGCCGATCGCGCCGCGGTCGGCGAGCTGATTCGCATGAAGAATTACGTCGATGTGATCGTGCCGCGCGGCGGCAAGGGGCTGATCGAGCGCATCAGCGCCGAGGCGACGGTGCCGGTCATCAAGCATCTGCACGGCATCTGTCACGTGTACATCGACGATCTCGCCGATCTCGATAAATCGGTGACGGTCGCCTACAACGCCAAGACCCAGCGCTATGGCACCTGCAACACCATGGAAACTTTGTTGGTGGCCGAGGGTGTGGCCGCCAAGGTCCTGCCGCGCCTGGCCGCGCTCTATCGCGACGCCGGCGTCGAGCTGCGCGGCTGTGCCAGGACGCGCGCCATTTTGTCCGGCATCAAGACCGCCACCGAACAGGATTGGGACACCGAGTATCTCGCGCCGATCCTGGCGGTGCGCGTGGTCGCGGGCCTGGACGAGGCCATCGACCACATCCAGCGCCACGGTTCCAACCACACCGACGCCATCATGACCCAGGACATCAGCCGCGCCAATCGCTTCCTGCGCGAGGTCGATTCGAGCTCGGTGATGGTGAACGCCTCGACGCGCTTCGCCGACGGTTTCGAGTACGGCCTGGGCGCCGAGATCGGTATCAGCACCGACAAGTTGCACGCCCGCGGACCGGTCGGCCTGGAGGGGCTCACCTCCCAGAAATTCATCGTGATCGGCGACGGGCATGTTCGAAAATAGGGGCGAGGGACGAGAGGCGAGGGACGAAACCCGCCTTTTCCCCTCGTGCCTCGTATCACGTCCCTCGTACCTGTGATCGGTATCCTCGGCGGCACCTTCGATCCCCCGCATTATGGCCATCTGCGACCGGCGCGCGAGTTGGTGAGCGCGCTCGGCTTGACCGAACTGCGCTTCATTCCCGCGGCCAACCCGCCGCATCGCCCGCCGCCGGTCGCCGCAGGCGCCGACCGGTTGAAAATGCTGCAACTCGCCATCGCGCGGGAGCCGGGGTTCGTCGCCGACGATCGCGAGCTTCGTCGCGGCGGGCCGTCGTACACGATCCTCACGCTGACGGAATTGCGCGCCGAACTCGCCGGCCGGTCGCTGTGTCTCATCATGGGCATGGACGCGTTTCTGGGACTCGACCGCTGGCACCGCTGGCAGGAACTGTGGGACTACGCGCACATCGTGGCGATGCCGCGCCCCGGCTGGCCGGTCGAGCAGGGCCTGCCGGCCTGGGCGCGGCCGCGGTTGTGCCGGGACGCGCGCGAGCTGGCGCAACACCCAACCGGACGGCTGTGGATTCAGCCGGTGACGCCCCAGGATATCTCGGCGACGCGCATTCGCGCGGACCTGGCGCGCGGCGCGTCGGTGGCGGACTGGGTGCCGCCGGCGGTCTTGCAATATATAAAAGACAACCGTATTTACCATTAACCGGACTTTCACGAGAGCGCAGATGCAAGCCAAGAAGATGCAGCAACTCATCCATCGGGCGTTGGTGGATGCCAAGGGTCAGGACATTCGGGTGCTGGACGTGCGCAAGGTCGCGGGCTTCACCGATTACATGGTGATCGCGAGCGGCACCTCCAGCCGGCATGTGGCGACGCTGGCCGAGAAGGTGGTCGACAAGCTGCGCGCCCGGGGGTTGAAGCCGATCGGCCTGGAGGGCAAGGAGTTCGGCGAATGGGTGTTGATCGATTTCGGCGACGTGGTGACGCATGTCATGCACCCGCAGACCCGCGATTTTTACAACCTGGAAAAACTCTGGGCGGAGATTCAACCCGAGGCGCCGGCCAGGCCGTCGGCACGCGCCAAGACCAAGAAAGGTCCGCGCAAGAAATCCCGTTCCCAGACGCCACGACGCAAACCGAGACGCTGACCGTGCCGGCGGTCTGCGCGTGAAACATCCCGGCGAGGCGGGGCGATGCACATCCATTTGATTGCCGTCGGCAAGGGCATGCCGGCGTGGGTCGAGGCCGGTTACCAGGAGTACGCCAAGCGCCTGCGCGGCGAGTGCCGGTTGGTGCTGAAGGAGATTCCCGCCGGGCGGCGTGCCAAGGGCGCCGATATCGCGCGCCTGATCAAAGACGAGGGCGCGCGCTGCCTGGCGGCGTTACCGAAGGGCGCGCGGGCGATCGCGCTCGAGCGCACCGGCCGGGCGCTTAGCACCCAAGAGCTGGCACGGAAGTTACCGGGCTGGCTGGCCGAGGGGCGGGATGTGGCGCTGTTGATCGGCGGGCCCGAGGGGCTGGCAAGCGCGTGTCTGGAGCGCGCCGACGAAACCTGGTCGTTGTCGGCCCTGACCCTGCCGCACCCGCTGGTGCGGGTGCTGGTCGCCGAGCAACTGTACCGGGCCTGGAGCATTTATAAGAATCTGCCGTACCACCGATAAAGCAGGCGCGAGGGACGGGGGACAAGTTACAATTACAATTAAATTCATACATCCAGCCCTCGAACCTCGTCCCTTGTCCCTCGTCCCTAAGATTTATCTCGCTTCGGCCAGCCCGCGCCGCCAGGAATTGCTCCGCCAGATCGACGTCGAGTTCGACGTGCTGGCGGTCGGGGTGTGCGAGGACGCGCGACCGCAGGAACCCCCCGCCGACTATGTGCGCCGCCTGGCGTGCGAAAAAGCCCGTGTCGGACTGACCGAACTCGTCCGTCGCGGTCTGCCGGCGCGTCCGGTGCTCGGCGCCGATACCTGCGTGACGGTCGACGGCGAGATTCTCGGCAAGCCGCGCGATCGCGCCGATGGGCTGGCGATGTTGCGCCGGCTCGCCGGGCGCAGTCATCAGGTGCTGACCGGGGTTTGCGTGGCGGCCGGCGCCGCCCGCGGCCGGACGATCGAGCACAGCGCGGTGAATGTAAGCACGGTCACCTTCGGCCCGCTCACCGAGCAGGACATCGCCGCCTACTGGGCGAGCGGCGAGCCGGCCGACAAGGCCGGCGGCTATGCCATACAAGGTCGGGCGGCGCGGTTCATCGCACGCCTCGAGGGCAGTTATTCCGGCGTCATGGGCCTGCCGCTCCATGAGCTGAGCCAGATTCTACAAAAATTGGAAACGCCATCATGAGCGAAGAGATCCTCGTAAATGTAACACCGCAGGAAGCCCGTGTTGCAGTCATCGAAAACGGCGTGCTTCAGGAGGTGCACATCGAGCGCACCCGCAATCGCGGCATCGTCGGAAATATTTACAAGGGCAAGGTGGCGCGCATCCTGCCCGGCATGCAGGCGGCGTTTATCGACATCGGCCAGGAGCGCACCGCGTTCTTGCACGCCTCGGATATGCGCGCCGCGGCGCGCGGCGGCGCCAACGGCGGGCACGAGGCCGGTGAGACCCCGACCATCAGCGAGCTGTTGCACGACGGCCAGGAACTGATCGTGCAGGTGGTGAAGGATCCGCTCGGCACCAAGGGCGCGCGCCTCACCACCCATATCACGCTGCCGGCGCGCTATCTGGTGTACATGCCGTACACCAAGCACATCGGCATCTCCCAGCGGATCGAGGACGACGGCGAGCGCGAACGCCTGCGTCAGGTGGTGAAGTCGGCCATGGAGGCGGGCGACGAAGGCGGCTATATCCTGCGCACCATGGCCGGTGCCGTGACCGACGACGAGTTGAAGGCCGACATCCCGTATCTGCGCCGCACCTGGCTGGCGCTGCAAGAGTCGATCAAGACCGCGCCGGCTGGCAGCCTGCTGCACGAGGATCTTTCCTTGCCGTTGCGCTGCATGCGCGATCTGATGGTGGACAGTATCGAAAAGGTGCGCATCGATTCGCGCGAGACCTATCAGAAAGCGATCGAATTCGCGCGCGCGTTCATGCCGGAACTCGAAAATCGCATCGAGTATTATCCCGGCGACCGGCCGATCTTCGATCTCTACTCGGTCGAGGATGAAATAAAAAAGGCGCTCGAGCGCAAGGTACCGCTCAAGTCCGGCGGCTATCTGGTGTTCGATCAGACCGAGGCCTTGACCACTATCGACATCAACACCGGCGCCTACGTGGGCCGCAAGAACCTGGAAGAAACGCTGTTCAAGACCAATCTCGAGGCCACCCAGGCGGTGGCGCGCCAACTGCGGCTGCGCAACCTCGGCGGGATCGTCATCGTCGATTTCATCGACATGGCCGAGCCCGAGCACCGCCGCCAGGTGTTGCGCACGCTCGAAAAGGCGCTGGCGCGCGACCGGGTCAAGACCCATATCACCGAGATGTCGCCGTTGGGGCTGGTCGAAATCACCCGCAAGCGCACGCGCGAAAGTCTCGAGCACATACTGTGCGAGCCCTGCCCGGTCTGCAAGGGCAGCGGCGCGCTGAAAACCGCGACCACGGTGTGTTACGAAATTTTTCGGGAGATTCTGCGCGAGGCCCGCCAGTTCGGGGCCGCCCGTTACCTGGTGCTGGCCTCGCAACCGGTGGTGGATATGCTGCTCGACGAGGAGTCGGTGAGTCTGCTCAAGCTACAGGAGTTCATAGGCAAGCCGATCCAGTTGCAGGTCGAGCCGCAATACCAGCAAGAGCAGTTTGACGTGGTGCTGATGTGACCGGCGGACACCCGCCGGCGGCCTGACCGCCGCCGCGGGGCTGCCCCGGAACTTGGCCGGGAGCGGGGGTGGGGGACGCTACTGGCGCAGCGGCAGCGGTCGGGCGTTGCCGGGGGCCGCTACCAGATAGTCGCGTTCGGAATTCTTGTGGGCGCGTTCCGACAGGTTCGACAGCATGTCCTCCAGTTCCTGTACCATATGCAAAGAAATCTCCATCTTGCCGATGATCTGGTCGAATACCTGGTCGGTGGCTTTCATGGCGTCCTCGTTTAGTGGGCGGTGGTGGTCGGTCCTGTATAGGTTTAGACGGTCGCGGGACGAATGAGAACCGCTCCCGGACGGAGCGCCGACCGCGTCCGACGAAAGGCCGCCGGTCCGCGGCCGGCGGGGTGTGTTGACCGAACGCGTCAACCGATCGAGCGGTTTGCGTGTTATTCCCGGGGGCATTAGGCAAAATAGATCCATGCACAAGTCATCGACCCCGGTCCAAACCCCCCGCCAACGCCTGGCCCAGGGCGCGCGCGCCTTGGCGCATTTTGTCAGGCATGGCGGACGGCGTCCGTTTACCGCGCGCCTGCACCGTTGGTCGGGCCGTTTGCTCCACTCGCTCTGGTACGGCAGCGCCCTGGTGCTGACGCTGCTCGCGCTCACGTTCAGCGTCGCACGCCTGTGGTTGTTGCCGGCGCTCGCCGAAAAAAACCTGGAGATCGCCGCCTACCTGAGCGAGCAGAGCGGCTACCCGGTGACGATCGAGCGCCTGGACAGCTACTGGGACGGGCTCAACCCCGGCCTGCGGGCGTTTGAATTTGCGGTGGCGGCGGACGCGCGTGGGCGTCCGGTGGTGCGGCTCAAGGAGCTGCGCTTGAGCCTGGCGTGGTTGCCGCTCTTGATCGGCCGGGTCGAGATCAACAGTCTGGTCATGGTCGAGCCGCGCCTGGTGTTCGAACGCCTGGTCGACGGGCGGTTTCGAATCGGCGGATTCGATCCGCTCGATCTCGAATCGCCGGCCGAACAAACCGGTTTCATCCAATGGCTGTTCGCGCAGCGCGAGCTGATCGTCGAGAACGGCGAACTGTTGTGGCTCGATCACAAGCGCGGCGCCCAGCGCCTCACGCTCACCCAGGTGAGCCTGAGCTTGCGCAACATCGCCGACCGTCACCAACTGGGGGTGCGGGCGCTGTTCCCGGCCAGCCTGTGCGAGCGCTGCGCGTTCATCGCCGACGTCAGCGGTAATCCGCTGATCGACGACGACTGGACCGGCAAGATGTTCGTCGAGGCGGTCGGACTCAATATCGAAAAATTGCCGCCGATCGTCCGGGAAATCCTGCCGGACGAGTTTCGCGGTCGGTTCAGTCTGCGGCTGTGGAGCGAGTGGAAGAACAATAGCCTGCAGCTGGTGAAGGGCGACGTCGGCGTGGCCGACCTGCGTCTGCCGGTTCCCGGCCTGCACCGGCCGCTCGCGGTCCGCCAGGCACAGACCGATCTGGTCTGGCGCGGCGGCGACGAGACCTGGTATCTGGACCTCAACAAGCTTCGGCTGGCGTTGACCGGGGCCCCATGGTCGGCCGGGCGGTTGCGCATCGAGCAGCGTTTCGAGGATACCGTGGTGCGCATCAAGCACGTCGACATCGGCGATGTGTCGCGGTTCGTCGCCGGGGTCGAACAAAAGAACCAGGTGCTGGATTGGATGCGGGCGCTGCGCCCGAGCGGGGCGCTCAACGAGTTCAAGCTCGTCATCGACAAGAATTGGTTCAATCCGGCCCATTACGTGCTCGAAACCGAGGCCGCCGGTCTGGCGGTCGCGGCGCACCGGGATTTCCCCGGGCTGAGCGGGGTGAACGGCCGCCTGAGCGTACACCCGCGCGGCGGCGAGTTCGTGCTCGACTCGGCCGGCGGCCAGGTCGATCTCCGCCAGGTGTTCCGCGCGCCGCTCGAATGGCAACAGGCCGAGGGGCGGGTGCGCTGGCAGCGCACCGACGAGTATTGGCAGGTGAACGCCGACAAGCTGCGGTTGCGTTCGCCCGACGGCCGCGCCAGCGGCGCGCTCGAGCTGCGGCTGCCGCATCAGGCGGTCGCGCCCTATCTCAAACTGCGTTTCGATTTCAAGGACCTGAACGGCGCGCACGCCGGTCGTTATTTTCCGGCGATCCTGCCGGGCGAGATACGCGCCTGGTTGGAGCGCGCTATCGTCGCCGGCACCGGCACCGCCGGCCACGCGATCTTCGACGGCCGGATCGATGAGTTTCCGTTCCGCGACGGCAACGGCACGTTCGAGGTCGCGGCGCACGTGCACAACGCCTTGTTCGAATACCTGCCGCGCTGGCCGCGCATCGAGCAGGGCGAGGTCGATCTGTTGTTCCGTGGCCCGGAGATGCTCATCACCGCGAGCAGCGGCCGGATCGGCACGCTCGCTGTCGGCCAGGTGGTGGTGTCGATCGCCGACCTCGGCAAGACCGAGAATCAGCAGTTGCGCATCAACGGCCGGGCCAGCGGTTCGCTCGGCGACACGCTGCGCATGTTGTACGAAACCCCCCCCAAGGATTGGCAGGCGCTGCTGGTTCCGGGGCTGCGCGGCGAAGGCCAGGGCAGTCTGGCGCTCGATATCACCGTGCCGCTGTCGGCCGAGCCGAACCGTCTCGATGGGGAATATCAATTTCAGCGTGCCGCCCTGCATACCCCGGTCAAGGGCTTGAGTCTCGAAGCCATCGACGGGCGTCTGGCCTTCAACCAGTCCGGCATCACCGGCCTGCGGGTGGGGGCGCGCATCCTCGGCGGGCCCGCCGAACTGCGTTCCATGACCGACACCGGGCGGGGCCGGTCGTTGACACTGGAGGGCGAAGGCCGGTTCACGAGCGCCGGCCTCGAGGCCGTGCTCGGCCGGGTGCTGACCGGGCGACTCGAGGGCGCGGCCGCCTGGCGTGGGCGCATGACACTCGCCGGCGGCGTGCCGGCGTTTTTCTGGGAGTCGGATTTACAAGGCCTGGGGGTGAATCTGCCGGCACCGCTCGACAAGGCGCGCGCCGTCTCGGCCCCGCTCACCGCCCGGACCGTGACCGCCGGCGCCGATCATCACGTGCTGGAGGTCAGGCTCGATCAACGCCTGAGCGCGCAACTGGCGTTTCTCAAACAGGCGCCCGGGTGGGCGTTCAATAAGGGCCGCGTCAACATCGGCGGGCCGCCGGCGGTGTTGCCCGACCAGGCCGGCTTGTATCTCAATCTGCGGGCCGCACGCCTGGATGCCGATCGCTGGCTGGATTATTTCGCGGCCAGCACCACTCCCTCCCGCGAACCCGGCATGCCGGCCTGGCTTACCCGGGTGACCGCCGACATCGGCGCGCTGCGGCTGTTCGGTCATGACCTGGGCGCGCTCAGTCTGGATGTCGGTAAATGGCCGGGTGACTGGCACGGACAGATCAAGGGAGATGCGCTCGGCGGCAGCGTGTTGTGGCCGGTCACCGCCGGGGTGCGGGGCGTGCCGCATTTCAGCCTCGACTATCTGGTATTGCCCGACCGCTTCGCGACCGACAACGGCACGCACGTCGATCCGCGCGATCTTCCGGCGCTGTCGCTCAAGACCGCCGCCCTGAAATGGTCCGGCAAGAACTGGGGCGAACTCGAGTTCGCCGCCGCGCCGTTTGCCAGCGGCTGGCGCATCGGCCGTCTGCGCCTCGCCCAACCGCACACTGCCTTCCAGGTGCATGGGGATTGGCGGCTCGATTCCGCCGGCAAGCCCGTCACCGAACTCGAGGTCGAGGTGGCGAGCGACGATCTTGGAAAGACCCTGACATTCCTGGGTTATCCCGACGAGATCGCCGGCGGAGAATTGACCCTGACCTCGAAATGGTCGTGGCCGGGCGGGCCGGGCGCGTTCGGTTTCGAGCGGTTGAACGGCGCCCTGACGCTCGCCGCCGGTAAGGGGCGGCTGCTCAAGGTACAGCAGGGCGCCGGGCGTTTGCTCGGGGTGCTCAATATCAGTTCGATCACGCGTTATCTCAGTCTCGATTTCAGCGGCATCTTCGGGAAAGGCTTCAACTTTGATACCATACGCGGACAGGTCTCGGTCGAGCACGGCAATGCCTATACTCAAGGGTTGTCGATCAAGGGTACGTCCGCCAGCCTGCAGATCGCCGGACGGGTCGGTTTGGCGGTGCGCGACCTCGATCTCGAGATCGGCGTGACACCGCGCTTCGGCGAGGAACTCACCATCACCAGCGGGTTGCTGGGCGGGCCGGCGGTCGGCGCGGCGGTGGCCTTGATGCAGAACTTGCTCAAGCCGCAGATCGAGGAGAGCACGCGCGTCAACTACAGCGTGAAGGGCGGTTGGGATGAGCCGACCGTCGTCAAACTGAGCAAACCCGGCATCGCCGAACCGGCGGCCGAGAACTAGGAAGCAAACGAACGAGCAGCCACGCCTGATCGCGGATCGACACGGATCGCATCCAGCCATGCCGATTCATATCGATGCGCGGTTTCATCCACACCTTTCCTGAACGAGACTTGTCATGAGTAAGATCGCCGCGGTCCAGATGGCCTCGGGACCGCTGTACCGCGCCAACCTCACCGAGGCCGGGCGGCTGATCGCCATGGCCGTGGCCGGCGGCGCGCGACTGGTGGCGTTGCCGGAGAATTTCGCGCTCATGCCGATCGAGGAAGGCGATCGCCTGGCGCTCGCCGAGGACGACGGCCGCGGACCGATCCAGGAGTTCCTGGCCCATCAGGCGCGCACCCATGGCATCTGGCTGGTGGGCGGCACCATCCCGCTCAAGGCGCGTCAACCCGGCAAGGTGCGCGCCACCTGCCTGGTGTACAACGAACGCGGCGAGCGCGTGGCGCGCTACGACAAGATTCACTTGTTCGACGTCGAGCTTGAAAACGTCGACGCACACGACTCCAGGGATGGAGGAGGTAGAGCCGCGTCGGGAACAGCGGCCGAGGGACGTACTAGTGTCGCGGGAGACAGGATGTCGGGAGCGACTGAGCGCTACCGGGAATCGGCCACGACCGAGGCCGGCGACTCGCCGGTGGTGTTCGAAACACCCTGTGGGCGCGTCGGTCTGGCGGTCTGTTACGACCTGCGCTTCCCGGAGTTGTTCCGGCGACTGTTGGATCAGGGCGCCGAGCTGTTCGTGGTGCCGTCGGCGTTCACCGCCCGCACCGGGCGCGCCCATTGGGAGACGCTGGTGCGCGCCCGCGCCATCGAGAATTTGGCGTACCTGATCGCGCCCGCGCAGGGCGGCTATCACCTCAACGGCCGCGAGACCCACGGCGACAGCATGATCGTGAGCCCGTGGGGCGAGGTGCTGGACCGCCTGCCGCGCGGCTCGGGCGTGGTGTCGGCCGAGTGCGACTTGCAGCAGCTGCAGCGTATCCGCAGATCTTTCCCCAGCATCCGTCACCGGAGATTGAGTTGAACAGGACAAGACGAGCGTCGCGCAGCGGAGCAGGTTTCATTGATAAACAGCGCTTCCGAGCAGGTCAGGCATATACTGCCTGCCGCGCGACTCGGGCGTGGTGTCGGCCGGCCGAAGTATGATTGGCAGCAGCTGCAGCGTATCCGCAGATCTTTCCCCAGCATCCGTCACCGGAGATTGAGTTGAAAACGATGAAAACGACAAGACAAACGCAGCTCCTCCCCCACGGAGTGGGGAAGGTCGGGATGGGCGGCGGAGTAGGGCTTCTACTCTTATGACAGGACGAACGCAGCGCAGCGGAGTAGGGCTGCATTCATATGTCAAGACGAACAAGCGCAGCGAAGTAGGCCTTCAAATATTATGACAAGACGAACGCAGCGCAGCGGAGTAGGGCTTCTAATCTTATGACAAGACGAACGCAGCGCAGCGGAGTAGGGCTTCTAATCTTATGACAAGACGAACGCAGCGCAGCGGAGTAGGGCTTCCTTTATGAGTGACACCCTCGACCAAGCCAAACACAGCCTGCTCGCGCCCGCCGGCATCGAACCGGACGCGCTCCAGCGGTTGCTCGGCAACATGCTGAGCGCGCAGGTCGATTACGCCGATCTGTATTTTCAATACGCGCGTTACGAGTCCTGGTCGCTGGAAGAAGGCCAGGTCAAATCCGGCTCGCACAGCATCGAGCAGGGCGTGGGCGTGCGCGCGGTCAGCGGCGAGAAAACCGGTTTTGCGTATTCCGACGACATCCTGTTGCCGGCCTTGCAGGATGCCGCCTCCGCCGCCCGCGCCATCGCCCGCCACGGCGGCGCGGCGCGCGCGCCGGTGGCGCTGCGCACCGGGCCGGCCTTGCAACTCTACGGACCGCTCGATCCATTGGCGAGCCTGGCCGACGACGCCAAGGTACGCATCCTCGAGAGCATCGAGACCGAGGCCCGCCGGCTGGACGCGCGCGTCAAACAGGTCATGGCGAGCCTGGCCGGTGTGCACGAGATCATCCTGGTGGTGCGCAGCGACGGCCTGTTGGCCGCCGACATCCGTCCGCTGGCGCGCCTGAGCGTGACCGTGATCGTGGAGCAAGACGGCCGGCGCGAGCAGGGTACGGCCGGCGGCGGCGGGCGCTACAACTATCAATATTTTCTGGAGAGCGACCGGGCGCTGTCGTTCGCGCGCGAGGCGGTGCGCCAGGCGTTGGTGAACCTCGACTCGGTCGACGCCCCGGCCGGTTCCATGCCGGTGGTGCTGGGCCCGGGTTGGCCGGGTATTCTGCTGCACGAGGCGATCGGCCACGGCCTGGAGGGCGATTTCAATCGCAAGGGCACCTCGGCGTTCGCCGGGCGGGTCGGCCAGGCGGTGGCGTCCAGCTATTGCACAGTGGTGGATGACGGCACGCTGCCCAACCGGCGCGGCTCGCTCAATATCGACGACGAAGGCACGCCCACGCAAAACACCGTGCTCATCGAAAACGGCATCCTCAAGGGCTACATGCAGGACACCCTGAATGCCCGGCTCATGGGTGTGGCGCCGACCGGCAACGGCCGGCGCGAATCCTACGCGCACCTGCCGATGCCGCGCATGACCAACACGTACATGCTGGCCGGTCCACACGCCCCAGAAGAGATCATCCGGTCCGTGCCGAAAGGCCTGTATGCGGTCAACTTCGGCGGCGGCCAGGTCGATATCACTTCAGGCAAGTTCGTGTTTACCGCCAGCGAGGCCTACCTGATCGAAAACGGCCGGGTCACCCGGCCGGTGCGCGGCGCCACCCTGATCGGCAACGGCCCGGACGTGCTCACGCGCGTCACCATGGTCGGCACCGATTTGCAGCTCGACGACGGCATCGGCACCTGCGGCAAGGACGGCCAGAGCGTGCCGGTGGGCGTCGGCCAGCCGACCTTGTTGATCGACGGCCTCACGGTCGGCGGCACCCAGGGCAGCGCGGAGTAACACGACATGTCATCCAAGACCGAGACGAACGCCGCCGGCCTCGCCAGCCGCCAGGAACTCACCACACTGGTGCAGGAAGTGCTGGCCGAGGCCGGACGGCAGGGCGCGAGCGCGGCCGAGGCCACGATCGGCATGAGCCAGGGGCTGGCGGTGACGGTGCGCCTCGGCGAGGTCGAGACCGTCGAGCATACGCGCGACAAGAGTCTGGGCGTGACCGTGTACCTCGGCCAGCGCAGCGGCTCGGCCAGCAGTTCGGATCTGCGGCCGGCAGCGCTGCGCGATACGGTGCGCGCGGCCGTGACCATTGCCAAGTACATCGCCGCCGACGACTGCGCCGGCCTGGCCGACCCGGGGCGCCTGGCCAAGACTGTGCCCGATCTCGACCTGTATCATCCCTGGCGGCTAACGCTCGACGATGCCATCGAGCGCGCGCAGCGCTGCGAGCAGGCGGCGCGCGACGTGGACAGCCGCATCCGGAACTCGGAAGGCGCGAGCATCGCCAGCTACGAGGGCCTGGATGTCTACGCCAACACCCACGGGTTTATCGGCGCCACCCGCGCCACCCGCCACAGTTTGAGTTGCGCGGTGATCGGCCAGGACGACAGCGGCATGCAGCGCGATTATTGGTACACGGTGGCGCGCAACGCCGGCGATCTCGAGGTCCCCGAGCAGGTCGGGCGCGAGAGCGCCCGCCGCAGTCTGCGCCGCCTGGGTGGCCGCAAGCTCGCCACCCGGCGCACGCCGGTGCTGTTCGAGGCGCCGATCGCTTCGAGCATTCTCTCGCATCTGGTCTCTGCGGTCCGCGGCAGCAGTCTGTACCGCCAGGCGTCGTTCCTGTTGGATCACAAGGGCCGGCGGGTTTTCGCCCCGCATGTGCGCATCCATGAGCAGCCGCATCTTCAAAAGGCGCTGGGCAGCGCCGCTTTCGATAACGAAGGGGTGGCGACCGCGCCGCGTGACCTGGTCAAGGACGGCATATTGCAGGGCTATGTGCTCGATTCCTACGCGGCGCGCAAGCTCGGACTGACGACCACTGGTAACGCCGGCGGGGTGCATAACCTCACGATCGAGCCCGGCCGGCATGACCTTGCCGGGCTGATAACAACCATGCACACCGGGCTGCTGGTCACCGAGCTGATCGGCTTCGGGGTCAACACCGTGACCGGCGACTATTCGCGCGGTGCGGCCGGCTTCTGGATCGAGAACGGCGCGATCCAATACCCGGTCGAGGAGATCACCATCGCCGGCAACCTCAAGGACATGTTCCTGCACCTGGCCGAGGCCGGCAACGATGTCGACGTGCGCGGCAATATTCGCTCCGGTTCGCTGCTCATCGAGGAGATGACCCTGGCGGGTAGTTAAGCAAGGACGAGGGACGAGATACGAGGGACGAGGTACAATGCGCAAGCAACGAGGGCCCCTCGTCCCTCGATTCTCGTATCTCGTACCTGGTGAGTATATGGCCCAGACGCGTCGCAAAAAACGCCCCGATAATCTCAAGCTGGTCCTGACCGCGATCGCGGAGTCGCGGCCCGAGGCGGCAAGCGCCATTCTGTTGCATCTCCACCCGGCCGATATCGGCAAGCTGCTCGAGGCCATCCCACCGGCGCAGCGTCATACGGTCTGGGCGCTGGTCGAGCCGGCCAGGGCCGGCGAGGTGTTGCTCGAGGTGAGCGAGGCGGTGCGCGCCGACCTGATCCGCGAGATGGACGACGTCGAGCTGGTGACGGCGGCGCGCGCGCTCGATATCGACGACATCGCCGACCTGATCCCGGACCTGTCCGACGAGGTCATCGCCGAGATCCTGTTTGCCATGGACAAGCAGGACCGCCAGCGCCTGGACGCGGTGCTGTCCTATGCCGAGGACACCGCCGGCGGATTGATGAACGTCGACACCGTCACGGTGCGCGAACACATCACGCTCGAGGTGGTGATTCGTTATTTGCGCCAGCGCGGCGAATTGCCCGAGCACACCAACCGGCTGTTCGTGGTCGATCGCGGCGACCGGCTGCTGGGCGCGCTGTCGCTATCCCGGATTCTCACCGCCGATCCCCAGCAACGCGTCTCGCAGGTGATGGAGCGCGATCTCATCAAGTTCTCCGCGCCTGCGCCCGACAAGGACGTGGCCGACGCCTTCGAGCGCTATAACCTGGTGACCGCGCCGGTGGTGGACGAGAACGACCGGCTGCTCGGCCGGATTACGGTCGACGACGTGGTGGACGTGATCCGCGAGGAGGCCGACCGCACGGTCATGGCGCGCGCCGGTTTGAGCGAGGAAGAGGACATCTTCGCGCCGGTGGCGCGCAGCACGCGCAACCGCGCGCTGTGGCTCGGCATCAATCTGCTGACGGCGTTCATCGCCTCGTGGGTGATCGCACAATTCGAGCAGACCATCGAGAAAGTCGTGGCGCTCGCGGTACTCATGCCGATCGTCGCCAGCATGGGCGGCAACGCCGGCACCCAGACCCTCACCATCGTGATCCGCGGCATCGCGCTCGGCCAGATCGGGGGCGTGAACGCCGCCAAGGTGCTCTCCAAGGAATTGTCGGTGGCGTTGCTGAACGGCCTGATCTGGTCGCTGGTGGTGGGCGCGGTGGCGTTCGCCGCCTACGGCACCTATCAACTGGGCCTGATCATCGGCGCCGCCATGATCATCAACCTGGCCGCCGCCGCCCTGGCCGGCGTGGTGCTGCCGCTTGCGATCCGGCGCTTCGGCGTCGATCCGGCGGTAGCCGGCACGGTGATGCTTACCACCGTCACCGATGTCGTCGGATTCTTCGCCTTCCTGGGGTTGGCCACGCTGTTCCTGCTGTGACTCGGCCGGCCCGGCGGTACCGGCCGTCGCGTCAGACCCCGCCGGTTATCGGGCGAAATGGCCGCTCCCGGCGGTTTGGCCTATAGTTGGCGACAAACAAGCCTGAAATATACGGGTTGGGGTGGTAAGGCATGATTCCAAATATCCTGAAATTGCTGGTCGCCGCGGTGAAAGATAAGCGCTGCGTGGCAATCCGTTATCACGACCAGCGGGAAATCCGGGTGATCGAGCCGCACGCGGTCTATACCGGCGAACGCGGCGAGATCATGGTCGACGCCTTCCAGGTGCGCGGCTATTCGGCCGCCGGCCGGCCGCCGCCGTTCTGGCGCCCGTTCCGTCTGAATAAGATCGCCACCGCCTCGATCATGAACGAGAGCTTTGCGGTCCGCAGCGCCGATGGGTTCAGCGCCAACCGGCCGCGGTACCAGAAGGGACTGGTCGCGATCGTCACCGGCGCCGGTCCCGGCAACCGCGAGGCGCGCGCCGCCGCCAGCTTGGCCAGCCCGCCGCAAATGGTTTATCCACCCCAGGCGGTGGGCGCCGATATCGGGCCGCCGCGGCGCGGGCAAGCGCCGCGCTGACAATTCTCGCGCCGGCCGGCTTCGACACCGGCCGCCCGGTCACATCCCGTTCATGTCCTCGACGAGTTGGTGCAACTCGCGCGTGTCGTGCGCCTGCATGATGCGTTCGGCCAGCTCGCGCAACTCGGCGAGCGTGCTCTCGCGCACGATCTTCTTTATCTCCAGCAGCGCCGACGGATGCATGCTGAACTGGGTCAACCCGAGCCCGAGCAACAGCCGGGTATAGCGCGGGTCGCCGGCCATCTCGCCGCACATCGCCACCGGAATCCCGGCGTCCCGGCCGGCGCGCAGGGTATTGGCGATCAGTCGCAGCACCGCCGGGTGGAGCGGGTCGTAGAGGTAGTTGACGGCCTCGTCGAGGCGGTCGATGGCGAGCGTGTATTGAATGAGATCGTTGGTGCCGATCGACAGAAAATCCAGGTGGCGCGCGAACAGATCGGCCGACACCGCCGCCGCCGGCACCTCGATCATGCCGCCGATCGGAATGTCGGCGTCGAATTTCTCGCCGCTGCGGGTTAATTCCGTCTTGGTCGCCTCGATCAGCTCCAGCACCCGAAACAACTCATCCAGACTCGACAGCATCGGAATCATGATCTGCACGCGCCCGTGGGCCGAGGCGCGCAGAATGGCGCGCAACTGCGGGATGAACAGGCCGGTGTCGTGCAGGCACAGCCGCACCGCGCGCAGGCCCAGTGCCGGATTGGTGACCACCGCGTTGCCGTGGCTGCCGCCGTCGACCTGCTTGTCGGCGCCCAGGTCGAGGGTGCGGATCGTGACCGGTTTGTCGGCCAGCGCCTTGACTACCCGCACATAGGCCTTGAATTGCTCGTCTTCGTCGGGCAGACCGCGGCGATTCATGAACAGGAACTCGCTGCGATACAGGCCCACGCCGCCGGCCGCGACCTTGGCGACGGCCTTGATGTCCTCGGGTAATTCGATGTTGGCCAGCAGGCCGATGGCGTGGCCGTCGCGGGTCACGGCCGGACTGGCCTTGAGCGTCTCGAGCTCGCGGCGCAGATGCACGATGTCCTTCTGGCGCTGGCGGTATTCGGCGACCACCGCCTTCTCCGGCGCCACGATCAGCGCGCCGCGCTTGCCGTCGACGATCAGTTCCTCGCCGTTGCGGATATAGCGGGTGGCGTTATGCGCCGCCACGATCGCCGGTATGCCCAGGCTGCGCGCCAGGATGGCGGTGTGCGAGATCGGACCGCCCAGGCCGGTCACGAACGCCGCCACCCGATTGTGTTTGAGAATCACGGTATCGGCCGGGGTGAGGTCGGCGGCGATGACGATCTGACCGGCGAGCGCGTCGCTGATCTGTTCGTGCGTCTGGTGGTCGGAGGGCCGCAGCAGATTATTGAGCACCCGGTCCACCACTTGACCGACGTCGGTCTTCTTGTTGCGCAGGTACGGGTCTTCCATCTGCTCGAACACCGCGCTCAGGCGCTCCGCCTGGGTCTTGAGCGCCCACTCGGCGTTGCATTGCTTCTGGCGGATGGTCTCGATCGGCGCGTCGGTGATCATGGTGTCTTCCAGGATCAGCAGATGGGTGTCGATGATGCTGGCGATCTCGGGCGGCGCGGTCTTGGGGATATGGCTGCGGATCGATTGCAATTGGCTGCGGCCCAGCTCGATGGCGCGCAGGAAGCGCTCGACCTCGTCGTCGACGAGATGCGCGGGCAAGACGTACTCGGGCACCTCCGGATGATCGCGCTGCATGACATAGGCCTTGCCGATGGCAATGCCGTTGCTCACGCCGGTGCCGTGCAGAATTAACACAGGTCAGTATCTCCAGACGAACGAGCGAAACCGCGAACAGGCCATCCCTGGCCTGCGGCCCTCGCCTTGGTCCAGTCGGCGAAACCGCGAACAGGCCATCCCTGGCCTGCGGCCCTCGCCTTGGTCCAGTCGGCGAAACCGCAACCGGGACTTCCCTGTCCCGCGGCCCTCGCCTCTGTCCAATCGGCGAAGCGGGTAGGGCTTCAGGCAAGGAAAGCAGGCTTGCACAAAATTAGCCATTTTCATATGACAAGACGAACGGAGCGAAGCGGAGTAGGGCTTCATTCACTCGTCCTCGCCGAAGCGGTTGTCGATGAGCGCGCGCAGCGAGTCGAGCGCCGATTGCTCGTCGGCGCCATCGGCGGACAGCCGGAGTTTGCTGCCCTTGCCGGCCGCCAGCATCATGATGCCCATGATGCTCTTGCCGTTCACGCCTTGGCCGTTACGGGTGATGGTGATTTCGCTCTTGAACTGCGAGGCCAGATTCACGAACTTGGCGGCGGCGCGGGCGTGCAGTCCGAGCTTGTTGGGAATCACGATATCGATCTGCTGCATCAGCCGGCCTCCGCGCTGCGCGGCGGTTGGGCGGCATGCACGATGCCCTCGCTGCCGCCGCTGACCGCCTTGCGCGCCAGCTCGCCGAGCGGCAGCTGGCGATAATTCAGCACGCGCAGCAGCATCGGCAGGTTGACGCCGCTGACCAGTTCCACCCGGTGCTTGGCGAGCAGCCGGCAGGCGACATTGGTGTGCGAGGCGCCGTACACGTCGGCGAGGATCAGCACCCCTTGGCCGTCGTCGAGGCGTGCCAGGTGCTGCTCGATCAGCCGGCGCAGGCGCTCCGCATCCTGGTCGTGTTCGAGCGGCAGCACCTCGAGCCGTGCCGGGCGCGTGCCCAACACGTGTTCGACCGCGACCAGCAGGCCGTCGCCGATCTCGCGCTGCCCCAGGATCAGCACGCCGATCATGCCAGCTCCCGGTGCTGGACCTGGCTGTTGATGCCGTGGGCGGCGAAGTGTTCGGCCAGCCGTTTGGCGAGATACACCGAGCGGTGCTGGCCGCCGGTGCAGCCGATGGCGATGGTCATGTAGCTGCGCTGCTCCTGCTCGAAGGCCGGCAGCCAGCGCTCCAGAAAGGTACAAAGTTGTTCGAACATTTTTTGGACCTGCTCCTGATGCTCAAGAAACCTGATGACCGGCTCGTCCAGCCCGGTATGACCGCGCAACTCGGTTTGCCAATAGGGGTTGGGCAGGCAGCGTACGTCGAACACGTAGTCGGCGTCCATGGGGGTGCCATGCTTGAAGCCGAACGATTTGAACAGCAGGGTCATGGCCGTCTCGCCGCCGGTGGCGGCGAACGCCCGCACCAGCTGGCGCAGTTCCTGGGGGCGGGTGTGGGTGGTGTCGATGCGCATATCGGCGTTGAACGACAGCGGCTCGAGCAGCATGCGTTCCTGGCGGATGCCCTCGAGCAACGTGGTTCGCTCGTCGGTCAGCGGATGGCGGCGGCGGGTTTCGTTGAAGCGCTTGAGCAGTACTGCGTCGTCGGCCTCGAGGAAAATGATGCGGTATTGCAGGCCTTGCGACTTGAGCGCCGCCAGGCTGTCCGGCAGGTCGTCCAGAAAGCGGCGGTTGCGGGCGTCGATGCCGACCGCGGCGTTCCGCGGGCCGGCATCGTCGGCCGCGGCGACCTGGCCGGCGAACGACGGCAGCAGCGCGGCCGGCAGGTTGTCGATGCAATAAAACCCCATGTCCTCCATGACCTGCAACGCCGTGCTCTTGCCGGAGCCCGACAGGCCGCTCACGATATAAACGATCATTTCCCGGCGCGTCCGCGCCGGCCGGAGTGTCGCATGGATTCGGCCTGGCGTTTGACCAGTTCGGCGAGCGGATCGACGCCGCGCATGCGCAGAATATGGTTGCGGGTGGCGGCCTCGACCAGCACAGCGAAGTTGCGGCCGGGCGCGACGAACAGCCCGACCTCGGGGATCTCGACCTCCAGGATGGTGCGGGTCTTCCGCTCGGTCTGGAGGCGATCGATCGCGGAAAATTTTTGTTTCTGCATTTTCTCCAGGTGCACGATCAGCCGCAGGGTCTTTTCGTCGCGCACCGCGGTGTCGCCGAACATGGCGCGGACGTTGAGAATGCCGAGGCCGCGCACCTCGAGGAAATCGGACAGGACGCTCGGGCAGCGGCCGAGCAGCACGTGCGGAGAGATGCGCGAGAATTCCACGGCGTCGTCCGCGATCAGACGGTGGCCGCGGCTCAGCAGCTCGAGCGCGAGCTCGCTCTTGCCGATGCCGCTCTTGCCGGTGAGCAGCACGCCGACGCCCATCACCTCCATGTAGACGCCGTGCAGAGTGACCCGGCCGGCGAGCGCGCGCGTCAGGTAATATTGCAGCCGGTCGATGACCTTGGGGCTGGGCAGGGGGGTCGCGAACAGCGGCAGTTTCGAGGCGTTGGCGCCCGCCAGCAGATCGTTCGACACTTGCTCGTCGTGCGCGACCACCACCACGGTGGTGGTCTTGCAGGCGAACAGATCGTGGATCGCCCGTTTGCGCGCGGCCGGGTCGAGCTTGTTCAGGTATTGGATCTCCGAGACGCCCAGCACCTGCACGCGGTTGGGATGCACGAAATTGAGATGACCGACCAGCGCCATGCCGGGGAATTTGGCGGTGGCCGGCTCGAGCAGGCGTTTTTTGCCGCCGTGGCCGGCCAGCCAGCTGAGCTTGAGCGGACCCTGTTGGGCCTCGAACAAATCGTTAGCGGTGAGCAGAACGGTCATGTCGTCTTAACTGTAGTAAGTGTCGGCAGCGGCTCGGCGACCGGCGCGGGCGAATGAGTGCGGTTTCGAGGAAAGCTGCATGGGCGGCCGGGCCGGGGAGAATATAGGAATCAACCCGCCAAATACCATTTTTGCCGGCCCGCGGTCAATACATGCGCCGGACGCGGATACGACGGCCCCGGCCGGTCCCGCGGCGAAAGCCGACCGGCGGGACCGCGCTGCGGCCCCGCCGGGAAGGTGGTTAGAGCGTCTTCTGCTTCTTGAGCGCGCCGCCCTGGCGGTGGTGATCGGTGATTTTTTCCTTGTGCTTGACGATCTGGCGGTTGAGCTTGTCGGCCAGGACGTCGATCGCGGCATACATATCGGCGTCTTCGCTGTCGGCGTGCAGGCGCGTGCCGTTGGCGCGCAGCGTGGCCTCGACGAGATGACGGTTTTTTTTCTTTTCGTAGTGCAGGACCACGTCGGCGGTGGTCGCCTGATCGAAGTGTTTTTGAATGCGGCCGATCTTCTCGGAGAGATAATTGCGCAGGGGTTCGGTTACGTCTACTTGATGCCCGGTGACATTGATTTGCATGTATAGCCCTCCAGCTTATGACTGCACGGTTTCTAAACGGCCCATCCCGGGCCTTAGTCGGGTGGCGGCGGGCTGCGCGCCGGCCGCCGGTCAGCTAGATTGAATTGCCTGATTCACCTCCTGTCATTTCGAGCGTCGATTATACCAAGGATTTCCGCTGGCTGGACGGCGGAATATGCAGCGATTCGCGGTATTTGGCCACCGTCCGGCGGGCCACGAAGATGCCCTGCTTGCTCAATATCTCGGCGATGGTGCTGTCGCTGATCGGTTTCAGGGGTTTTTCGACCTCAACCAGCTTCTTGATCAGGCTGCGAATCGCCGTGGCCGAGCAGGTGCCGCCGTCGGCGGTGCTGACGTGGCTGGAGAAGAAGTATTTCAGCTCGAAGATGCCGCGCGGCGTGAGCATGTATTTATTGGTGGTGACGCGCGAGATGGTGGATTCGTGCATGCCGACCGCCTCGGCGATGTCGTTCAGCACCAGCGGTTTCATCGCCTCCGGGCCGTGGTCGAAGAACGCCCGTTGCCGGTCGACGATGGCGCGCGCCACTTTAAGAAGGGTCTCGCTGCGGCTCGCCAGGCTCTTGATGAACCAGCGTGCTTCCTGCAGGCGGTCTTGCAGGTATTTATTGTCGGCGTTGTCCTTGCCGCGCTGGATCATGTGCTCGTAACCATGGTTGATGCGCAGCCGCGGCGCGGTTTGGCCGTTGAGTTCGGCGCGCCACACGCCGCGCTGCTTGCGCACCAGGACATCGGGAACGACATAACTGGCTTGGGTGCCCTGGATGCCGGCGCCCGGGCGCGGGTTGAGCCCCTGGATGAGGGTGATGGCGTGCTGCAGGTCCTCGGGTTTCAGCTTGAGCAGCCGGCGCAGCTGACCGTAGTCGCGCTTGGCCAGGAGATCGAGGTGTTCCGGGGTCGCCAGCCGCTTGGCATCGGCCAGGAACGGCGTGGCCGGATCGAGATTGCGCAATTGCAGTTGCAGGCACTCGCCCAAGTCGCGCGCACCCACGCCGACCGGATCGAAATTCTGGATTTGGTGCAGCACCGCCTGGATCTCGTCGATCTCGGGCGGTGGCTCGCCGCCCACCGCTTGTTGAATCTCGTCCAGCCCGCAGCTGAGGTAGCCGTCGTCGCTGATCGCGTCGATGAGCGCGAGCGCGATGCGCCGGTCGCCGTCGGTGAACGGCGTCATCTGCATTTGCCAGGCGAGGTGATCGCGCAGCGACAGCGGCGCGCTGTTGCGCGCGTCCAGGTCGGGGGCCGGGCCGTCCTGATCCTTGCGGGCCGGGCTGTCGAGCGAGATCTCGGCGGCCTCCCAGTCACTGTCGCCGGCCGGTTCCTGGTCGAACTCCTGATCGGCGTCGGTTTCGCGTTCAGCCGCGGTCTCCGCGGCATCGGTCGCGGACTCTTCGGCGCCCGGCTCGGCGCCGTTCAGTTCGGCGTCGGCCGCGGCCTCGAGGGATTCGGCCTTGACGTCGGCCGGGGATTCCTCGACCTCCTCGAGCAGCGGATTGTTCTCGATCGCCTCGCGAATCTCCTGTTGCAGCTCGAGCGAGGACAATTGCAGCAGCCGGATCGCCTGCTGTAGCTGCGGGGTGATGGTCAGGTGTTGACCGAGTTTTAATTCCAGAGATTGTTTCATTGCAATGCTTGGAGACTTACGACTCCCGGCGTAACCGTACGGCGTTCATGAATCGGATCTGTTGTTGGGCCTCTGTTACGCCAAGTTTAGTCCATTTTCGCCGGGTCGATGAATACTCCCGATGCGCATGCGGCCAGGCATGGCGGGAAAATTCCCCGCCAAGCCTTGACAAATCGAGGTGGCAATACCGGAGCCGGTTCGCTCACGGGGGATTTACCGTGGAAACGATCGCCGGCGGTGTTCACGGAGCTCGCGAGCTTAGCGAGGCAAAACCTTCTCCCAGATAGACCTTTTTGACCTGGTCGTTTTTCAGGACCTCGTCCGGCCGGCCCGCGGCCAGCACCTGACCCTTGTTCAAAATATAGGCACGATGACAGATCTGCAGGGTCTCGCGCACGTTGTGGTCGGTGACCAGCACGCCGATGCCGCGTTTTTGCAGGTGCAGGATCAGGTGTTGAATGTCGAGCACCGAGATCGGGTCGACACCGGCGAACGGTTCGTCCAGCAACATGAAGCGCGGTTCGGTGGCGAGCGCGCGCGCGATTTCCAGCCGCCGGCGCTCGCCGCCGGACAGGCTCAGGCCCAGGGTCTTGCGGCGGTCGGTGATATGCAGTTCCTGCAGCAGCTCCTCGAGACGATTGTGGCGTTGTTCCTCGGTGAGATTCGGCAGGGTTTCCAGGATCGCGAGGATATTGTCCTCGACCGTGAGCTTGCGGAACACCGACGGTTCCTGGGGCAGATAGCTCAGGCCCAGGCGCGCGCGCCGGTGCATCGGCATGTCGCTGATGTTGACGTCGTCGATCGTGATGGCGCCGCTGTCCAGCGGGATCAGACCGACGATCATGTAGAAACAGGTGGTCTTGCCGGCGCCGTTCGGCCCGAGCAGGCCTACGATCTCGCCGCTGTCGATGCGTAGATCGACGTTCTTGACGATCTGCAGTCCTTTGTATTGCTTGTTGAGGCCGACGGCGGCGAGCGTGCTCATGGCGGCGACCCGTTTCGCCCCGGCTGGCGCGGCGTCAGCACCGCCTGAATGCGGTCCTGGCCGGCCGCGCCTTCGGCGCGCAGGTCGCTGCGGTCGAGCTGGTAATTCAGGATCGCGGCCTCGAACACATCGCCGTGTTGCTCGAGACGCGCCTGGCCGCGCAGCACGACCACGCGGCTGTCGGCGCGATAGTCGACGCGCGCCGCCTGGCCGCGGATCTCGGCGCGCGCACCGTCGGCCTGTTGGCGGAAGCGCACCGGCGCGCCGTAGGCGCTGACGCTCTGCAGTTGCTCGCCGCGCGAGCGTACCTCGACCTGGTCGGCCTGGATATCGATGCCGCCCCTGCTGAAGCTGACATGGCCGCGATAGGTGACGACGCCGGTTTGTTGGTTGGCCTCGATATGGTCGGCCCGGATCTGGGTTGGCTGGTCCCGGTCGGCAGCGAGCGCCTGGGCGGCGGGCATGGCGAGCCAGGCGGCCAGCCACAACGCCGCGCGCCATGACATGGTTGACGCGCCGGTCATTCGAGCACCACCGTGAGTTCGCGCGTGCTGATCTCGACCGGTGCGGCGTCCTTGTTCGGGCCGCGCACCACCTTGACGTTGCCGGTCATGATCAGCTGTTTGCCGTCGGCGGCGCTGCGGCCGCGGTCGGCCCAGGTATGCACCGGCGCGGCGCCGGGTTTGTACTGGGTCAGGTCGGGTTGCTCGAAATACACGGTTTGATCGTCCGGATAGTGGGTGAGGCGCCGGGTCACGAGCGTGTATTTCTTCTCGCCGTTCTCGTCCATGGCCACGGCGTTGACGTTTTCGGCGTAGTAATCGGGGTCGTGGCGCACCTGACGCTCGAACACCAGGCCCGGCTGGACGAGCGTGTTCGGCAGCCACCACGACAGCGCGCCCAGCATGAACAGGATCGCGGTGAGCGCGAGCTTGTTGAGCGTCCAGGTGGTTTCGTGATGAATCATATTTTTGGCAAGACGAACGAGCGCAGTGAGTAGGGCTTCTATAAATAGCGTCCGAGCATGGCCGCGTAGCTGCCCTGGGCGAGCATGATCATCTCGCACAATTCGCGCGCCGCCCCCTGGCCGCCGGCGCTGGGCGTGATCCAGTGGGCGTGTTTCTTGACCAGCGGGTGGGCGTTTTGCACCGCCACCGCCAGGCCGCTCCGCAACAGCACCGGCAGATCGACCACGTCGTCGCCGACGAACGCGGTCTGGGCCTCGTCGAGGCCGGTCTCCTTGAGTATCTGCCGGAAGGTCGCAAGCTTGTCGTCGCTGCCCTGGTGGACGAGCTGGATGCCGAGCTCCTTGGCGCGGTGCGCGACCACGCCGGAGTTGCGGCCGGTGAGGATGCCGATCTCGACGCCGCTGTGGCGCAGCATCTTCATGCCGTGGCCGTCGCGCGAATTGAACGCCTTGTATTCCTGGCCGCGGTCGTCGACGAACAACCGGCCGTCGGTGAGCACGCCGTCGACGTCGAAGAGCACGAGCTTGACGGCCGCGGCGCGTTCCAACGGCAGGCCCTCGGTGTCGAATGGCAGGGTGTCGTACATCATATTATGATGGCGAGACGAATGAGCGTAGCGAGTAGGGCTTCATTAGACCACCCCGGCCTTGAGCAGATCGTGCATGTTGAGCGCGCCGACCACGCGGTTGTCGTCATCGACCACGAACAGGCCGTTGATGTTGGCGCTGCGCATCAGTTGCACGGTCTCGGCCGCCAGCCGGTCGGGACGCGTGGTCTTGGGGCCGCGGGTCATGACGTCGCGAATCTTGACCGTGTAGACGTCGTCGCCGCGGTTCAGGGTGCGGCGCAGATCGCCGTCGGTGTAGATGCCGCACAGCCGTTGGCCGCCGTCGGTGACGCCGGTCATCCCCAGGCCCTTGCTGGTCATTTCGAGCAGCGCCTCGCGCAGGCTGGCGTCCTCGGACACCAGCGGGATCTTGGCGCCGCTGTGCATGATGTCGGAGACATACATCAACAGACGCCGTCCGAGCATGCCGCCCGGATGCGAGCGCGCGAAATCCTCTTCGGTGAAGCCGCGCGATTGGAACAGCGCCACCGCCAGGGCGTCGCCCATGGCGAGCGCCGCGGTGGTGCTGGCGGTCGGCGCCAGGTTCAGCGGACAGGCCTCTTGCGTCACGCCGACGTTGATATGGGCGTCGGCCTGGCGGGCGAGCGTGGACTGCGGGTTGCCGGTGAGCGCCACGAGCTTCACGCCCATGCGCTTGATGAGCGGCAGGATGGTGAGGATCTCGGCGGTCTCTCCGGAGTTGGAGATCGCCAGCACCACGTCGGTCATGGTGATCATGCCGAGGTCGCCATGGCTGGCCTCGCCCGGGTGCACGAAAAATGCCGGCGTGCCGGTGCTGGCCAGGGTGGCGGCGATCTTGCCGCCGATGTGGCCGGATTTGCCCATGCCGACCACGATCACCCGTCCCGGGGTGGCGAGCATGATCTCGCAGGCCCGCCCGAAATCGGCGTCGAGGCGATCGGCGAGCGCGCCCACCGCCTCGGCTTCGAGTTGAATGACCGCCCGGCCGAGTTGCTGGAGCGAGGGTTGCGTCATGAATTTCGAGATTTGCCGGCGATTGAGGTATCTTGCGTCTCAAGTATAACGAAACAACAATCATTATCCTAATGGACCAGCTCGATTTTCACTATATCCTGATCCTGCTGGCGACCGCCGTGGCGCTGGTGGTGTTGTTCCGCTACCTGCGCCTGCCGCAGGTGCTGGCCTATCTGTGCGCCGGCATCGCCGTCGGCCCGCACGGCCTGGCGTGGATCCCGGACCTGCAAGGCACCCGCTACCTCGCCGAGTTCGGCCTGGTATTCCTGATGTTCAGCATCGGCATCGAATTCTCACTGCCGCAGTTGGTGGCGATGCGCCGCACGGTGTTCGGCCTGGGCGGCCTGCAGGTGCTGGTGAGTTGCCTGGCGTTCGGCGGCCTGGCCTATGCCCTGGGCGTGTCGGTCGAGGGCGCGATCGTGATCGGCGGCATCCTGGCACTGTCCTCGACCGCCATCGGCATGAAGCTCCTGGTCGAGCAGCTCGAACATCACTCGCGTCATGGGCGCCGGGCGTTCGGAATCCTGCTGTTTCAGGACATCGCCGTGGTGCCATTTCTCATTTTAATACCGGCACTGGCCGGCGATGCCGGTCAATCGATCTGGGTGCTGTTGGGGGCGAGTGCCTTGAAGGGCGTGTTGGTGCTGGTCATCATCCTGCTGGCCGGGCGCTGGTTGTTGCGGCCGCTGTTTCACGAGGTGGCGCTGGCGCGCTCGCGCGAATTCTTCATGCTCACGGTGCTGCTGGTGACGCTCGCCGCCGCCTGGATCACCCAGGCGGCCGGCCTGTCGCCGGCGTTGGGCGCATTCTTCGCCGGACTGATGATCGCCGAGACCGAGTATCGGCATCAGGTCGAGGGCGATATCCTGCCGTTCCGTGACGTGCTGATGGGGCTGTTTTTCATCACCGTCGGCATGCTGCTCGACCTCAAGGTCGTCTGGGCATTGTGGCCGTGGGTGTTGGGGGCGACGGCGATCGTTATGGTCTTCAAGACCGGGCTCATTCTCGGCTTAAGCCGGGCATTCGGCAGCGAGACCGGCGTGGCGCTGCGCACCGGTCTGGTGTTGGCGGCCGGCGGCGAGTTCGGGTTCGCGCTGCTGGTGCAGGCCGGGCATGTCAATATTCTCACCGGCACTGCGCCGCAGGTGGTGCTTGCCACGGTGCTGCTCAGCATGTTGTGCGGTACGTTGCTCATTCGCCACAACGGCTGGCTGGCCCGGCGCTTGGTGCCGAGCTATCAGGAACGACGCGAGAGCAATCTTGACATCATCCGTGCCGAGGCCGGGGCCGCGCAGGGTCATGTGATCATCTCCGGTTACGGCCGCAGCGGCCAGAATTTGGCATGGATGCTGAAGCAGGAGGAAATTCCCTCGGTGGCGCTCGATCTCGATCCGGTGCGGGTGCGCGACGCGCGCGACGCCGGCGAGCCGGTGGTGTACGGCGACGCCGTGCGCCGCGATGTGCTGCTGGCCGCCGGGCTCATGCAGGCGCGTGCGCTCGCTATCAGCTTCGCCGACACGCCCTCGGCGCTGCGCATGCTCGAGGTGGTGCACAGCCTGCGTCCGGACCTGCCGGTGATCGTGCGCACCAAGGACGACCACGAGCTCGAACAGCTGCGCGCCGCCGGTGCCACCGAGGTCGTCGCCGAGAGCCTGGAGGGCAGCCTCATGATGGGTTCGCACGTGCTGGTCGCGGTCGGCGTGCCGGTGGGGCGTGTCGTCAAGCAGTTGCGCGCCGTGCACAAGGACCGTTACCGGATGTTGCGCGGCATCTTTCGGGGCGAGGAGGCGGACAGCCCGGAGGAGGCCGATGCCGGCCAGGAGCGTCTGCATTCGGTGACGTTGTTGTCCGAGGCCCATGCGGTCGGCCGGCGTCTGGCCGATCTGCACCTCGACGCCGCCGGCGTGGTGGTGACGGCGGTGCGACGCGGCGGTATTCGCGGGCCGCAACCGACGGCCGACACCAAGCTCAAGTCCGGCGACGTGCTGGTGTTGTACGGTGCGCCCGACGCCCTGGACGAGGCCGAGAAGATTTTATTGCAGGGTTGATCGCGGCTCTGTACCAATCTGGTTCACGATTCCACCTGCCCCGCCCGTCTTGGTGCAAACGCGGTTTTCGGGTTTTCTGATAACTATCTGATTTAAAGAGAATATTCAGATTTCCCGGTGTGGCACGGCGGTTGCTATGGGTGGTTGGTAATGTCGCCCGGAAACTGCCTCACATGATGCGATTACGAATTCTGCTGGTCACCGAACGCCACGAACGCGCCCTGCAGATCGAGCGGGCGCTGGCGGCGGCGCGCCACCGGGTGGTGGCCACCATCGGCCCGGACGACGATCTGCTGTTCTACGCGCAAAGCGCGCGGCCGGATGCGGTTATTGCCGAACTGGCCGCGCCGTCGCCCGACTTCCTAGAACAACTGCGCCGGCTGGACGAGCAGCTGCCGTGCGCGGTGGTGGTGTTCGCCGCGCGCAGCGACAGCCAGGCCACCCGTGCGGCGATAAAGGCCGGGGTGAGCTCCTATGTGGTCGACGGTTTCCAGGCCGCGCGCATCGCGTCGGTGCTGGAGGCGGCATTCGCGCGGTTTGCCGAACTCCAGTCGTTGCGCAACCAGCGCGACGAGGCGCTGGCCAAGCTCGCCGAGCGTCGCATGATCGAGCGAGCCAAGGGTATTCTGATGCAGCGCCGCAACCTGTCGGATCATGCGGCGCACGCGGCGCTGCGCAAGATGGCCTTGGAAAACGGCAAACGCCTGGGAGAAATCTCGCACAACGTCGTGACGGTCGAGCGACTGCTGGTCTCGCAGAAATGATCGCGCACGACGGCGGCACCGGGCCGGGCACAGCCGGGATGCAGGTAATGCTGGTGGACGAAAGCTCCAAGCGCGCGGTGTTTCTGGAACACGCTCTGCTGGACGCCGGCTATCGCGTGGTGTGCTGCGCGGGGGCGGGCGGCGATCTGTCGGCGCAGGTGCGCGAGCACCAGCCGGACGTGATCATCATCGACACGGAGTCCCCGGATCGCGACACGCTCGAGCATCTGTGCTGCATCAGCCGCGACCAGCCGCGCCCGGTGGTGATCTTCACTCACGACGAGGACAGCGCCAAGATTCGCGCCGCCATGCAGGCCGGGGTCAGCGCCTACGTGGTGCGCGGCCTGGCGAGCGAGCGGATCAAGCCGGTGATCGACGTGGCGATCGCGCGTTTCCGGGAGTATCAGATCCTCAAGCGCGACCTGGAGAAGGCCAACGCCAACCTAACCGAGCGCAAACTCATCGAGCGCGCCAAGGGCATCGTGATGCGGCAGCGCGGTTGCACCGAGGACGAGGCCTACCGGGCGTTGCGCAAACTGGCGATGGATCGCGGCAAACGGTTGCTCGACGTGGCCCAGGTCATCGTCGCCGCCGAGGAATTGCTGACGCAGGTATAAGCAGGCTGCCCGCTGCGCCATTTTCAAGCGCCGACGGATTCGGCTCACCGAAGTGGTGCAACGGAGCCGGTCGGTTGGACAGGAACAGTCTGGGAAACCGCTGATTCCGCGGGTACAGACAGTGGCACGCGATTTGCTAACGCACTAGATAAGCCCGGCCAACGGCGGCCGGCAAACTGGACAACGGCGTCCATCAATCCGAGAGCTATCTCGGGGGGATGGGCGCCTTTTTATTTTTCACAATCGGAGAATGACATGCAACGCAAAAAAGACACGAACAACGGCGGTCTGTCGCGCCGCGGATTTCTCAAGGCCGGTGCCGCGGCGCTCGGCGCCGCCGGGTTGTCCGGACTGACGCCGGGGCTGCGCGCCGGCGCCTGGGCGGCGGGCTCGGACGCGCCGGAGAAGACCGAGGTCAAGATCGGCTTCATTCCGCTCACCGACTGCGCGAGCGTGGTGATCGCCTCGGAGATGGGCTTCGACAAGAAGTACGGCATCAAGATCACGCCGAGCAAGGAGGCCAGCTGGGCGGCGGTGCGCGACAAGCTCGTGAACGGCGAGCTCGATGCTGCGCACGTGCTCTACGGCCTGATCTACGGCGTGCAGCTCGGCGTCGGCGGGCCGAAGAAAGACATGGCCGTGCTCATGGGACTCAATCACAACGGCCAGGCGATCACGCTCTCCAATCAGCTCAAGGAAAAAGGCGCCACCGACGGCGCCAAGCTCAAGGCGCTGATCGCCAAGGAGAAGCGCGAGTACACCTTTGCCCAGACCTTCCCGACCGGCACGCACGCCATGGAGCTTTATTACTGGTTGGCGACCTACGGCATCAACCCGATGACCGACGTCAAGACCATCGTCGTGCCGCCGCCGCAGATGGTGGCCAACATGCGCGTCGGCAACATGGACGGTTACTGCGTCGGCGAGCCGTGGGGGGCGCGCGCCATCTACGACAAGATCGGTTTCACCGCCATCACCACCCAGGATCTCTGGAAGGATCATCCTGAAAAGGTGTTGGGCACGAGTCTGGAGTTCACCAAAAAATATCCGAACACCACGCGCGCCATGATGGCGGCGGTCCTTGAGGCCTCGAAGTTCATCGATGCCACCGCCAACCGCGCCAAGGTGGCCCAGATCATCGCCAGCAAGTCATATGTGAACGCGCCGGAAGAGGTGATCCTCGGACGTTTCCTGGGCGATTACGACAACGGCAACGGCAAGAGCTGGAAGGATCCCAATTACATGAAGTTCTACAACGACGGATTCGTGAACTTCCCGCACCTGTCGGACGGCATGTGGTTCCTGACCCAGCACAAGCGCTGGGGCCTGCTCAAGACCGATCCGGACTATCTCGCTGTCGCCAAGCAGGTGAACCAGATCGAATTCTACAAACAAGCCGCGGCGCTGGCCAAGGTGCCGGTGCCGTCCAACCCGATGCGCGTGAGCAAGCTGATCGACGGCGTGGTGTGGGACGGCAAGGACCCGAAGGCCTATGCCAACGGTTTCAAGGTCAAGGCGTAAACGAGAGGAGGGCGTGTCATGGCGGTTGTGAAACTGAAGGCGAAGGTAGAAATGTCGAAGCACGTGGATGCGCACGCCGCGCCGGCCGTGGAGGCCGGTGCAGCGGCGGCGGTCCAAAAAAACCTGCCGTTGTTGCCGCGCTATGCCCCGCAATTACTGGCGGCGCTGCGCTACGTTGTGCCACCGGCGCTCGGGCTGGTGCTGTTCGTGCTGCTGTGGGCGCAAATCTCCACGCTCAGCGGTCTGCCCGGACCGGTCAAGACCTGGGATTCGGCGCAGCAAGTGTTCGGCAATCCGTTCTATCAGAACGGTCCGAACGACCAGGGCATCGGCTGGAATGTGCTGCATTCGCTGGCGCGTGTCGCGATCGGCTTCGGCCTGGCGGCGCTGATCGGCATTCCGTTCGGTTTCATGATCGGCCGGTTCACTTTTCTGAACCGGATGAGCGCGCCGATCATCAGCCTGCTGCGACCGGTGTCGCCGCTCGCCTGGTTGCCGATCGGCCTGTACGTGTTCAAGGAGGCACAGCCGGCGGCGATCTGGGTGATTTTCATCTCCAGCATCTGGCCGATGATCATCAACACCGCCGTGGGCGTGACGCGCGTGCCGCAGGACTATTTGAATGTGGCGCGGGTGCTGCGGCTCAACGAATGGAAGGTGTTCAGCAAGATCCTGTTCCCGGCGGTGCTGCCGTACATGCTGACCGGTGTGCGCCTGTCCATCGGCGTCGCCTGGCTGGTGATCGTCGCGGCCGAGATGCTCACCGGCGGCGTGGGCCTCGGTTTCTGGGTGTGGGACGAGTGGAACAACCTCAACGTCGAACACATCATCATCGCGATCTTCGTGGTCGGCATCGTCGGTCTGCTGCTAGAGCAGGCGCTGGTGCTGGTCGCCAAACGCTTCGAATATCAGGGGTGAACCGTGGAACAACGTTACGTATTGCTGGAAAACGTCCAGAAGGTGTTCGACACTCGCAGCGGCCGGTTCGTGGCGCTGCGTGACGTGAATCTCGCCGTTCGCCAGGGCGAGTTCGTGTCGATCATCGGCCATTCGGGCTGCGGCAAGTCGACGCTGCTGAATCTGATCTCCGGGCTTACCGAGTCCTCGGGCGGCGTGCTGGTGTGCGCCGGCCGCGAGATCGCCGGGCCCGGGCCGGATCGCTCGGTGGTGTTCCAGAATCACTCGCTGTTGCCGTGGATGACCTGTTTCGAGAACGTCTATCTCGCGGTCGAACGCGTGTTCAAGTCCCAGGAAGCCAAGGCCGATTTGCAGCGCCGCACCCACGAGGCCCTGGAACTGGTGGGCCTGGTGCACGCCGCGCACAAGTACCCGCACGAGATCTCGGGCGGCATGAAGCAGCGCGTCGGCATCGCCCGCGCGCTGTCCATGCAACCCAAGGTGCTGCTGCTGGACGAGCCGCTCGGGGCGCTCGACGCGCTCACCCGCGCCCATTTGCAAGACGAGATCCTGCGCATCGTCGCCGCCACCGGCTGCACCACGATCATGGTAACGCACGACGTGGACGAGGCGGTGCTGCTGTCCGACCGTATCGTGATGATGACCAACGGCCCGGCCGCGACCATCGGCCAGATTCTCGACATCGATTTGCCGCGGCCCCGCCAGCGTCTGGAACTGCTTCAGGACCCGCGCTACTTGTGTCTGCGCGGCGAAGTGTTGCGGTTTCTGTACGAACGCCAAGACCGGGCCGCGTAAGCAATTCGTTCCGGCGATAACCATGTCCAATTCAAACTCGGGAGATTTTTTTCATGAAACGCAATAACAACGCCAACTATCAACCATTCGTTCGCGGCGCACTGACGGTCGCATGTCTGGCGGCACTCGCCGTTCCGGCATCGGCCGCCGACTCGCTGGCCGACGCCCTGACCGGCGGTAAGGTGTCCGCCAATCTGCGTTACCGTTACGAATGGGTCGACCAGGAGGGCGTCGCCGAGAAGGCCGGGGCCTCGACGATGCGCACCGTGCTGGGGTATACCACCGGCGACTATCATGGGTTCGGCGGCTTTGTGCAGTTCGAGGACGTGCACGTGGTCGGCAACGAGCGTTACAACAGCACGATCAATGGCCTTACTCAGTACCCGGTGGTGGCCGACCCGGCGGACACGGAGGTCAACCAGGCCTACCTGAGCTTCAAGGGGATTCCCGGGACCACGTTTAAATACGGCCGCCAGGCCATCATCTATGACAATCACCGTTTCATCGGCAACGTCGGCTGGCGGCAGAACGAGCAGACCTACGATGCGTTCTCGCTTGTGAACAGCTCGTTACCGAGCACGGTAATCTCGTTCGCGCACGTGGACAACGCCAATCGTATCTTCAGCGAGAAACACCCCACGTTGAGCGACGTGGAGATGAACGGTGAGTTGTTGAACGTCGCCTATAAGGGTCTCAAGGCCGGAGCGCTGGTCGGTTACGGGTACTTCCTGGATTATGAACCGGGGCAGCCGTTTCCAATCACCGCCTCCAACAAGACCCTGGGCGTGCGTTTTGACGGCGGTTATCCGCTCGGCGGCACGAAACTGCTGTACACCGCGGAGTACGCCAAACAGAGCGATTACAAAGACGGCGCCTCCACGGTTGACGCCGACTACGGTTACGCCATGCTCGGTGTCGATCTCGGCGGTGTGCAAATCAAGTTCAATTATGAACTCTTGAGCGGCGACGGCGTGTACGGCTTCGCCACGCCGCTCGCCACGCTGCACGCGTTCAACGGCTGGGCCGATAAGTTTCTGACCACGCCGAAGGACGGTATCAAGGACGCCTATATCAGCGTGGGCGGCGCATGGCTGGGGGTGAATCTGCTCGCGATCTATCACGACTACTCGTCCGATAACCTCGGTTACCGCTATGGCTCGGAGTGGAACGCCCTGGCCTCGAAGAAGCTCGATAAAAACCTCACCCTGACCGCGAAATACGCGGCCTACAACGGCGATCCCAACAGCCCGAACCAGACACGTAATCCGGCGCCGGCGGCGCTCGCCAGGGACATAGACAAGGTCTGGCTACAGGCCGACTGGCAGTTCTAGCCACGGTGCACGATTTGATACGAGGAAATTAGTTTGCTGCAAAAACGCTGGCTGCAAATTCGCGGCGATCCTTCCGTTCGACAGTTTGTCTTCGACCAAGAACGAATCGCCAGCGAGTTCGATGCGCACCTGGATGAAGTGCTCATGCATGTCGAAACCCTGATCCTGAAACACGGCGTGTTTCACGCCAAGGTGCATTTTTCGAGCGGCCAGGTCACTCTATGGTTGTTGCAGGATCCTTTGCGTTACCGCGTGCATATCAAAGAGGAGTTTCTCGATCCAAATCTCTGTTTGGCCTATCCGTGCGTGGCCTACACACAAATGGCGGTCGTGCCGACAACCGTGATCCCACTGGTGCTTGCCGAGTTCAAGCGGCTGCGTGGCATGGATCCGCAAATGTATCTGCGCTCCGGCTCGCTCAACGTGATCAATGGCTTGGTGGGGCTGAATTTTTCCTGCGACGGCAGTCACTATCTCGGTTACGCCGAGTTTCTCGATCGTGCCCGCGAGCTTTATGTATAGATCAGAGAATTCCCGGCCGGGTAGTGAAGCTGCTCAACCGAAACCACAACCGCGCCATCCTGGGCGCGTGGCCCTTGGTTCAATCATGAACCAAAATGGCAGACGTAATCCAACAGATCCACGACCTCGATCTCGAAGTGCGAATTGGCCGGGACATCGAAGCTCTGTCCGGCCTGGTAGTTGTCCCAGTGCGGCTGGTCGGCGAGTTTCACCCGGCAATGCCCCTGGGTGACGTCGATGGTCTCGGGCGCCTGGGTGCTGAAGCGGTACACGCCGGGCAGCATGACACCGAGGGTTTTCATCTCGCCCTGCGGGGTGATGACGGTGCGGCTGGTCACGCGGCCTTCGTGGTAGACGTTGGCCTGCTTTTTGACTTCGACGTTTTTAAAACTCATGGCGATTTCTCGTGGTTAGGGGGATAACGATGGGGGCGGAAAAATGTATAACGCCACCCTTAAGCCGCGCGGCCACAGACATTACAGGAAACGGCGCACCGTATCACCGCGTCGACTCCAAGGGTTTGTTGGGTGCTCCTCTTCCAGGCGCACGAACTAGTAGTGCTTCGTTTCCATACCAGAGATACGCTGTTAGAAACATGAGTCGCTGAACCAGGCCATCCATTGTCGGCAGGTAGACCATCAAGATAGGAATGACGGTCGCGGTTACCAGAGCTGTAATATCGAATGCCCGACTGCACAAGCCGTGCCTTTCTCGTTGGAGTAACCGCACCAAGACCCCTAACGCGAACGCGAAGCCCATCGCCGTAGCTGTGAACGAGTGTAAGAAGTCTTCGATAGGATCGAAGGCGGCGTCAACTACCCAAGGTCGATGGGAGAAGGCAGCCGTCGCTATCATAAACACACCGAAGGCCGCATGCAGCCAATTCGCGCCACGTGCCCACACGGACCTCAAGGATGCGGTCAGCAACAACACCGCCAATCCGAATGTGAGAAACCCGAGTCGTGCGAGCCAAGCACCTGCGACACCCTGTGCGCCGGACTCACTAGTTGTATTCGATAACCATGAGTAACTCTCTGGCATAACCAGCGGCGCAGCCAGCAGTGACAACGCCGAAACTGCTAGAAGGAGGAGCACGCCAAGGGCCGCGAGCCCATGGCTCTGCTCTGTAGTGGGCGAAAAAAAACTCTTCGTTGAAGATAGCATGATGAAGACGGCACCCAACTTGATATAGCCGGACTAAGGT